>JAFXXN010000055.1 GCA_017542245.1 Lachnospiraceae bacterium
ACTTACAGCTTTCTGTGGTATGTCAATGAGTGGACATGCGGTGCCTTTCCTCTATGGTATGACAAAGGTTTCTTTTGCCAGAAGGATGCATCTGTCCATGTCTCACTGGGCATTTGTTCTCATGGGTTTGCATCTGGGGATGCATATTCCTGTGATGTTTGCGAGGCTTAAGCTTACAGACAAACTGAAGACGGTGATATCTGCAGCATTATGTGTTGTGGCAGGTATCGGACTATTTTTTATTCATAAGGAATGGAATGCCGGATTATTTGTTCTTCCGTGTACCCTTTGCGTTTCTTGATTACGAGAAAGCCGGCGCTTTAGTGTTTTTAGAGAATATCCTCATGCTTTCATTCTGGGCATTTATTGGAACCGAGGTTGCGATTTTTTGCAGGAATTCTCAGATAAAAACAGAAGAAAAAAAGAATTTGCTACTGTAAGTTTGCCGGAAAAATATGACGAGGAAGCGCTTGAGGATGTTTTGGAACAACGAATGACCCGCTTCCTTTTGGAGCTTGGTGAGGGATGGGCGTTTGTAGGTAGGCAGAAGGAAATCTTAATAGCCGGAAAGACGAGAAAGATTGATCTGCTGTTCTATCACATCTATCTAAGACTACTTTCACCTCCGTAATGGGTATTCAAAAATACTTTAGTCATAATATATATGAAATAAGCCCTACCCAAAGTTATAACTTCCGGTAGGGCAATTATCATTTTCCACATTCCTATTTAATTCTATAAAGTTCTATAAATGACGCATCGATTGGCGTAAAAATTGGCGTATCCAACCGGTGCGACACCTTTTAAACCCAGTGCCAACGGGCTTTTCTTACGATAAAGATTTGAGTGTAGGGAATAGAAGAACATCTGTCTTTGCTGGACTAGATTTTTGTAATACTACAAATCGGTCGATACCATATCCTATACCGCCTCGTATTGAAATGCTAAGAATTTTTAAGCACTCAGTTATTTTTTTGTTGACAATAATAAGGTTATGAGATACTATATGACAAAACAAATTATTCGATTTAAGGAAAATGACAATGACAATTGGTGAAAGAATATTGGAATTAATCCACGAAAGGAATATGACCCAAAAGGAATTTTCCGAAAAAACCGGCATACCTCAGAGTACCTTGAGTAGTTGGAAAGGAAAAAAACAAAATCCATCTATGGATAAATTAAAGGTAATCTGTGATGCATTGGAAGTTGATCCGTTTTATCTTATTTCTGCAACGGAAAGTCGAAATAACTTGAATAACGATTACCTAACTGTATTTCGTACAGATGAGGAATTCGAAGTACTTGTTGAATATAGGAATATGGATCAGAATCAAAAAAACCGACTGATGGGTTATATAGATGCACTTAAAGCCGAGAATAAAAGGAAAAATCCATAACAGGATTTTTTTTACAAGAAAGATTCGACAAGACGAATAATACATAAAAACCAATTTCTGAAAATGGAGGGATTGATAATGACAAGAGGAAGAATATATCTGTTTGACAGTAAAGGAATTTGCTATAGATCAGATCAGTATTTGAGTGATATGTATCTGGAATTACCTAACGGTCATGGTAACGACATTATTGCTGCGTTTCTTAGAAGAAAACTTCGCAACAAGTCTGATTTAATGAAGTATACGAAAAATGCCTATGTAAAGTGGTTTAATCATGAGATTGATGACGAAGATGAATTAGTTTCCAGTTATGGATGGGAAGAGAAAATATCAATCAATGAAATAGCAGATGACTATTCGTATATTCTTAACTGTTCCGGCAAGAGTAGTACACTTTGGGTCGATGGAAATGATTTCATGATAGACAAGGATGAAATGATTGTGATGAATTTTGAAAAGGTCGTTATGAAAATACGTAGGGGAAGAGGGAAAAAGTCTGTCAGTCTGATCGATGACGAGATTAGTATATGCGTTAGTGCTTTGGATTTTTACAACAGAATGTACATTGGTCAGTATGATGAGATTGATTGGAGTATACGGATGAGATTGATTTCATCAGAAAACTACAGAGAAAGAGAGTATACACGACGGAAACTGTACGAGGCAGTCAGAAGCATTATTATGAAGGATACTAGTATAGGAGAATACAATCTTGATGCAAGCCTGGGAATTTGGAATGAACAGACTGACAATAGAGCAAAATCTTCCTATGATATACAACAGATAATGAGATACATAGAGGCCTATTGTAGATCGCCCGAGGGAGGAACAACCATTAATTTCTATGAACCACTGATAAAAGGTTCTTTATCGGAGATAGGGTGTGAGTGTAGACAGGAGAATGAACATGTGATCGAGACGATTATTATTAATAGTGAACATGCTGAGATAATGGATGATGCATTATATATATACACGCTTTTACACAGTCACAATGTAAAGGGTATTTTTGAATATTTTACAGATGATCCTATTGCACTAGAAATAGTAGAAATCATAGATAAGATGTACAAAGGATTGGAACAGGAAAACGACTACATAAATAAGATAAATAAAGTGAGAAAAAAGATTATTTTTGCAGGTGCGATTACTTATGGAAAATGATGGAGGAAGGATGCGGTAGTATGAAAGGGACAAATTACTTTAGAGGAGTATCCGGGGATGAGCCTGGTAAGAAAACGAAAAAAGTAAATGTATTTGATCCGACTCTGCGTCAGATTAGATGTATTGAAAAGATACATGATTATCTTGGCGATGGTAATCTCATGATGGAAGAGGAACTCGAAGTAGGAAAGCTGTACTCATATGTCGGAGGTTCTGCAGAGAGTTATGGAAACATGGTTTATCTTGATGAACTGCCGTCAAGATATGGGTATCAGTCATATCTATTTGAGGAATTGGACTCATATGATGAGGCTATTTTATTTCAGGCTCAGAAGGAATGGCTAATTTCTAAACTGAAAAAAGCAGAAGAGAGTATTAGGAAAGGGAGGACAATACCTGCGGAAGAAGTCGAAGAGGAACTGATGTCGGATATAGATTCTATAGAAAATGAAAAAGAGAAAAAATATATGGGCTCTCGGATTCTTTATTTCATTAAACATAATCCAGATAATTGGGAGCAGAGACTAAATAATCGGCTTATTAGGACAAGCCATACCGGGAATCTTGTTTGCTTTAAGTATGGCTCAGAGGCAGATTTCTCAGACCCTCTTGTATGTGAAGCAAGAGGCATCATTATAGATATTGTGCACCAGATGGTTGTTTGCCGGCCGTTTGATAAATTTTTCAATGTACAGGAACGGTATGCAGCTGATATCGACTGGAAAACAGCCCGAGTACTTGAAAAGATAGATGGTTCGCTCATAAAGTTGTATTGGTATAATGGGAAGTGGATTTTTGCAACAAGTTCAACCTGTGATGCGGTGGAAGCTTCGGTTGCCGGGTATAAAGGCATCACATATCGGGATGTTATTTTACGAGCAGATAATTATGGTAAGATATCTTTTGATGACCTTGATAAAGACTACACTTATATTTTTGAAATTGTATCCCCGATGACGCAGGTAGTAATCAAGTATGATAAGACCACATTATATTATCTTGCTGCTAGAGACAACACGACAGGAGAAGAGGTAGATTTTGAATTGGAGAACTTCAAAAAGCCGAGAAGCTTTTCTCTAAAAACAATTGAAGATTGTCTTGAAGCAGCAGTGAAACTGAATAAGCATTCTGAAGAAGATCTAACGGATGAAGGTTTTGTTGTAGTTGATGGAAAACACAACCGTATAAAGATAAAATCACCTGCATATATTGCACGACATAGGGTAGTTAGCAACAAGGTCTTTACAGCTAAACGGATGACAGAACTTTTCCTACAGGGAACCGATTTTGCCAAGCTTGCAAAAGATTTCCCTAATGAGGCACGAATTATAAAGTATTATGAATGGCAGTTCGAAGAAGTCAGGCATAAGATCATGGAGATGGCGGGATATGCAAGGGCACTTTATGAGGAATATGACCACGACCGGCGTGCTGTTGCAAACGAGATAAAAGGTACACCGTATGCATGGGTAGGTTTTGTAGCTATTGATAGTGCCAAAACGCCGGAAGACCTGATGAAAATGTTGAGTTCATCAAAAATGGAGAAACTTATCGCAGAATATAGTTTCGATAAGTAAACAGTTCGCTCATTGGTTATAGTAAAAACTTAATGGAAAAATAAGTTGTATTATCAGAAAATTTATGATAAATTATAGGGGAAGAAACCAGATGAATAAATTACAAAACTCAAAAGATATTAACCTGATGCCAGAACAGGAAATTTTGAAACAGATAGAAGAGCTTAGCATGCAGCTGACAGAGTTAAGATCTCAAAGTACAGAGGACATTGACTTTTCTTTGGATGAAGCTGAAAAAGAGCAGCAGCATAAGGAAGATCTTCAGAGAATAAGAGGCTTCCGATTGATAGATGATGATTTTATGAATGCTGTCTTTGATGATAATATTGAAGGAACAGAACTCCTTTTAAGGATAATACTTAATAACCCGACCATAAATGTGAACAGCGTTAAAACGCAGAGGGTTATGAAGAACCTTTTAGGGCGGGATGTATGGCTTGATATAGATGCAAATGATGATACCGGAAAAGAATACAATATTGAAATTCAAAGAGCAGACAAGGGTGCTGAGAGAAAAAGGGCAAGGAATCATTCTAGTATTAAGGATGCCCATCTATTAAAAGCAGGAGACGATTTTAGCAAGCTGCCTGAATCATATGTGATATTTATTACAGAAAACGATGTGATGAAAGGTGGACGTCCTATCTATTTTATTGAAAGAGTTATAACAAATACGGGTGAGCCGTTTAACGATGGTGAACATATAGTTTATGTAAATGGTGAGGATAAAAATAGTAGTACAGAATTAGGAAGGCTGATGCACGATTTTTACTGTACAGATCCTGATGAGATGCATTACAAAAAGTTGGCAGATAAAGTATGATACTTTAAGGAAAATGAGGAAGGAGTGAGAACTATGTGTGCTACATTAGAGAAAATGAGAGATGAAACCGCTAAGAAAGCTGCTGAGCAAGCGACTGAAAGAACAAGAGTTCAGATAGCAGTTAATCTGATTAAGGAAGGAAATATGTCGATTGAGCAGATAGCGAGGTGCTCGATGCTTGCGGTTGATAGGGTAAAAGAACTTACAACCTTACAACCTGTATAACTGTAGTTTAATAATTTAATAGGTCTAAGAAGCATAGGCTTAAGAGTAAATCTTATCCCTATGCTTTTTAATTATTGAAAGAAGGTGACAAAATTGGGAAACGTATATGCTTATATCAGAGTAAGTAGTAAGGATCAAAATGAGGATCGACAGGTATTATGTATGAAGGAATTACAGGTGCCTGAACCAAATATCTTTATAGATAAACAATCCAGGAAGGACTTTAACAGGCCACAGTTCAAAAAGTTTCAAGTACATAGCCATAGCCGCGATGCTTTTAGAACATCTTGCAGCATTCCTGCTATCGCCGGAAAAGTATCCGGGCTTGATAGCAGTACATTATCCGAAGCTTATAGAAACACTAGCCTTGAGAAAAGACTGCAAAAGGGAATGTATGATGGTTTTGCATACTATGAAGCAAAAAGAATGTTGTTCTGATTACAGATTGCACAGAAATTGCATAAAGCTTTAAAAAAGTCTCAAAATGCCCAAATTTCCTTGACATTACGAGGGTAAAGCGCTAACGGAACAGCTTTACAGGGCAAGGACAAGGTTAACACCAAGCCTGCTAAGAAGGCTGCTAAGAAGAAATAATCTTTAAATTCATATTTATAACGAATAATGCCAGACCTTATCCCAGGCCTGGCATTATTCGCTTCTGTAAAAGGGAAATATCATAAATACGTTAGTCTTCATAATGACCACGGCAGGAAGCTATAAAAAGCTTATTGTCATGGATATCGAAAACGAGTCGGTTGGCATCATCAGACCAGACTTTTTCCATAGACTTAATCCTCTATCAGTTCGTGAACTGTTCCCTTTCCCTCATCGAGCTGTTTGAATGATCTTTCTAATTTTAACAGGTATTCTGCATTTTTTATGGTTTTTTGCATGGCATTGTAATCATTTAGAGAGATTATTACTACGCTCCGGTCTTCTTTCCTCGGGATAATGACAGTTTCTCCGTCATCTACCGCCATATCACAGTAAGATTTCAGATTGTTCCTGACTGCTGTGTAATTTGCTACTACCATTATAATCCCTCCTTTCATGTCAAGAATAT
>JAFXXN010000056.1 GCA_017542245.1 Lachnospiraceae bacterium
ACCGAAAGGTCTCTTTTCTGTGCAAAAAGGGCTTAAAACAGTATAAGAAAAAAAGACCCATAAAAGAGTCTCATAATTACAATTCTAAGAGAGCAGGCATTTCTTCTCCCGGTTTACCGGTGAAGTACTGAGGCTGCTCAATAAAACCAAATGAAGCATATAACTCCCTTGCCAGTTTGTTTTCAGGCTCATAGCTCAGCCAGCAATGCTTCTTTTTACCGCTTGGCCAGGTACGTATGAACTCCAGAGCCAGTTCCATGGCTTTTCTTCCGTACCCTCTGCCCTGATATTTCTTATCGATCATCAGTCTCCAGATACAGTAACTGTCAAAGAAGAAATCCGGATCACCTTCTTCTCTTTCTTCTTCAGGGAACCCGGAACCAATCATCAGGAATCCGACAGGCTTACCGTTACGGCATATGGCGAAAGGATAAGGAGTATAGCCATTAGTCAAAGCGACATAAGCTTCCGCTAAAGAGCATAGATTAGACGCTACGAACTCCTTCTGTGTCCTGTTTACCTTTAATTCAAAAAGAACCTTTACGTAATTCTTATATGTAATCTTTTCCAGTGTAATAGCTTCATTCTTCATCTGTTTGTCCTCTATGCATTTAGATTTTATCATATCTGACAAATAATATGAATAAACACGCCAGGGCGTTGGCTGAGCAGGCTGGTATAAGGATATAATAGATAGTAAAGCAGTGAAACAGACAAAACATGGCAATCAAAGACAGGATTGTGGTTTGATATATCGCTAAAATCTAAAGAGAAAGGAGGTATCTATAATAAAGTGCTTATGGAGATAACTATAAAGAAATCAAGCACTTTCCCCGGGGAAAGTGAATAAAAGACAAGTTATCTGACATATAGTGAGAGTTCTTTGAAATCGTGAATAAAAAGTACACTGAAAACAACTATCCTTGATAGCCAATTTTTGATATTGATGATAAGGAGTTATAAAAATTATCTTATAAGGTCAGGATCAAAACTGTTACCTGTTTTGAGAATATGGTAAATGATCCTCAATAGTTTTCTGACACAATGCCCTTGTGCGCAGCGAGGGGATTTGCCTTGGGAGATCTTCTTGTTATAATAATTCATGAAGACGGTATTATTCTGGATGACAGGAGTAATTATCTGATAAAGGGTCTTTCTGAGATACTTAGAACCTTTCTTAGATAATCTGGTCATCTTAAGATTAGTGTTGCCAGACTGGTAAACTATCGGATTCACACCAGCGAAAGAGATGAGTTTATTAACATCGCTGAATCGGTTAACGTCACCAATTTCGCTGATAATTGAGGTTCCTGAAAAGTGAGAGATTCCAGGGATCGAGAGAATAGGAGAATTCAGGTCGAGAGAGAATTCTTCTATTTTTTTATCAACCTCAGCTATGCAGGAATCAATGTCAGCAATTAGAGTAACCAGATGACGGATTTCCATTTCAAGAATGGTGTTGGGTTGGCCAACAGAAGATTTAGCCAGTCTCTTGAGTTCTTCAGCGGTGAAAGAAACAGATCTGCCTCTGCCGGTGTTTTTAAGGACTTTACGGAGGGTCCTGATATCAGTATCAGATATGATAACAGCAGACTGGAATTCAGAGAGGATTCTCATATATGTAGGTCCATAAGGAGCAGAGAAGAGAGAATTGAACTCAGGGAATACCCGGTCAAGATCTTTCTGTAACTGAGTTTTGTATCTGGTATTGGCTTCCTTCATGTTATGGTGATAACGGGTCAGTTCTCTAATCTGATGATAATCATAATCAGATAGTTTGACTTTCCTGTATAACTGAGGGTTCATGATCACCTGGCAGATAAAGCGGGCATCTTCTTTATCAGTCTTAGTGGATTTGAGTAGAGCTTTACGGAAAGCATCGGTGGAGAGAGGGTTGATCATGACGACATTAAGATTCTTTTTCAATAAGAAGTGTCGGAAATTATCGGCATAATGACCGGTATCTTCCATGCCGATGAGATGATCATGGGATAAATAAGGCTTCACAGTTTGATAAAAGGTATTAAAGCCCTGTTTGTCATTAGTGAAACAGAAGGAGTCAACCTTAAGTTCACCATGGTTGGTCATGACGGCAGCCCAATGTGAGAACTTACCAATGTCAACACCAATGTAGTACGTTTCTGTCATATAGAAACACCATCCTTTCTATGTGTGAATATGTTTTACCACCAGATCATATACAATGGAGTGTCCTTGAACCTGGACATACGAACTTAACAATAGCTCACCTAACTGATCTCAAGTATGTATATAAAGAAGTGGCAGAAATCTCCATAATGAAGTCAAAGCATCAAGGTGGGTATAGAAGTACACATTCACGATTCAATTCTAGCAGAATTATCTGTCGTTCTGATGGACACTAAACATCAGTAGAAAGGAAAGGTATATACTAACTGCTCTTGTTAAGTGAGCTAATTAATATATACCAGGTGGTTTTTCTTATGCTAAGGAAAATAAAAGATCGGTCTGGTGGAGCAGCAATCGAAACCGTCCTTGTAGTTATGCTTGTATTCCCGCTGATAGTGATGTTTATAGTTGGTGCGTTTACATTCTTTAATGTACACTCACAGAATGTAAACATCAATTTTGATGCCGGGAGATATGTATCAACAACAGGCTGCAGCATTGATAAACTCCAGGACAGCATGACTGGACTGACTAAATTCAGCAATTTCAACATTTTTGTTAATGGAACAAAGATCCAGAATGGCACCAAAGGGGATATATCTATTACATGTCAGAATAACAGTCAGTCTGGAGATGAATTCAATGTGGTGTCATCAATGCCGGTTTATAATATAAAATTTTTCCCGATCACTTCAGCAAGGAGCGGTAACTATGTTCAGGAATAAGTTAAAAGAGCAGAGAGGGGACTTTGCCATTGGACTGGCGTTGGCTAT
>JAFXXN010000057.1 GCA_017542245.1 Lachnospiraceae bacterium
CATTGGCATACATCAGTTAATCAGAATGGAGTGAGAAAAGCAATGGCTGATTTGATGCGACTATGATTGGTCATTCTTTTCCGACTCTGGGTGGCTGATTTAAAGCGGCTGTTTGTGGTTGAAATCGCCCGACCCTAACACTCTCTGGATTGCGACAAAATTTGTATGCAAATTTTACAGCAAAGCTTCTCTACTGCTTAATTCTCTTTTTACCAGCAATTCTATTATGTCCACCACTCCTGTTTTTACACGTTTTAATAAAAGCAGTATTCCTACAATAAAGAAGTCAAAAATACAGACAAGTATTCTCAGACTTTAATCTCCTTCAATGCACCTTTTAATGATATCGTTGATCTTGTTTTTGACATTATCGCCCCCCTTTCACCCTTCACTAATATATTTTTCTCTATATATGTTATATAATCTCTCATATTGCATATCATCATTCGTATGCAGGTTCTTAATATATTCATGCGGATCATAAGTATCCGAGTCCGCCTGTATCACGGCAATCGCTATGTTCGAACAATGATCAGATATTCTCTCGTAATTGTTTAGGATATCTGCCAGAACAAAGCCTCTTTCTATTGTGCACTCCCCTTTTCTGAGCCTGTCAATATGATTTTGTCTGACTGTTTCCGTATACACATCAATAACCTGCTCAAGAGGTTCAATTTCCAAAGCCAAAACAGCATCATTACTTATATATGCATTGATCGTTTTTTGAACGATCTCCTCTATAGCTTCCCCCAGTTTCTTTAGTTCTTTTTCAGCACTTTCAGACATCACAATTCCTTTTTCCGATATTTCTCTGGCCGATTCTGTGAGATTTAACGAATGATCACTGATCCGTTCAAAATCGCCTATTGTATGAAGTATCTTTGATACCGTTCTGCTATCATTAACGGATATCTCCCTTCCTGAAAATCTTATAAGATATGATCCCAATCTATCCTCATACTTATCTACCATATTTTCCGCATCTGCTATATGCTCATCTGCTTCCCGGGAATGATCAAAAATATTATTTATAGCTTCGCTCACTGACCTCCAAGCTATTTCAGCCATTTCATGGGAAAGCTTTTCGCATTCACCTATCGCAATAGAAGGCATTTCAAATATCCTGTCATCCAAAAATGCTATCTGTCTTTCCGGTTCAGTCTTAATTGTTTTGGACGCAAGCATAACAAGCTGATTGCTAAAGGGAAGCAAAAGCACTGTCGTCGCAATATTAAAGATGCTATGGCACAAGGCTATTCCCATCGGTTTTATCGGTTCGTCTACAAAAGAAAAATCAAAAATCATATGCAATCCAAAATACAGCACCATAAAAAACAGCGTTCCTATCAGATTAAAAGAAAGATGGATCGCAGCTACCCTTTTCGCATTTTTGTTAACTCCTATACTTGACAGGATTGCCGTTGCGCAAGTTCCGATGTTTTGACCCATAATGATCGGAACAGCCATTCCATATGAAATACTGCCGGTCATGGAAATTGCCTGTAACATACCAACCGAAGCCGCGGAGCTTTGGATTATTGCGGTAACGATCAAACCTGTCAGCACTCCCAAAATTGGATTCTTAAAGCTAACAAGAAGTCCTGAAAATGATGGTGAATCAGCCAATGGCGCAACAGAACTGCTCATCAGCATCATTCCGTACATCAATATTGCAACCCCCACGAAGCTGTTTCCTACATCTTTTTTTACCGGCTTCTTAGAGAGCATTATAAGTCCGATCCCAACGAAAGCGAGTATCGGAGAAAATGACTCCGGTTTCAGCATTTTTACAAACACATTATCACTGGATATTCCCACAAGGCTCATAAGCCAGGCTGTTATGGTTGTTCCTATATTTGATCCCATGATAACAGCGACAGTATTGCCTATATTCATAAGTCCGGAGTTAACCAGTCCAACAAGCATTACAGTTACAGCCGATGAACTCTGGATAGCAACGGTAATAATACACCCCATAAGAAGTCCGCTTAAGCGGTTCTTGGTCATCTTATTTATAATCCGCTCCATTTTGCTTCCGGCAATGCGTTCAAGACTATGTGACATCTGATTCATTCCATATATGAAAAAGGCAAGACCACCCAATAATGTAAAAACCGAAAACAAACTCATCACATCCTCCGATCTGCAACCATTTATTATCTGAGTATTGCAAATACGACATCCGCAGCATAAATCATAAGCATCAATATTCCTTCGCCACGTGCAATTTTCCTCGAGGTAAAGGCAAATATATAAGATATTCCACTGACAACTACAAGTATCATTAAGTCATATACAGATGCCATATTTATCGATACCGGATGGATCAATGCCGAAATTCCCAAAATGAACAGAAGATTAAAAATATTGGAACCAATAACATTTCCAATTGCCATACCTGTTTCACCCTTTCCGGCAGCGACTGCGGATGTGACCAGCTCCGGAAGGGATGTTCCGATAGCCACGATCGTGAGCCCTATCAGCGTCTCTGTCATACCGGCTGCCCTGGCAATTTCTTTTGCGCTGTTTACAACAATCTGTCCTCCGGCAATGATCAGCGCAAGTCCGATCACAATATACAGTAAGCACTTCCACATAGGCTCTTTACCGTTTTTATCATCTTCAGAAGAATTCTTCCTCGCTTTTAAGATCAGAAAAACAATATACCCAATAAACATTACTACAAGGATGAATGCCACAAGTCGCGACACAACAGCCACCTCTCGATTCATGCTGTATTCGATAAAGTGTCCGTCTGCCAGCATTGAGCTGCAGGATACAAAAAGCAGCAATATAGTGGTTATAATTGCAAAAGGGAAATCCCGCTTTAATACAACCCCGTCAACCGGGAGAGGATAAATGATCGCACACATTCCGAGAACGCCCAACAGATTAAAAATATTGGAGCCTACAACGTTACTGAGTGCGATCTCGTTTGAACCTTGAAACGCTGCAACTGTACTGACTGCCATTTCCGGTGCACTTGTCCCAAGCGCAACGATCGTTAATCCG
>JAFXXN010000058.1 GCA_017542245.1 Lachnospiraceae bacterium
ACAAACAATATTTCCTAAACGGAATCAGTTAAGTCCTGTCGAGTGGGAATAGAATAATATGGATACATGGTGCCAAAAAGCCCAGTATAATCAAGGGTTTGCGGCATCGATGGAATTCGGCAAACTGTTTTTGCAACACTTTTGCAACACGTTGCTTTGAAAAAACTCTGAAACAGCAAAAGATGTAGTTGCGTGTAGCTTGCAGTTTGTGACAATATCGTATAAACAATAGCTTTAGAGTCAGTCTGCTTTTCAAAGCAGGCTGATTTTTTATCTCGCCATTTATTTCGCCACATCGATTGATTTATATCGCCACGCATGATACAATGTAAAGCACTGGAAGGGAGGACTTCAGTATGATGCGTGAAGACGAGTATAGAGAATTTAAAAAAACGACCGGAGAGCTGAATGAAGCTATGGTGTCTGTCTCTGCCATGTTAAACAAACATAAGCATGGGAAAGTATATTTCGGGCTCAGGAATGACGGAACTCCGAATCCGTTTACCATCACTGACTCCACCCTGCGCGATGTATCCAGAAAAGTATATGAGTCTATAAAACCGCAGTTGATACCTGTCGTCGATATTGAAGAAATAGAAGGTATCGAGGTTATCACTCTTACATTTTCCGGTGAAGATGTTCCATACTCCGCTTTCGGAAAATATTATATCCGCATTGCTGATGAAGATAGAGAACTGTCGCCTTCCGAGCTTCGTAAGATCATGATCCGTAGGGAGTACGAAGAAAATTGGGAGAACAAAACAACAGATCAGACTGTAGATGATGCGGATGAAAAGACAGTCATGGCTTTTTTCGAGTCTGCCATATCCTGTGGAAGATTGCCGGTTATAGAATACGATAAGCGGAAAATATTAGATCAGCTCGGTGTCTTAAACGGAAATCACCTGACAAATGCTGGGGTTTGTCTGTTCTCTTCCCGAAAGCCTATTACGTTAAAAATGGCCGTATTCGCCACCGAACACAAAGAAACCTTTTTGGATATGGACCGGACTGAGGGGAATATATTTGATTTGATCGATAAAGCGGTGACCTACATTATAAAGAATATCCGCTGGAGGGTTGAAATGAGTGGAGATGGAATCCACCGAAGAGAGATTCCTGAGATCCCGGTTGATGCCATAAGAGAAGCCGTGATCAACAGCTTTGCACACGCTCGTTACGATCTCTCCATACAGCATGAGATAGATATATTCTCGAACCGTATTTCTATCTGCAATCCAGGATCCTTTGCCAATGAATTTGAGCCGATAGATTTTTATACCCGGGATATCCGTTCATTTCTGAGGAATGAAGTAATTGCAAAAACACTTTATCTCTGCAAAGATGTTGAGACATTCGGATCGGGGATCAGGAAGATCTACACGCTTTGCCATGAAGCGGGGGTCGAAATCTCATACATCAATGAGGAAGCGGCTTTTTCGCTTGAATTTTCAAGAGATGACCGGAATATCTCGCCAAAGGGTGGCGTAATAAATGGCGGGATAACGGAAGCGGAACTGGGATTGCTTTCTTTGCTGAAGCAATCACCATCCATGACAAACGCAGAATTAGCCGTGGCATCAGGGAAATCAGAAAGAACGATATCCCGGTTATTGTCTGCCTTGAAAAACAAGAAGCTAATACAGCGAATCGGGTCAAATAAAACCGGCTACTGGAATGTATTGTAGCGACAAATCGGGATTTGTAAGGAGGCGATAATATGGATGGCTATAACGAGGATTTTTGGAACGCGTTAGATGAATTGGTAAGCAATTCAGAAATCGTAATCGACAGACCCAGAGGCTCTGCCCATCCCAGATTCCCAAACTTCATCTATAAGGTTGACTATGGATATTTGAAAGATACCGCCTCTATGGATGGTGCAGGAATTGATGTGTGGGTCGGAAGCGGCGAGAAAAAGATCGATGCCATCATGTGTATCGTTGATTTAATGAAGAGAGATTCAGAGATCAAAATACTGGTGGGTTGTACGGAAGAAGAAAAACTGGAAGTATACAAAACACATAATGAAACACAGTATATGAAAGGTGTTTTGATACGTCGGTAAATCGGGATTTATAGAGAGGTTTATATGAATAGAATAGTGATAGCAGCATTATCCATTATTATTTGTTTATTTGCGATAACAGGGTGCAGGGGGAATTACTTGCCGGATTTACCGAGTAATGCGATTGGATTTGACATGGGAACATTTCATGACATTGAACATGATGATGCATTGTTTGGTTCAATTGAGTACGGTGGCAGAACTTATATTATGTATGGCACTGTAAATAATAAATACAAGCAAAGTTACATCGACTCGTGCATAGGATACATTATCCAAAATGAGCACAGTTCATCCGTCATTGATCCAGACAATACAAACAGAAGGATATATACACTGTCAGTGGATCCTGAGCAAAACTTTTTAATGGATTTTGATGATACGATCAAACTAATGAATCAACCTGTTTTCTTAAGGGCTCTCGATACAAAAGGAGCCGAAATAGATATTCCAAGCTACATTGATTCTCTTGGTTACGAGTTTTGGGAAGAATAACAAATTCCTGTTTGTCGAAATGCAAGTCAGACCGAAATACCTGAGGAAAGAAGGAGTATCAAATGACTGCGGGCGAATGGATCACCTTAATTGCCGTGTTTGTGATTGCGGGAGTGTGCCTTTTCCTGGGCATCCGGTCATTTCTGGAGCGTGGCTTTTTGCTGAACAACGCTTACATTTATGCCTCAAAAGAAGAACGGGAGACGATGGACAAGCGGCCGTATTACAGACAGTCAGCAATCGTTTTCAGTGTTTTATGTGTGGCATTTCTTGTGATTGGTCTGGCTCTGATCTTAAAGAACGACAAGCTTTTTCTGCTTGAAATACCGCTGTTTGCAGGTGTGATCGTCTATGCGATCATCT
>JAFXXN010000059.1 GCA_017542245.1 Lachnospiraceae bacterium
AACCCTCATGCTTCTTTCACCAAGATAGGATTTATCTCCCCGGAAAAGTTTTTCAGACCCATCCCTGCTTTTATAAAGCGTAAGCGCCTCTGCCGCTGTCATCTCTTCCGATGTCATTATACAGAAATACCCACAGAGCTTGATATCTCTTGAAACTGCATCAGACTTTTCCCTTACAAGCTGAAGTATCTCCCTGCCATCCTTTTCATGATAGTAGACAAGGTCAAAATACTTCTCATAGCCGCTTTCTATCTTTACTTCCTTTCCCTTAAGGCTTTCAAGATATTCTTTCTGTTCACGGATAGTTTTTTGGAGCGCTGCTCTTTCTTTCGCCTTCCTGAAATCACTGTAGTAGATATGTATATATCTTTCCCTGTCATCCTTTGACAGGATATATCTCTTGCGACCGGCATTTTCTTTTATATGAGAATTATTAGATATTTAGACGACCAACTATACCTCCATCTTCTCAAAGAGATCATCTAAAGTTACCTGTTTTTGCACTATACCACTATATATGTTCTTTTTTACTCCATACGTAGTTATATAGATTATCTGTATAGCCTTCCTGGTTTTTGTATTCCTGCGAAATGATTCCATTCTGTTTCTGATCTTGGTATCCTCATCGATATCTATAACATACTCATCGCCATAAAACTTGATCTCGCACAAATTTATCACTCTGTCTTTTCTGTCAATGAGTAGGTCTATCTGTGCCCCCTCAATGCCAAGTTCTTTATTTCCTCTGGAAAACCACGAAAACTGTTCAGACAGTATGCCTGAAATGCCGATTTTATGCTTTATCTGCCTGATATGATCTTTACATACCTGTTCAAATGTAAGACCGGCCCAACTTTTTCTCGAATGAGCATCCAGCGTATTGCTCCAGTAATGCTCATCTCTCTCTTTGTGGTTTTTGATGTAGTGAAAATAGAAGCAGGAGTAATAGTCAGCCAGCTGATATAGCGTATCTTTTTTATCTTTACCGAAAAACTGGTTTTCCCTAACAAATCCTGAATCCACCAGATTCTTTAGTATTTTTGTCAGAGCTCCATTATTGGATATTCCGGTATTGTCACATATTTCACTTCTTGTAAGCCCTATACGTTTTTTACTGAGTTCTTCCGCTACTGCAATATAGTTCTCACCATGTGAAAACAGGGTGTTATATAAATGGTCAAACTCATCCCATAATTCTGCCTTCTTCCTGAAAAACAGATAATCAATGTTCTGAAGGTATGACATTTCTTTATCCAACAAACTAAGATAGTACGGAATTCCTCCCATGATCATATAGCATTCTGTAATATCATATCTGGACCACTGTATCCCCTTACTTATCAGATACTCCTCTGTCTCATGTAAAGTAAACGGTTCTATAAATAATTTACACGTCTGACGATTAAATAATCCACCTTTATTATGCTCTATATTATCAACCAGCCATGAAGTTGCTGAACCGCATACTATAAAGACAAGATTATCAATGGCAGAGCCATAATCGTTCCAAAAAAATTCAAACGCAGGTAAAAACCCTGACTTATGAGTATCCAGCCACGGCATTTCATCAAAAAATACCACTATTTTTTCTTTTGAAACTCTTCCATCAATATAGTCCCTTAACATCTCAAATGCCTGTGTCCAGTCGGCAGGGACTGTATTTTTCTTACGAGTTCTACGATTAAGTTCAGAAACAAATGCCTGTAACTGAACGGGTTTAGGCTTATTAAACGATCCGGTCAATTTAAAGTCAAAAGAGTTATTATAGTATTGGTTTATTAGGAATGTCTTCCCGACTCTTCTACGACCATAAACAAGAACAAGCTGAGCTGTATCTTCACGCATGCATTTATTAAGCCGTTCATATTCTTTTAGTCTTCCAATTATATTTTTTTTCATGTCTTTTATCTTACACTATTAATATGTTTTTGTCAATATTACTCGTCTAAATCTCGTAAAAAATGCGACTTTTAGACGTGTAATTTTAATATCTGTGCCTTCTATTTACATGAAATTTATGGCTTCACATAGATTTTTTAAACCTTTTACTCAAAATTAATCGTCTAAATCTCGTAAAAAAAGTGACATTTAGACGATTAATAAAAGGGCCCAGCCCCCATCTTGTTCATATTTTGTTCATGGGGTCTGACCCCAATGCTTCTGTTTCAGTAAAATAATCACCGGGACTTATAACCTTAGTATATTTTCCACTTGCAAGTTTCAGCCCTGAATAAAAATTCGACACCGTCCCATTATTACGGTCGTGAAAAATGAGCTTATATTCCTTAAAACTTTTTACCGAAAAATACTTTTGTAATTCTTCTTTAAATTTTATATCTGAACCATCATCACAGACGATTACTTCAAAACTGATTTTCTTTTGAACAATAGAAGAAGAATCAAGAGTCTTAACAAGCTTATCCCAAATGGGATTATATGTTATTATAATAATACTAATATCAAATAGATAATCCATTTATCCCTTCACCAATAGTCATACAAATAACTCTTCTTCCAAAAGTTTAGTTGTACACTTTAGGTAACATAAATATCCATCTCTCAGACACCTCTATATAGTTTATATAGTCCTTCAGTCCCTTCAGTTTCTCCGGACTCAGTCTCTTAAGCCTCTCTTGATAACCTTCTGTATCTCCAGGGTGTTGTATTCATTTCCATCCCCTTAAACATTGGTACCGTGTACCTTTACGGAAATGTTATGTGTTAGTACCCTCATATACGGGTACCTGACCCCATATGCACTAGCTAAAGAACACATCCATTTGAAGATGTCTAACCTTCCGCTTTTAAACACATAACCGCTCGGATGTTGCCACAATAGAAAATGCAAGATTCGTGCTTACCTTCTCAAATATATTACCCCGGCATATTCTACATATATTCCCTCAGTCCATTCAGCTGTTCGCATTCATCTTCTTCATTTTCTTGGAGATATCCTTATTAAGATTGACCACACTGATTCCTGCCTCTTTTATATCCGATAGCTTGGTTATCAGATCATTCGGCTCAACATAAAAAGTGCCCATACCAGTGACGTTGGTACTTTGTTCCTTTATGGAGTAAGGAAACAGTTCCTGTACAAGATTAGCAATATCCCATATTCCTAATACTCTGTTACGCCTGTAAGCTCTGCAATCTTTTTTTCGTCCCAAAATTCATTTGTCCAAAAGAAAAAGCAATCCTTTCGTTTCTTAAATATCCTATAGGGTCTGGTCGTATTATCATAAATATGCAGCACATCACATACGGATACCAACTCCGGAATTAGTTTTAACGCCTTATAATACCTTGTTCTAATCTTATCTTCCGGAACACCATGCCCGCCTTGTTTCTCCCTAACTTTTACTCGAGTAACATTAATATCGGGATTAGCGGTTAGCACATAGATACATCTAACAAAGTACCCGCTTTCCTTTGCTTTCTTTAACAAGTTCAGATTTCTTTCTGTTGAGAGAACTGTCTCAAATGTGAAATCTTTTCTTTCTTCAAGAGCTTTTTCTCTCATTTCTTCTGCTTTTTGGGCAGCCTCCAAATCAGAACACAGGTTGGATTTCTTTATGTCATCTGCATTTATATATGCACCTACTGTTTTTGCCAACCGTGTTATAGTGGATTTTCCGCTTCCATTTGGTCCTGCAAATACAATGACTTCCGGTAACAATGTTTTTTCACACATATTCTACCCTTCCATCCGGATATAACAAATACGCCTTCTTCTTATCCGCATCATAACGGGCAGTCGGCAATCCCTGTATTCTTCTTATATCTTCATCAATTCGTATTGATTCTTCGAATCTTCTGGTGAGTTCATCGTCTGAAATCCCACACATGTAATCTAACTGGTTTTTTTCAGGCATTCTCGTATCCCTCCTTTCAAAGGCTCTAAACATTGGTGTCAGACCCGATGAACTATACTTTCTCAAATATATTCCCCCGGCATATTCTGCATATATTCCCTCAGCCCATTCAGCTGCTCGCATTCATCATCTTCATCTTCTTCAAGATATCTTTCTTAAGATTATCCACACTGATTCCTGCCTCTTTTATATCCGACAGCTTGGTTATCTACTCATTCGGTTGTACATTAAAAGTGAGCAAACCAGAAAAACTTTCTCAAGGGTGAATTTCCTCTTAGGGGCATCTCCCCTTTCAAGCCTTACATAATACTGGGGATCTATATTAAGTTTACTTGACATTGCCTTTTGGGTAAGGAGATATTTAACCCGGAGTTTCTTGATATTATAAGTCCTTGGTGCCTGTCACAATTAACCGCCTATCAAAGAGCATTTGCAACATCATCCCACCTCAATCAGCTTAAATGCATGTTTTTCTTTACCTGTAACCTTATCGAACGATGTTGTCGATTCTACTGTGACTTTTGTATTCCAAGGTACCCTAAAGCTTTCTCCGGTCATTTCTTTACTGATCGAACCGTCAATTTTCACATTTTCACCATCGATCTTCGAAATAAAGGTAAATCGCTTCTTTTCAATATTTATACCTTTTAATATGCCTTCAAACTGCTCGACTTTTTTTATCTTCTTTATATCTTTTCCTATCATTTGAAGCATATTGCCCACCTGTTCGGTTGACATATGCCTGGAATCAAATCTTCGTAAGCCCTCAATCACCAGTATCTTTAAATTATACCACACTTCTGAGATAATGTCCATATTTATTTAATACCCTAATCATCAGAAACCAATTTCCTGTCTCAGGAGAATAAAGGAGGTTTTCTCATGTCTACTAAAACACTTATACACCAGGCACACCTAAACGAATGGGCTGTGCGCATCACAGATCAAAATCCAGTGGGCTTTCGGTTACTGAATTCCTGAGATAATGTGCCTTATCTGAGAACTCGAATAAGGCACATGCCCGGCGACCAATGGCGGAATTTATAAAGTCTGTTGGTCCCGAAACCGCAAAAGGATCTGTCGCCCAGGAAGCCTATGACATGATAACCGAGATCATGCATCTGGACAATGGCTACGATGACCTTTCGCCAAGTGACCGAAAAAGACAGCGTCAGCTGAATCTCAAAGAGAAAGTTGACGATTATTTCGCGTGGGTAAAAACAAAATACAGTCAGGTTACCCATAACAGCACCATCGGCAAAGCCCTGGCATACAGCATTAATCAGGAGAAATATCTCCGCAAATTTCTAGATGACGGAAATATACCGATGGATAACAATTATGCCGAACAGGCAATCAGGCCTTTTACAATAGGCCGTAAGAACTTCGTGATCACCGAATCCGACAAAGGTGCTAAAGCAAGTGCTATCATTTACAGTCTGGCTGAAACAGCCAAAGCAAACAGCCTTAATACTTACAAGTATTTCGAGTTATTACTTACAGAAATGCCCAAGCACATGGAGGACAAAAACCTGAGTTTTCTCGAAGATCTTCTTCCTTGGTCAGACCGGGTACAAAAGGAATGTCCCAGTCTCTACAAAAAATCATAAAAATTTTTCAAAAATTCAAAATACAGACTATATCTTCAAACCCTGCAGAAATGCGTAAATGGTAAATAACTCGTCAACTTATATAAGTTGGAAATCTGTGAGATAATAGTGA
This sequence comes from Lachnospiraceae bacterium, assembly GCA_017542245.1. Classification (GTDB taxonomy): domain Bacteria; phylum Bacillota; class Clostridia; order Lachnospirales; family Lachnospiraceae; genus RUG11977. The sequence goes on from JAFXXN010000059.1 coordinate 5,598, forward strand.
AAAGTGTGTCCACACTTTTTACTACTAAATCTCAAGGAGGTTCCAACGATGAATACTAAATTAGCAACCAAGCAAATCCGCA
>JAFXXN010000060.1 GCA_017542245.1 Lachnospiraceae bacterium
ATCTTTTGTCACATTATATTGCGTCAAATATATAATGTCAAGCATAATTCTTTGACCAATTCTTTGACCGTTCTTTGAGAACGTCTTCTGTAAAACTTCGTCTCTAAAACTCAGTTATTTTTCCATATCCCTTGCCGGCTTGCGTCACCTCTTGCTTACACATGCAATTCTACGGAAAAGGATGTAAAAAGTCGTTCCACAGGATTTCGAACTTTCGGTTCGAAAATATCGAACATAAAAAAGACGCCTGCATTCTCTGCAAGCGCCCATCCATGCAATCCTAATATAACAGTTCTTCAATGCTATAATGTCACAACCTTTTATAAAAACGGTACCATGTATACCGGGATATAACTAATACCATTTTCCCTCTTATAATCTTTCGTATGAACAACGTATTTTTCGCATATACGACTCCTGAATTTATCACAAAACACATCCAACGACTTATGTCCTCTGTAATTTCCCGACTTCACCTCTATAGGACAAATCTTGTTTCCCACCGAAGTCAGAAAATCTATCTCATACAAATGATTTGATGAATCACTTTCCATCGTGTAATAGAACAGATTATTACCTTTGGCAACAAGCATCTGGGCAACGACATTTTCATAGACATAGCCCAAATTGGCTTCAAGTTTATCGGAAAGCAACTTATTATAAATTGTATTCTCGGTATAATTCTTATCCCTGAACGCAAGCGTCACAAACAAACCCACATCGGAAGTAAACAATTTATATCTGCCCGCGTCCTTCTCTAACGCCATACCGACTCCGGGATTATTTGCGTGATACGCTATATTGACCGTGTAAGAAGAAAGCATATCCGGCAACAGATCACGTACCTGTCCGGAACGTGTGCCTTCTCTCGCGCTTGATAATACATACCTCGAAGCATTGCCGCTTAAGTTTGCGGGTATCGCATCATATATGTCCCCCGCCAGACCGGAAGGATCGATTTTTGTAAAATCTTCTTCGTAAAGATCTACTATGTCTCTTTTGATCTCATCTACCGCCTGCAGATTATTCTGTTCTAAATATGTTTCTATGGCCTGAGGCATTCCTCCGATCAGCATATATAATCTAAATGTCCGCATGAGACTCCTGTGGATAGAATTCCCCGCAGGTCTCTTTTTCTCCATAAGCATTTTGATCGTCCCGGTAGAAACCTCATCACCGATTGCCCACAAAAATTCCTCAAAATCCATCGGATACATAGATATTTTATGTTCTTCGCTTGGGATCAGAATATCCTTCGTATTCTTCCTGATTGATATAAGTGACCCTGTCTCAATGTATTTATATCTGCCATCGGCTACGAGATACTTTATTGCCTGCCTTGCCTTGGGAAGCAACTGGACTTCATCAAAAATGATCACAGATTCTTTCTCAAATAATCTTGTTCCGGTCAATTGCTGCAACTGTAAAAAGAAGAAATCCAGATCATAAGTATCATCAAATAAGTCCTTGATTGCCTTGCTGGTATGGGCAAAATCAATCATGATGTATGATTTAAACTCTTTTTTAGCAAATTCTTCCGCTATAGTCGATTTACCGACTCGTCTCGCTCCCTTAATCAGCAATGCGTACTTATCACTTCGATTTTCCTTCCATTCAAGAATCTCGCTATAGATTTTCCTTCTAAATACCGGTTTTTCCATACTTCAATCCGTCCTTTCAAACCGAGTATAACGCAAATCCCCATTCACTTATTTTGGATTTTTACTCAAATCCCCGTTCAGTTGACTCCCGTTAACCTTCCTTACCGGATAGACATCAGCTCATTCAGCTCGTCGAGCAGCTGTTCCATCCGCGGGAAGAAGTATCTTCTTGCCGCTTCCACAAATGTTTTCTTAGCTTCCTCCGGCATATTGATCCAGATTGCCGGGATAAGCGCGGATTTCAGCATGCAGAAGCCCTCGATCGTACGGTTAATGCGGTCAAGCTTTTCCCTGTCCTCTGTGTGGAAATACTCCTTCATCATCACATCCCAAAGCTTCATCGCGATTTCCGCTGAAACATTCAGATAACGCATCACGCTGTCCGGATCCCTTTTCGGATTCAGCACATGGACGAAATAAGCCGCTGCCAGGTCATAGATTGGATTCCCGTAACTGATTTCTGCCATGTCTATAATCAGCAGTTCATCTCCCTGCACCATAATATTATTGGTATGGAAATCCCCATGAACCATCGTGTCTCTCTCCGGGATCTGTTCGATAAACCATCTGAGACGCTCTGTCTCTTTTTCATCATACCAGCCGCTTAGCCGATCCAGATAGTCAAGATAAAGACTGCTTGTTGAGGGAAGTCCTTTTCCTGCAAGACTGACCGAATGTATCTTCTTGAAAAGTTCCGCATACTTCTTTGCATATTCATCAAAATGCTCCGGTTCACCTGTAAACTTCCGTGCGATCACATCCGCTTTCACCATCTCAAAGATAAGTCCGTAGCTATCTCCCACTTTTACCATATCATATGGTATGGCTGTGGGCACACCGGACACAAATGCACTTCGCGCCAGCTTCCTTTCCTGATCGATACTCTCTACAGATGTATTCTGAGTAAACACCTTAATGATCTCATCCTCCGAGATACGGTACACGCTTCCGTTTCCCCCCTTTCCGATGAGTGCACAGTTTTCAACCGAAACCTCTCTTAACTTTTTCTTTACATCCAGAAGATCGGTAAAACCGGTCACTTCCAGGATATCATACACCTCCGGAGAAACATTCATAACCTCCACATGCTTCTGTTTCTGACAAAGTTTCAGAAGGACACGGAGTCCGGCAGATGAAATGTAACAGAGTTCCCCTGCATCTATAGATAATTCCCCTTCTTTTTCATATTCCACAAAAATATCCTTCTCCAAATTTCCAGCATTAGCAGAATCCACTCTACCGCTCAGTTTATACACATATCCCATATACGCACCTCTTTTACGTTATTTTATACTCACAGTTCGTAACTATATTCTGGATTATAGCAAACAAAATCAGAAAATGCATGCTTTCATTTGATGGCGTAA
>JAFXXN010000061.1 GCA_017542245.1 Lachnospiraceae bacterium
ATGGATCGAAGTAAGCAACGCAAAAACAGGTGCATCACTCAAGGTAGAAGCTACAAGTCCGCTTGAAGCACAGGCTCTCCACTTCACACCTGATGACATCAACTCAACCAACCACGTTTACGAGCTCACACCTCGCAACGAAACAATACTCGGCATCAACTACGGTTCAATGGGTACCGGTACAGCTACCTGCGGACCTGGTACTCTCGGTCAGTATCAGCTGCCGTCAAACAAGGTATACAACTGGGAATACACTCTTATCCCGTCAGTATCTGAACCGGCAGATGATCCGGAACCAACAGCGGAACCGACATCATCACCTGATCCGGGAACAGAAGAATACATGCTCGGAGATGTAAACAACGACGGCAAGGTTGACATTACAGATTTAAGCACAATGGCTATCAATCTCGTTGACCGCAAAAAATTCAGCAATGCCGCAGCCACAAAAGCTGCCGACGTAAACAAGGACGGAGCATTTGACCTCACCGACCTTGCAACATGCCGTCAGTTCATCTCAAAAGTTATCACAAGCTTCTGATCACTCCATTTAAATAATATCGCCGCAGTTATTCTTTCCGGATAACTGCGGCGATAATTTTATACCTGCGGATCAGCGGCTTTCCTGTATTCCTTTGTTGATTATTTTACGTTTTTGCAGTATAATAACTGTATAGGAAACTTTAAGTATCCAAAAGAGAACACTGATTTAACCGGAAATACTGCGCGATCTTAAGCCCAGTAAATTCCACCTCCGGAAATCCGGCAAAGCCGGATTTCCGACTTAATCAGTGTTTCCTTAGAATAATTAACAAAGGAGATAGCAATGGAACTGAATCCGTTAAACGAAACAAAGACAGAACTGAAAAAAGAATTAAGACGGGATTCTGCGATAAACGCCGTACTTCTGTTTGTCTTCTGGGCACTGTACTTCGGAATAGCTGCTGTTCTTAAGCCGCTGACCAGAAATTTCATAGATCCGGCTGACAAAGAACTTTTCCGAAATGTCGAAACTCTCTTATTCTACGTACTACTTTATCCGATAGGATTTTCGCTTATCTTTATCATCAACAAACTTCTGTACAAAGGAGAACGTGAAGTGAAGATATCCGAATGCTTCCGAAAACCTGTTACTTCGCCGGGCTGGACAGCCAAATGGATCTTTCTGACCATCGGTGCCACCTACGCAACCGCCATGCTGTCGTCACTGATCTTCATAATCGTGGAGACATTTTCAGGTGCGGAACTGTCGGAAGCAGATATGAGTTCCGACAACTCGGCTCTCGGTATTATCACCATTCTTTTATCCGCACCGGTGTTTGCACCGATATTCGAAGAACTGTTCTTCCGCGGAACGCTGTACAGAAATGTAAGAAATCACGGCACCTGGAGCATGATGATAGTCTGCGGTCTTACCTTCGGTATCTGGCACGGAAACTATCCGCAGTTCCTGTTTGCATCGGCAATGGGCTTCTTCTCATGCTTCCTGTTTGAAAAAACAAAATCGATCATTCCTTCAATGATAGTTCATTTTGTGATCAACTCAATAGGTTCGTTCATGACCATACTGGTGGGATCGGCAGGCCTTTCCACAACAGAGATCACAACCGCCGATTCCTACGAACTGATGCTTGAACACCCTCTGTTTTTCCTGCTGCTCTTTTTTATTGGTATGGGTATTCTCACATTTCTTGTTATCTGGCTCGTATTTTTCATTATCGAAATAGCATATCACAAGGAAAGCTTCGTTCTTGAAGAGAAAAATCCGGAAATATCAGAAGGGAAAAAATTCTGGATCTATCTTTCATCACCTCTCATGGCCCTGGTCATGCTCGGAATGCTTGCTTATACAATTTTCCGCGCTTTAGGAGGTAATATCTGATTACGTGACACCATTTTATTCATATTATGAATTTTTAATATATTTTTCCGAAACACTGTTGACAAAATGGTGAAAATGAACTATAATATCAGTATATCAAGGAAGAGAAAACGGAGGAAAAACAGATATGGAGAAAATCAGGATCATCACTATCGGCAGGGAATACGCCAGCGGCGGAAGAACCGTTGGTAAACTGATCTCAGAAAAACTCGGAATTCCGTTCTACAACAAGGAAATACTGCACATGGCAGCCGAAAAACTGAATATGTCAGCTGACGATGTCAAAAACGCTGACGAAACCGCAGCAAACAGCCTCCTGTACAGCATATCGCTGATGAACAATCTCAGTTCAGCTTCATCACTTCCTATAAACGACAGGATCTTCATCGAGGAACGTGAGGTCATCAAATCTCTCGCTGAACAGGGACCGTGCGTAATAGTAGGAAGATGCGCAGACAGCATTCTGAAGGAAATACGCGATGACGTACTTAACGTTTTCATCTACGCCGACTCTGATGCAAGAGCAAAAAGAGCAATAGATGAATACGGCGAGTCTCCTGACAGCGTATACGCTTCGCTCAGGAAACACGACAAGAAAAGATCCACGTACTACAATCTCAACACAGGACAGAAATGGGGAGCAAAAGACAATTACGATCTATGCCTTAACAGTTCAAAGCTCGGCATCGAAATGTGCGCCGACCTTATTATACATACTGCAGCAAACATGTAATTTCTCTTGATCCATCCTAAAATATAATAATATACAGCAAAGAACCGGAGCTAACGTAGAAATAGGCCCCGGTTTTTTGCTGTACGGAAACGGAACAGCCCACTTTTCTTAATAATGAAAAGCGGGCTGAAAAATTTATATTTATAGTAAACTCAAAATATATTTTTCGTTTACTATATCAACTGAACAGGTTCAAATCTCCGTCAAAAGTCTCTCCGGTAAATACACTGCCCTGGAATATTATATTCTTCGCAATGATTCTTCCGTGAATATTGAAATTATTTGATTCAATTCTCACTGTTCCGTTTGGTGCATATATAATTCCCTTTATATCCACATCAGTTGATCTGATCGTTATATCGCCTTCACTGCAAATTATAATTCCTTCATCAGCTGATGAAGCAAAGCAGTCACTTGGATCAATAATCAGAGATTTACTGCTGAATATATCAGAATTAGCTGTTACGCTGTTTCCGTAGATTCTGAATTCATTGTCATTTTCGCTTATCCAGCCATTTTCAATGCTTAATACTGTTTCCTTTAATCTTGGACTGATTACATTCAGTACATCAGGAAATTCAATATATTCAGATTCTGATGGAGTATTATCAAGTATTGTCTGCCATGTGTTGAACTGTGCCCCTGAAACGGAAGAACAATTTCCGTTTACAGTTATTATAGAACAGTTCGCTTCTATATTGGAATTTGAGTGCATACTTCCGTACACATTCATAAGCCAGCCGTTCATCTGAATACCCTTTAGTGACGCATCATCATTCATGGAGAACAGAACATCGTCACCCATAAAAGTGAAATCAAATCCATCAAGCATGAAACCGTCACCCGGCAGTTCAATCGTCTGACCATCTTCTGTTGTAACTTCATAAGTGATAAGATATTCCTTACCTCCTCTTGAAGTAAAATCATTTGCAGGAACAACACTGAATGAATTTGTATTGTTTTCTCCAATGGAAAGATTGATTACTTCTTCTCTTTCATAGACTACTTTTTCATGTGCTGTGTCTATAATTTTGATAGTTATCGTTCCGTTTTCAATATCGTATCTTCCGATGTTTTCGATATATCTGGTTATGCCCACAGTCTCGTCAGCCTTAAACAGTTTACCTGATGTATTAAGCTGACCTGTCAGCTCATACTGTGGCAGTTCGTGATGAATAACTTCAAATACCGCCTGACTTTCAGCAGCCAGTGCTTCACCATCATAAACATCAGAAATTATTGTATACTGTCCTTCAGGCTGATCTTCAACATTCCACGTCTCAGAGACTTCAGCATAACTTTTAGTCATAATCTCGGAAAGCGGTTTTGAGTATTCCTTGATTACATTGCCATCCGGATCAATAATTGTGATGATGTTAGTAAGTCCCTTAGCTGCTCTGATATCAGATTTGTTATGGATTCTCTCAAAAATGTTTACACTCTCATGTTCATAGTATGACTCTTTATCCGTAGAAACCTGATTTGTGATTTTTCCGTCTGAACCGATAACAGGGAGCGTTATCTTATTCAGAGTCTTGATTCTTGCATTATTATTTTCATCAGTATAGTCAAGTCTGATATTCTTTAAGAGGATAGCATCAACGCCTGATGTAAGATTATTCAAATCTACAGGTACTGTAAAGCTGATAGTCTCACCTTCATGAAGTTCATCATACTGCTTGACAAAAGATGAGCCGTCAGGCAGCTCACCGGTTATAGTAAGGTTTGTTGCTGTAACAGCATCAGAATCCAGTATACGTTTAGCTTCTTCTGCGTCAATGATATTGTTTTTGATAGCTGTGACAGCCGTTTTATCCGAATACTCATAGAAGCAAGCATTGTAAGGAATAAGCTCTGCTATCTTCTGATACTGTTCCGAAGAATCATTATCACCAAGTCCGATAAAAGTGATTTTTCTGTCAACTATCTTCCGAGCAACATTATTCTGTACGTCCTCATCATCAAGATCTTCGATAGGATTATCACTCAGACTGATAACATACCTGCTGTTGTCACTTTCAAAATTGTAGTTATCAAGAACATTCAGAAGTTTTTCACCTTTAATGGTCTGCATTGTTATGTTTGCAAACGTAAAATATGATCTCTGTGAACAACCATGACTAGCATGACTTGTGATTGGTCCATAGCCGTTACCGTGAATATTCGGAAGTTCTGCGTTGTCAATAACAATGTCATCGCCATCCCAAAGGGAAACGGTGTCGCTGTTTGCTATGATCTTAATATGATGTTCCGCATAAACATCATTAAACTGGAATTTATTAATTTCTTTTCCGGCATATCCATTATTTCTGAAAGTGTCGAGATTTACTGTATCTAATTCATATAATCTCAATCCATCACTCATGATAAGGACATAATAGCCGCTGATCGTATTTGTCTCGTTATCAATTGTAGTATTAAAGAGGAAGCCGCCTCCGTTCATACTATGCCAGTCGGTCTGGTCGCGTTGAATATCGAATGTAAAGATTTTCTGCGAACTGTTTTCATCAGGAATGAATAAGAAATCCTTATATGGAACCGCACTGTATCCAAGCATCTGAATATTTGTTTTATCAGAAATGATATGCTTGGTATATTTTTCATGAGTTACAGGGTCTTTTTCCTGAGTATCATAGTTTGGGTGATCATATTCTATCCATTCGCGGTCGTCCTTTGCAGAAAGGAATGATGTAGAAACATTGCTGAGATTTACCGCATATCCCATAGATTCGAGCTTAGCCTTAATCGTCTCGATTTTAGCAGCATACTTATCAATAAGCTCAGTATCTTCCGAAGATGTTGTGAAGATAAGATCAACAACTCTCTCATCACGCAGACTTAATGTCACTTCCGCATTATCATCGATCTCTGTAAGATAATCCTTGTCAGTAGCATAGGCTATTGCAACGCTCTTATCAGATACAAAGTAGTTCGTAGTTGTTTGAGCAATCTGCATTTCGCCTGACATCAGCTCTGCTCTTATGATATATGCGTTTCTCTCAGAAGTATCAGGAGTAAAGCTGCCAAGCTGAATGAAATTCATAGCCACATCTGCTTCAGATATAACTGCTGTATCCTCAGCAATAACTGAACCTGATACATCAGTTACTGTCCAGTTTATAGCAAGCTGATTATCTTCTGTATAGTTGCTGATGTCAAATTCCGCAGTAATATCAACAGAATCTGCATCTCCAACCCTTGAATAAGGCTGACTCAAAGCAAGAGTAATGCTGTCGACAGCTAAACGATGCTGGATTCTGAAAGTCTGTTCAAAGGACTTTGCGACCTCATTATTTGAGTTACGAATGATTTCAGCACGAACGGTATATTCACCGTCAGTGTTATCCGCAGTATTCCATACAGCAGTGTCACCGTCAAGTGGAACAACTGTGCCGTCAGGCTTAATGATTGACATTTCAAAGTGAGCCTTATCAGTTTCAAACTCATTGATAACGCTGATATTTACATTTTGATTGGAGTTGAATGCGGATACAGCGTAGCCCTTATCATTGGTGATAGCAATATTATCAATCTTAGCTACCAGTGCGTTCTGTTCTCTTACAAGCAGTTCAAGGTAAAGTGCCGTAGCCATAGGATCATCGAACACTCCGCCGTCCTCTGCCTGTAAAGCGTAATATGATGATACATCATAGCGCCCATCTCTTTTCAGCCTATACAGAGCAGTATAGAAGTGCTGATATACGTTATCGAGGTTACTTGCTGAAAGCTCATTTATTGCAGGAAACGCTGCTTCGAGATAGCTGTCAAGTGCTGTAAAAGTATCTTCAAGATAGTAGGACAGCACAGGATTGACATCAATCGTATCTACGAGAATGTTAGCGATGTCAGCAGAGAGATAGGCATTGGAGCTTAATCCCTGCTGATAACCGAAACCGCCGTCCTCGTTTTGCAATGATGAGATGTAGAGTGCAGCATTCGTCATAGTTTCCGTCTCGTCTATATCAGTCAGTGACTTTAGTGCAAGCTTGGTGTCGATGATGTCGCTTGCATAGTTGCAGTCAAGACCAAATCCTCCATCTTTGTTTTGAGCATTTATTAAATAGTCGACATACCTTTCGTCTTTTAAATTATCGAATAACAAATAACCAGATATTTCATCGACGTTACCAACAGAATTTGTATAGTAGTAATCAGAAGAAAAATCTAATATGCTACTTACTGTTTCGCTTTTAAAGCTCTCATTTTGATAAATAATAAATTCTATGGTATTAGCTATGTCTGATGTATGAAGTGAGGAATTACTGTACCAAACTCCCTCTTCTAATTGTCTGTTTTTTAACCATTCAATCCCATCTATAATGCTATCCATATCATATGATAGATTAGCGCCTTCAGCAGCGTGTGCTGCAAAAATAGGATTAATGGCAAATTGCATTGACAAAAATAACGCAATAAGCGATTTTGCTTTTTTCATAAGCACCTCTTTTATTAAGTGAATAATTTATTTGTTAATACACTCTACTAAGCTGTTCGATATTTCGTCCGCTATATGGCTTTATTTCCCTGAAATATCCTTGCTCAACCAATTTGTGAATCGTTGCTATAATTGTTTCTTTTTTTGCATAGGGAACAAGAACAATATTACAATCAATTGGATAGTAGCCATAATCTTTAATTTCGGTTTCATAATCCTGCAATAGTCGTGTAGGCGTGTAAATATTTAATCGGAATATATCGTCATTAATGGCAACATAGACATCATTTCTCCATCCTCTGTTTTCTGCTTCCCATTCAGCTAATTCGCTGTCGGTTTCGAAAAAAACATTAAACTTTTGATCCGCAGTCATCCTAAACCTCCGTTCACTAATCCGGATTATAAGGGTTAGCAATAATCTGGTTTAATAATTCTTGAAATTGTTCTAACGGCATGGGTTCCTTAGGTACAATTTCAAAATGCTCTGGTCTTCCGCCTCTTTGAATTATTTGAAGCTCGTCCGGAATCGATTCTATTTCATACGCCCCACCAAATTTATCAACACTCCCTGGGTTAACATCAAGTGAAACGCCATGTGAAGTCCTAACATTACCATTTGCATCGAATTTTACTTCACCAGGTTTAACTTCAAAACTGTTACCACCTCTATAAACACTCCTTGGTTCTCCCTTATAATCAACCTTTGGTGTTGTGTTTGCTGAACCTGAACCGCCATATCCTACACCTGCATTATGAACTCCTAGCGATTTACTTCCGACATAATAAGTATGATCATTGGCAACTCTGAAATTATAAACAGTTATAGGGGATTCAAGAATCTCATGCTGGATTTTTTCGATGATTACATAATCGCCGTTAATACTAAGTAGTACATCTCCAGCCCTTAGCTCAACAGCATTTTTAAATCCCTTTTGTGGAACATAAAACGGATGATCAAGTGTAGAACGTATTGTTTCTGATCCAACATTAATGTTGACAAGTTCAGTAGTTTCTCTTACAAAAACTTCCTCAACGGTATTTTCTGATACAAGTTTTGTATCTTCATCAAAACTATAAACCTTATCTCCAGCTTTGATTTTCTCGATAGGAATTAAGCCAAGCGGAGTTGAAATTAATGTTCCTGCAACAAAGCATTGACCATTCTTACAAGATTGTTGCGCTTCTGAACCAGCCTTTGCTTCTGTTTCAGCTTTTGCTTCTGCGCTTTCACCAGCAGAGGAGTTTATCCATTTACCTATACCATGTAAGGCTCCTATGGTAAAACCAAACGATGCGATTTCAATCATTCCTTCTTGGAACTCACGTACATCGAATTCATCACCTGAAAAAGCGTTGTATAAATGCGTTCCTATACTATAACCGGCAAAAAATGAAAGTACGCAGCCCAATACAAGCATTGGAACAGCTAACTCTGGAACCAAAGCAACTAAACCTATACATAACAGACCAATTCCAATACCCTTTATAACATTCCACGCCGTTTTGCCGAGGACTTCGTACCAAGTCATAGCACCGCCAGCCATACCGCCTGAAATCATATATCCGCAAGCGAATGTATCAGGATCGAGTACCATATATCCTACGCCTGTCCACTGATGGATTGCTATCTCGTGTTCGGGAATGATAATAACCTTACCTGAATTTACTGATGAACGGATATCACTAATCAACTGGTCAGAAAAATTAAGCTGAGCTATTTCGCTATTGAGATTATCTTTAGTAATATAGTGGATTGGAACATTGTTCTGCTGTGCATACTGTAATGCTTTGATGGTGGAAACTGATTCAACACCAGTCACTTGCTCTAAAATACCATGTTCCATTGCAGAAGCGTACATACCGGCTTCAAGCATGAACTTCTTTTCGGACTCATTGTTATTATCATTTGAAACAACACAATGTACATCATGTCCAATGTCAAGGAATACACCGCCCTCCTTTAATTCGGAAGGAACATCGAAAGAATAAGTAACATTTGCGTTGAATCCAATTATCCCCAAACTCAAAGAGCGTGTAGCTGTAACGTTGTTTAATCCTGCAACAACTTCATTATATGTGTCAAGCTGAGAGAAGTACAGTTTACCAATTGCATACAACATTTCACCCATATAAGTTTCGGTATAGCAATTATCTTCTGTCATTGCGGAGGAAAAATTATCGACAACAGTCTTTGCGTTCTTTAATTCTACCTCAGATACGTTACCGTAATCTAAAACAATTGAGTACATTCCGCCTACGATAACATTATTAGTGATTTCACTGTTATTCTGATTGGAAGCTGGATTGCTAAGGGTAATAATATACTTTTGGGTATATCCTGTATTGCAAACACCACCTTCTGCTATCACTTCACCATCAACAGCAAACTGAGGCTTCATTTTAACGAGGTAAGCTGGAGTGGAGAAAATATTGCCATGTTCTGAAATAACATCGCTATCAGATGATGTAGCCGGAACATAAGCTAAAGTAAGCCTTTTGCCATAAACATCAGGTGCATAAATCGTTTTATTGATATAATCATCACCGTAGATATTGTTTCCCGAAGCCGAATTACCAAATAGTTCAAAGCTGATAGTATCTGTATAATCAACAGGAATATCATCGTATCTATCCACATCTGAAACTGTATTATATGGCAGCGAAAGCGGCAAATATCCCAAATCTTCATAGATTATTTCTTTGCCGCCGAAAACCTGAGCTACAGAATCATAACCGTTTTCAAGCATATACTTTACAAACGCTGATTCTTCGCCATCAACCATTTTCGCTATGTTTGAAACACTTACTCCGTTGATAACTGAATTTTCATTGAGATAATTTGATTCATCTTTCATATAAGCATTAATTGTCTCAATATCAGTACCAGCAAGATGTGTTGACATCTTAAATGATGCATCAAGAGGAATCCAGAGACGTTCACCTGAACGGTTGCCTGTACCACGATAATCAGTATATGGTACATATGCTTCAACCCAAGTGTGTTCCAATCTAACAGCGACTGTTTCGCCATTAGAAATCATGCCTGTTGTCGGAATTCCGAGAGACGCAATTAAACGAATAGCAACATTAATATCATCAGTTGCCGTCCACTCCATAGCCTGTTCTGCTGTAATTTCAATTTCACCTTTTGCGTATCGTGCAGGAATATTTCTATCACGCAGAACACCGATTAAAAGGCTGGCTATATCGTAGTCATTTCCGGCTTTTTCTGAAAATGTACCAACAGCACCTTTTCTGGAGCCGAAATAGAATTCCATCATGTAATTGTTCTTGATATACTGATAAACCTCAAGAACACTTTCATGTTCTGCAAATTCAGCTCTCACGCTGTCGTTTATAATAGTATCATTGGTCTGCTGAAGATCGTCACTTGAATAGCTGCCATCATTGATCTGATAGTTGACTACAGATTCTGGATTATATGAAGAATACGAAATATTTTCTTCAGATACATCATTGAACGGGAGATCATCAGCAAGTGATACATACGGTCTTTCCGGATTGATAAGTGCTGAAATTTCAGCCATAACTGTATCATAATTTTCAAATGAAGCATCCGAAAGCAGTGTTTCGAGTTTATCATACCCGGATGTCACAGCTTCTCTGTAATTTCTGAATTCTTCCGTTCCGTTATCAGTCCTGTCAAGCTCATCAAGAGTATTCTTTTTGAGAAGACCGATCTGAATCTTAAATTCAGAAATATTCTTTTCAAAATCCTCCTTGTCTGCAACAGTTTCAGGCATCTTAGCAAATGCATCCGCTAAGGATTCGCTTGCTTTACCCATTTCTGTTTTGTTTTCAGCAAGTACAAGATCGCTTACATCTCTGAGTTCAGCTTCAGGTATCTGAGCTGCACTGTAACTCAAAGACTGGGCAAGCAGATCGGATGGCTCGGAAAAATTACTTTCGCCGACCACCGGAGCAAAATTATCCCCGACTACATATACACATGTAATCGCAATAACAAGAGCCAGTGAAATCAGTCTGCTTGTCAGTTTGTGCTTTGGTATTGTGTCCATTGACACTTCTCCTTTCGTTTTTGAAATTAATCATTAATATCGCCTTGCAGATCCGCAAACTACGTTTGCTTCCTGCATATCGGCTAATATCAAACTAAGAATATATTCTCCATTTAATATTATTTTAAATATAAAAAAAGGATATGACATATTAAATTATAATTATGCCATATCCTTTACATCATAACTAACAGCTAAAAAAATCGTCTTATCCTGATGATCAGATCTTTGCCTTTGCCTTTGCACGCATCTGGTTTGAAAGAATTCTCTTTCTGATTCTGATGTTCTTTGGTGTGATCTCGAGAAGCTCGTCGTCTGCGAGGAATTCAAGGCTTTCCTCAAGGCTTAACTTTCTGCACGGGATGAGTCTGAGTGCGTCATCGCTTCCGCTTGCACGTGTGTTTGAAAGGTGCTTCTTCTTACATACGTTTACTACAAGGTCTTCTGACTTAGGTGATACACCTACGATCATGCCTTCGTATACCGGAGTACCTGCACCGATGAAGAGTGCGCCTCTTTCCTGTGCGTTGAAAAGGCCGTATGTAACTGCTTCGCCTGTTTCGAATGAGATGAGTGAACCCGTCTTTCTTCTCGGAATGTCACCCTTGTACGGTTCATATCCGTTGAACACGCTGCTCATGATGCCTTCGCCCTTTGTATCTGTAAGGAATTCGCTCTTGTATCCGAAAAGTCCTCTTGCAGGAACAGAGAATTCAAGACGCATTCTTGCTCCCTGCGGATGCATTGTGAGCATTTCTGCCTTTCTTGTACCCATCTTTTCCATTACTGCGCCGACGCTTTCTTCCGGTACGTCAACAACGAGGAGTTCCATTGGTTCGCACTTTACGCCGTCAATTTCCTTGAGTACAACTCTTGGAGTTGAAACTGAAAGTTCATATCCTTCACGGCGCATGTTTTCTATAAGGATTGAAAGGTGCATTTCACCGCGGCCGCATACTGAGAATGAATCAGCGTTTTCTGTTTCTTCAACACGGAGTGAAACGTCACGGAGAAGTTCCTTGAAAAGTCTGTCACGGAGCTGACGTGATGTTACGAACTTGCCTTCACGTCCTGCGAACGG
>JAFXXN010000062.1 GCA_017542245.1 Lachnospiraceae bacterium
ATTTCGTGGTCATGAATGGTAACCGCGTCATGATCAAAAGAAAGATTTTCGAGAAATATATTGACGAAGCTGGCGTAGTTTAACCCGGTATTAAAACACCCGTGTTGACCGGTGTGATATATTTATTTATACCACGCCGGGTCATCCACACAGAAAGACTAACTATTCAAGATGTTTTTTCTATTAATTCCTTAAGTAACAATTAGTCGGAACTTTTATCTTTTTAATTGTTTTAGCTGCCATTTCTACATTCTGTTATACTGCTGATTTAGTTGTCTATAATATTGATATCACAAAATAAATGAATTATCTCAGTTCATCAAATAAACCGTTTTCACAAAAGGTAATATACACGCTCCCACTGCCTAACTTTGTTGTGTCGCCGCTTAAATATGCCTTTATGCTATCTTTTGTCTCGTTGCTCATTGAATCGATTATTTCTTTTGCAAGGCCGATCAAAGCATCTCTTCCCAGCCAGTCTATTAGGAACTGCGGATTGACATGATATTTCCAGAAATTGCTTTTAGTAGTCAATTCTTTTAAGACGGCTTCGATATCAGTATTAAGCGCGTTAATAACCGGAATAACATCAGTTTTTAATCTGTTCTCGTACGACATTAAAGACATGTTGAACATGGTATCTGTTTCTATATGATATGTTTCCAGGAATTGGTATAGCATTATCCGTTCTTTTTTGTAATCAACAGTAACATTGCAGTCGAAGATTATATAGTCATATGAACTGTTATAGTGGCTCCGATGCAAAAGAATATTTGTAACGAAACCACCGTCTTTTTTCTTGAATGCACTGTTGCTCTTAACGAAAACCCATGAATCACCAAGAAATCTAGAGATTTCATTAATCAGCAATTCATATGCTTCCGTACAGGAATATCTGCGTGAATAACCCCTGGAAGAGTTATCAGTTTGCTTTTGGCCGAAAATGTCTGAAAATCCCATCTGTCACCTTGGTTAAAAATATATTCACTATACTGTTTTACTGTTCTAATGCCCTCAGGTCAGACCTCTCATATTTGTTATGGCCTTTAATGCTCTTTTTGTATTTCCAGCACTTTATGGCATCAGCCAGAGAAGCACCTTTATTGTCGTCGAAAAAATCCCGTACATAAGTATTATATTCAAACTGCTTATCTATGTCCTTTTTCCCGGGTTTCTTTGTGCTCTTTATTTCTTTATATGCAGCTATAGCATCTGCATATGTCTTTCCACTGTTGGATCTAAGCCATTTTTGAAAAGCAACATTGAAAGAAAAACTCTCGCCTATCTCGCACTTAAAAAAAGCTCTGTGGATTTCCGAACATACCAGATCAGATTCAATGATGCTGTCTCTTGTTATTGCCGTTATCTTAGGCTTTTGAGTCCGCACCGTTTTTATGGCTTTGATCTTTCCTGTATCAAGATAATATGCGATCCGCTCAGTCAGTTCCGCTTTTCCGCCGGATGTCGGCAATCCGTTTTCACGACAGAAACAAACCAATTCTTCCTTGAGATAATAATATTCAAGGAACTCTTTTCTCTTCAATTTAATTGTTAATTCCGGTCTGTCTGACATTATAAGCTATCTCCCAAAAGCCATTCTGCGGCATCGATTATCTTTATTCCTTCGTGATGGTAAGCGGGCTGATAAGTCCTCGCTATTATCATCTTCTTGTATCCGTCAGCAATCTTCAGTAAGGGAGCGATTTCTCTTTCAAAAGTTTTCGGCTCTGTTATATCGTATGAAACCTGTATGTATGTCCTGTCTCCTTGTTTCATTGCTACAAAGTCAACTTCTTTCCCGCCTGCTACGCCGACATATATCTCATAACCCCTTCTGATCAATTCCATTGCAACTATATTCTCAAGCACATGACCATAGTCCATATTCTTTGTTCCCAATCTGGCATACTTGAAACTGTGATCAGACAGGTAATACTTATCTTCTGAGCGGAGGTATTTCTTTCCTTTAATGTCGTATCTTCTGACCCGGTAGAATGCAAATGCATTGCACAGATACTCAATATATTTACCGATCGTTTTATGATCGGCTGCTGTTTTACCTCCGGCAAGAGAATCTGTGATCGATCGGACAGAGATCTCACTTCCAATGTTGTCCATCATAAAATCGATCAGCATATGAAGCAACGGTTCGTTGCGGATCTTGTACTTGTTTATTATGTCTCTTACTACTAATGCATTGAGTACTTCTGTATTGATGTACCGATACTTCTGATCCGTATCCTTATATAGATAGGAGCCGGCCATCCCGCCTTCAGAAATGTATCTTGTCAGGCTGGCATTAACATTTTCAGAAGGAAAATACGTCACATATTCTTTAAATGAGAACGGAAGGACATGCACTTCGTATGTTCTGCCTACAAACAGAGTAGCAAGATCACTGCTTTGAAGGAATGCATTAGACCCGGTTACATAAATATCATATTTCTCTTTGGCATGCAGACTGTTTACGGCTTTCTCGAAATGTTCACACATCTGTATTTCATCGATCAGAACATAGTTATTATCTTCGGCTGAATACTTGTCTTCCACATATGATTCAAGC
>JAFXXN010000012.1 GCA_017542245.1 Lachnospiraceae bacterium
CGAGGTGCTGAGAAAAGTGGCGGAGCGGAACAAGGGAAGGTTAAAACTAAAAGTAGCCGGCTCAAAGTATCTTGCTTTTGTATCAGATAAGAGCAAGCTTCAGAACCTGGAATATATGGAAAATTATGTTCATAAGATAGGAGTATCCACTTATGAAGAACTTGAAAAATATAGGCTTGGGGTAGAGCCAAGGTACAAGGAGCTTATAGCCGAAAGGCAAAGCCTAGAAAAAAAGACTGAGTATTATAAACACCTGCTAGATCTTTACAATGATTATGAGCCATATTATAAAGTCAATGCTGAACTTAGTTCAAAAAGAGGATTTGCTTTTATTATGTTTAAGAAAAAGCATTCCTTAGAGCTTGTGCAGTATGAAGCCAAAAGGAAAACCTTGAAAGATGCTATCGAAGGGACTAATAAAAACATCACTCCCGGTAAGTGGCGGGAAGAACTTAAAAAGATTTATGAAAGTATAGATGACATTGACAAACAGTTCACCGAAGTTGCAACCGAACTCGCCCGCGTAGAAGTTCTTGAACACAACAAGAAAGAGCTGAAGTTATTCTTAGAAAACGAGAGCCATAAAATTAAGAATATAGAACGTAGCAGAGAGGTCAGATAGACATAGGACTTTTTGACAGTTTTTTGTTTACATTTACTATTATTTAGTATATAATAAATTTTTACAAAGCAATGTTTTTTGCAATGTATTGGGTAAATAGAAAAATTATTGAGGAGGAGAAAGAATGAAACTATTGAAAAGAACTTTAGCGATGCTGCTTGTAGCTATTATGGCAATTGGACTGGTAGCTGTTCTTAAGCCGGATGTTGAGGCTAATGCAGCTTCAAAGCTGGGCAAACCAACCATTAAGATCAAAAAGATAAACAGTAAGACGGGAGTTAAAATCACTATCAATAAAACAAAAGGTGCTACAGGATATTATCTGTATATGAGCAGTGCTAAAAATGAATATAGTGATTATCTGTTTAATGGCGGAAAAGTTGATAGATTAATCGCTAATATAGAACAGGATGGTTCTAAGGCTCGTACTTATACCATCCAGGGACTTCCAAAGGGAACATATAAGTTCAAAGCAATTGCCTATAATGAAGATGATTTTATAGTAGGTGCTGAAAAATCAGTTACAATAAAAGCAGGCAAGAAAAAGACCGTTAAAGATAAGAACTATGATTTCTCGAAGGTAAGTGTCGGAGATACCATCAAGTTCGGTACTTATGAGCAGGATGACAATATGAAGAACGGTAAGGAACCTATTGAATGGATAGTCCTTTCCAAGGGTGAGAAGCAGATGATGGTTATCAGTAAGTATGTACTTGACTGCCTGCCGTATCATACAACTGCCGAAGGTGACATAACATGGGAAGACTGCTCTCTTCGTAAGTGGCTTAACGACAATTTTTATTCGACAGCATTCACTAAAACGGAGAAATCCTTGATTAACACCGTTAAGGTTAAAAACAGTGATAATACTGATTATGAGATTCCGGGCGGAAATGATACAAAAGATAAAGTCTTCCTCTTATCCATTGACGAAGGTCTTAATATAAGTACTGACATCCTTCTGACCGGTCCTACAGCTTATGCAGAAGTTCAGGGTGTATATCATCATTATGAGACCGAAGAGACCGCCTTTGGCGTTCCTGCTTGTCTGTATTATTTACGTTCACCGGGATTTGCTGCTAATGATGCTGCTGTAGTTGATGAATGGGGAGTAAATACTTGCGGCGATACTGTAACAAACGGAGATTCCATAACTGTAGCAGGTGACATCGTATACGTTAACTTTGGAGTCCGCCCTGTAATGTATATTAATATCGAAGAAGAATGATTTTGATTTTTAACTGAACACTACAAGCTAAGAGAGCACAGTTATCCTTGATAGCCGTGCTCTTTCTTTTGTAGGGAATGGATAGGATCCGTTCCCATTATTCATTTTTTAGGAGGACTTATGGAACAAGAAAAGCAAATTATGACAAGCGGAATCGGTGAATCCCAGAACTATGTAGTTGATTTAACAAAGGTTACATCGGAAACAGAGCCGAGTATGGTAACCAGAACCATAGATAAGACCACATATGTGGTAGGCCTGCACTTTAAAGAGCAGGGAATGACCTTCTCGGAAGTGCTTAAAAGGGTGCTGAAGGGGGCAGGCTGAGAAAATATAGTAAAAAAAGTACAAAAAACCATTGACAACTTGTTTCGGGCAAGACAGCTAAATCTATATTGATTTCATGTGCTACAAGGCTTGCTCCATTCGATATAAAGGAGCTTCGGGAGCTTACTTCATATGATGAGATGGATATAGAAAAGATGGCAACACAGAAGACAGCATTATTTATGATAATGTCGGATACTGACAGTACCTTCAACTTTATTATAGCCATGTTGGAAGCTCAGCTATTCAATATCTTATGCGACCTTGCAGGAAGTAAGTTCGGTGGCAGGCTGCCCATCCATGTGCGTTTTATCCTGGATGAGTTCAGTAATATCGGAAAGATACCGGAATTTGAGAAGATTATCTCAGTTATCCGAAGCCGTGAGATATCTGCCTGTATCATCCTGCAATCAAAGGCACAGCTGAAAGCTTTGTATAAAGACCATGCCGGAACGATCGCCGACAACTGTGATTCACAGCTATTCCTAGGTGGCAGGGGTGATGAAACCTTGAAAGAACTATCTGGATTGCTTGGTAAAGAAACCATAGATATCCAGACAACATCGGAATCAAGAGGACAGTCACCATCTAACGGAACCAACAACCAGCGCATGGGCAAGGAGCTTATGACTCCGGATGAGATAGCTGTTATGAGTGGAAAGAAATGTATCTTCCAGTTAAGGGGAGTACGCCCTTTCCTGTCAGATAAGTATGATATCACAAAGCATAAACGCTACAAGCTGCTTTCGGATTTTAATGAGAAGAATACCTTTGACATAAAGGAATACCTATCCACAAAGCTTGAAGTAAAGCCTGAGCAGGAATTAGAGTATTACGATTGTGGAACTGTAGAAGAATGAAGGAGAACAAAGAAATGACAAGTATAAAAAGGCTTAATAGGACACAGATTAAGTACCTAGCCATAGCTGCGATGTTTTTAGATCATCTGGCGGCATTCCTACTGTCACCGGAAAAATATCCGGGCTTGATAGTCTTATACATAATCATGCGGACTATCGGTAGAGTAGCAGCTCCGGTGATGTTCTATTTCCTCGTGGAAGGTTTTACGCATACCTCGTCAAAACGGAACTATTGCCTGAGATTACTGAGCTTCGCCATACTGTCACAGATACCGTATTCATTATTGAGATATGGCAATGTAGCATCGGGAGATCTTAATGTGATGTTCACACTCTTATTCTCATTCCTGATGCTTATGGTAGTGGAGAAAACATCAAACCAGATTATAAAGGGAATGGCAGTATTCTTGTTTATGTTTATCAGTATATTTTCAGACTGGGGACTTATCGGACCGCTTATGGCCTGGCTTTTCTATGTAAACAGATCAGATATAAAAAAGCAGGTCAGGGATTATCTGCTGATAGTAGGAATACAGCTATTGAGTACAGTCCTTTTCATTATCTGTAACACCCAGAGTTGGTATGAGGGTATGTGTCAGCTTGGTACATTCCTTGTAATACCTCTGCTCATTGCCTATAATGGAGAATCCGGGAAGAAAAAATTTATAAATAAGTGGCTGTTTTATGTGTTCTATCCCCTGCATCTGATTCTGATATGGCTTGTAATAAGAGTATAAAAAAATTGACTTGAAGTACCAAATTTGCTATACTTTTCTTTACTGCTGATGGAAAATTATATTACAGAATAATGGAATAAGCAAATCGTAATTTGAGGTGTTGCCAATGATGATTCAGAAAATCCGGTCGTTTGAGAAATATGAGAATTTTATCGGCGAACTGGCCAGAGACCCATTATACTCCGACCCTCATTTCACATTTGATAAAGAAAATCTATACGGCTCGCTGGAGAGGCAGGACGAATTTACTTTTGCTGTTTTGGAAAATGAGGAGCCTCAAGGAATTTTTGTTTGGCTAGTTCTTCCAAATGATCAATATATTGAGATGATCATAGGGTTTACTAAAAAAGAAGAAGCGTTTTCTGAAATGTTATCATATATGGAGAGAAAATATCAGGGGTTTAATATGGATTTTGTATTTAATCCGTTAAATCCGGCTATTTCCCGAACATTGAAGATGAAAGGAGCATCATTTGATCCCGAACAGCAGAAAATGATGCAGAACGGAATCGTCCCGAGTGTATCTACTGATCAGATAGAATTGCTTTCGGAAAAGTGGACGAAGCAGTACTGTGATCTTCATAATAAGGACACCTATTGGACTGCGGAGCGTATTCTTTCGGACAAGAATAACTTCCGGGTTCTGCTAGCAGTAAAAGAAGGACTGGTTCAAGGGTATCTTGATATAACATGCGGCCATGAGATGAACGAAATATATGATCTGTTTGTTAAGCCTGAATCCATACGACAAGGTTATGAACTAGCATTATTGGCAAAGGCAATAGAATTGAACAGTCCACATCAAATGATGGTAGTGGTCGATGTAGATGCTAATTTAGAAATCGAATTGTTTACTGCGGCTGGTTTTAATAGGTTGGAAGGGCAGAATAGTATTACTGCTTCATACAGAGTTAAAACAATATAAATGTAAGTTTGTAGAGCGATTATATTTCAGTTTATTGGGGGGATATGAGATGATTTTGTATAGACCTGTAGGTACAAAAGAATTAGAATTGATTGTTCAGAGCGGAAATAAAGCTTTTCCTCCGCGATTACCTGATCAGCCTATTTTTTATCCTGTACTTAACGAAAAATATGCCATAGAGATTGCTTCAAATTGGAATGTTAAATATAACGATGATCATAAAGGATATGTGACCGAATTTGAAGTGGATGACAAGTTTTGTGCTAAATATGAGCCTCATACCGTTGGCGCGGATTATCATCGGGAATTGTGGGTTCCGGCTGAAGAGTTAGAAGATTTCAATAAGCATATAGTTAGCGAGATTAAGGTTATAAAAGAATATTCAGATAATGAATAAGAAAAAAGAGAGTCAGATATGAAAAAAAGGTTTTTTGCGTTTTGTCTTATGACGCTAATGCTTCTAATACTAAACGGATGTTCAGACAATAGAATAACCGGAACTTATGTTGAAAGCTTTACATGCGGATATCTGAGTTATGATCAGAGACCGATGCCATATGCATTATATCTGATTTCAAATGAAGAGGAACTGGAATATGCGGAGAAATATATCGGTATGACAATTCCTGAGAATGGGAAAGAAAGTTTCAGTGGGCATAAAGAGATATCGGAATCCTTCCAAAAGATAAAGATAGAGTATCCCATTAAGGATTATTATTACTTATTCTGCTATTCAGAGTATCGGGAAGGCGATCATTATCATCATGCTGATGCGGTTTTGCTTGATGAAAACAAATTGAAATTTCACTTTGACAAAGAAAAAAAGCCGGCGGGTGATTCCGTTGCACAAGTCATGGGTGGAGATTTCGATATCGCTGCTATACCTAAAGATTTTTTTGAAGGAAAAACGATTACAAATGTGATTAGTCCAATGCAGCATGCTAGCTATGATATTGACAGCATTATTTACAGTGATCCGTTATTTATTCAGATAATAGAAGGTCATGAGATTCCTGAAAAAGTGATCTATGGTATGGGCGGAGAAGGTGGATATGAAGAGTATACTTCATCAGATACTGGTGTTATAAATGGTTTCATTGAGGCATTAAGAAGCATAAGTATAAAGAGCATAATCACAGATCCTGAGCAGATATCGTATACAGCTGATGGTATAAAGGATTTTACTTTCGTTTTAGAAGATGGCAGGAAGGTTATATTCAATCTGGATACTTTCTCCCGTATACATATTAATGAAGTTGTATATGAACTGAATAATACCCTGGAACTTGTTGAAATGTGCCAACAGATTCAGGATCAGGATATTCAGGGAAATCATTCCATGGATGATAAAGATGAAAAAATATTCATACTTGAGAGGCCTGATACCAATCTTGAATTTTGGATTACAGAAAATGTTGATAATGTAGATTTTTCAAAATATCAGGAAAGATATGGATTGATGGGCGGAACTGAGTATTATGGTTCAGGTTATGTTCCTTCGATAGACGAAGAAGGGAATCAATTAGATCCTGAAGCATGTGTACTGTATACCGTAACCTCATATCCAGATTATTCAAGCCAAACAAGGCATATAACAAGTATCTATATAACAGATCCTTCTATTAATGTTTATGGACTTACGGTAAATTCGACAAAAGATGAGGTAAAATCTGTTATTGAAAGCAATGGTTTCACTTATCAAGATCATGGCGGAACTAATGGTGTTTTATATGTAAAAGATAAAGTTTCATTCTTCTTTATGGAAAAATTGTATATTCATATTAGAGTTGAAGTTGAAAATGAGAACCAACTCGTATTCTGAAAAATATGTTGAGCTTTATGTATTTTACTCGAAATCTATTTAGTTTGTTTTAGTAAGTTATACCGGAATACAATGCTGAACGACAAATCGGGATTTGCGTGATAATATGAACGAGATAAAGACAATATCAAATAATTACATAATGCATCGCATCGACTGTTTTACAGCGAATACTTTAAATCCGAATACCATGCTTCCGTATGACGATTCATGGATAGTCTTTTGCTTGACAGATAATAACTACCGTATGCGAGTCGGTGGAGAAACCGGCAGTGCATATGTGCTCTATGTTGGGAAAAAACATTTGAACTGGGAAATGGCTTTGGGAGATTTTATTGATTATCACAAAGCCGCTGGTCACAAAATTGTTTTAGCGTTGAGGCAGGAAGCTCTGGATAATGCTTTGAATAACTATAAGGGGCATTCATGCCGAGATCGTATTTTAAGAGAGTACGAAAATCCGGTTCTAATTCACAGCACCACTCAAAGATGTTATGAGCAAATAGTCAAGGACGAGTGCTTGAAATCTTGGAATCGCCTTTATAATGAAGGGTTCTTCGTTGAGGAGGAACCTATTGGCAAACTTTTGGGTGATCCATTGGAATTAAGAGATTATATTCTTTTCGGTTCAGGGGTTACTGGCGAAATAGTCGTTAGTTCTAAAGAAAAAAAACGAATAGAAATGGACTGGAATCAGCCGTATCAACCGGGAGCAAGATTATACTTTGACATGAGACGCATTGCAAAAGACGGGCTTCTTGTTCGCGACGGAAGTGAGATAAAGGTAAAGGATTTATTACCATTGAAGCCATATCTTATTTGGTCTGCGACACCTAAAAAACTTGATTTCGAATACGGTACTGTAACGCCAAAGCAATTCGCTGAAAAAGCTGATCTTTTTTTTAAGAATCATTTTCGCCCGGATTTCTTCTATGATGCGTATGATGAAGGTTGAGATGCTGTATGATCATGCTGACAATTATTGTTACAAATTCATGTTTGCCGAGATGATCAAAGGAGCGTTATCTCGGAAGATAAAACGAGGAGGATCATTATCATGGAACCTACAATGGAAGAAAAACTTAAAGCTTGTATCACATTATGCGAAGAAGGCGACCAGGAAATGTGCGCGTTTCTCGGGAAAGAGTTTTATTACGGAATGAACATACCGCAGGACCTTGACCGTGCCTTTCGATATCTGACTGTTGCTGCAGAGGATGGAGATGCTATTTCACAGTTTACTTTAGGCTTTATGTACTGGTCGGGCAGAGGAACGGAGCCGGATATCGATAAAGCGTATGAACTGTTTCATAAGGCAGCGGAACAGGAAGTCCCGGAAGCCATGTACAACGTTGCCAAGATTCTGCTTGCAAAAGATTTTGAAAAGAACAAAGATGAGGCAATAGAATGGCTGAAGCGTTCGGCAAATGCCGGATATGATACGGCTTATGACATGTTATCCGATGTAATCAAAGAAAAAGATAATTAACCCCAATATGTATATGATGGAACAGTAAACCGGAAGATAATTCAAATATGGACGTAAATCAATTGACAGAGCGGAGGGTTTCCGTGCATCTCGAGATGGGGGTTCAAGTCCCGTCGTACTTTTTATATTTTTATATTATTCAACTTTTTTTATGTTGTCTGTTACTTTTTGTATTTTGAAAAGTCTTATTATATATATAGTAGGATAGAAAGAGTTTATGAATTTGAGTGGATGGAATACTAATTTTAAAGGAGTCAAAATGTCAAGAAAAAAAATGATTGGGATTATTATTGCTCTTTTGTTTGGTATAATAATAGCTGTTATAATTGCTATTGTCAGTCCTTTTAAAAACACACAAATAGATGTTGAATACTTCATGGAAATAAAATTTGAGAATAACGTTGCAGATGTTCTTCCTGCGTATCTCTTATATCCAAGGCTTCATAGTAGTACTAATATAGAAAATATATATAAATCTTATTTGAACATAATATTTGATGCTGCCAACTTACAAGAAGAGAGTATAAAAGAAATAAAAGAAAAAATTGCTGAATTACCAAAAGATACGTATATCTATATTTGTGTTGGGAGAAAACTAAAAAAAATTATTTTATACGGAAGAAACAGATAGATATGGTTGGAATGGAGTATATTCGGATGAATCATATAATTCAGTGTTTATTTATTGGGGAACAAAACCTCTTGGAAATGTAGTAGATGGTTATGTATAAAAATGTTTGTTTTAAGCATGTAAAATATCACAATTTGATACAAAGATTATAAATGAGTTTTTTGTAGAAAGATGATAATCTGCTTAAAACGTCCCCATGGTAAAAAGTCTGATCGTTTACTTGACAAACCCGATCGTTTGCTCAACATAGTTGTTATCTATCGGAATGTTACTGTCATCGAGGAACTTGCGGCGGCATTTCTTCTTGGTAGATACCTAGGACAAATTATTCTGGTTCCGATAAATAAAAATAATAAGACTGAAGGGATTGTAAATGGTCACGTGGTAGATGCTACAAATGGTATGGCAGTAGAAGGTGCGGTTGTAAAATTTTAAAAAGGATGGAATAATAGATTTGGCAATCATGTAGGTTTTTGGTCTAATACTAAGGTATATACGGATAATAATGGTGACTATAATATAACACTTCCCATAGGCGCTTATACTGCTGAGATAATTAAACCTGGTTATTATACTGCTTATACGAATATAATAGTTTCGGCAGAAAGCCGTGATTCATTTGCTGCATTATCTCCACAAGTTAACGAAGATGAGTATAGGGTAGTATTGACCTGGGGCGACTCTCCAAGTGATTTGGATTCGCATCTTACAGGATATATTGATGGGAATTCAGTACATGTTTATTATATGACACCAAATGCATATTCAAATGGAGAATTAGTAGCTTCGTTAGATCATGATGATACTTCAAGTTATGGCCCGGAAACCATTACATTTTCAATTATTGATCCTAATGATACCGTAACCTATTATGTACATGATTTCAGTAATGGTGGAGATAGCAGTTCATATGCGTTATCATATTCAAATGCTACAGTAACAGTATATAGTGGAAACGATATCTTTGAACCAATTGTTTATCATATACCTGTTGGAAAAGCAGGTACAGATTGGTATGTGTTTGAAATCAAAAATAACATAATAACAAAAATAGATAGAATTCAATAAAGCTTTGTCAATGGATGTGATTTGATTATGAACAAGATTAAACTTTCAATTATAATAACAATTTGTGTATGTATTATCATATCGGGAACTTCATGTGATTCATCAAAAGAATACTTTGAAAATGATGAATTGATTATTTCTGATTCTGCTATAAAGTATGAATTCCCTTCGGACAACCTTTTAAAATATAAAGGAATTATAGTGGAGAAAGATTATATTGTCTATGTATTTGATAAGTTTTCAGAGTTTACACAAGCCATAAAGAAAAACGAGGATATGAAAGTCTTTTCAGAATACTTTGATGAATCCAAACGCAAGTATACTACTGAATGGAAACTAATAGAGGATTTAGAAGGTTCATATCTTGTGCTATTTTGTGATCCAAGCAATTATGATTTTGAAGCTGGAATAGCACTATCAAACTATTTAAAAGAAGATGGTGAAACTTATATCGATGATAAGTTCGATATAACTATTATTACTATACGATATTTGAATAATCCATATCTTGTAATCCGGGAATTGGCAGATAGT
Organism: Lachnospiraceae bacterium; assembly: GCA_017542245.1. GTDB lineage: Bacteria > Bacillota > Clostridia > Lachnospirales > Lachnospiraceae > RUG11977. Next base: position 10,244 of record JAFXXN010000012.1, read on the forward strand.
GAAAAAAGACAATTTTATGAGGATGGGAAATGGTCAGATGTGTTTGAGAAAAAAGAGCGTGAATTGGATTAAAGGGACTTCTTTTGATCAGCTGACACAGGAGCATGTATTGTTGATGATAAATCACATCAATAATACAACAAGGCCAAAGCTCCATGGTATGACTCCCATGAAGAAGGCCCTGTTGTCGTTTGACAAAAATGCGATGGA
>JAFXXN010000063.1 GCA_017542245.1 Lachnospiraceae bacterium
GCCGCCGGATGTAAAAAGGATCTCTTTTTTATCAGCTCCTATAACAGCCGCTACATCTGCTCTCGCTTTCTCCAATGCCTCCTTTGCTTTCTGTCCGAAAGTATAAAGGCTTGAAGGGTTTCCGTATGTCTCATTCATCAGGGAAACCATAGTATTTATCGCCACTTCGCTCATCTTGGTCGTAGCGGCATTATCTGCATAAATCAAAATAAAAACCCCCTCTGCTTATTGTCAGAGGGGATTATACACCTATTCGCCTACTTTGTCAATAGGTAATTATTAATTATAAATGTATATTCCATCCGTAGTTAATCTTCTTCTTAACTGTCCTCATGGTTTCTTTATCCAGATGCGGCCAATCCTCAACTGTCTGTGCATGATTCGTTACTAAATGAGCTTTTTCTGCACACAGTGCAATCGGCGTATCCGTCAAAGAATCCGAATAAAAGTTTTCTATCACCGGAAAACCATGGTCTATCATATATCTGGACTTGCCCTTTGCAAACATCATATTGTCGACAAGCACACCGAATTCTCTGTCGTATTCCGTCGCAACATAATTAACCCCAAGTTTTTTTGCTATTGGTCCGATAATACAGGTTGGCGAAGCACTGATAATAAGATCATCTTTTTTTCTTTGCTTCAAATACCATTTGGGAATTTTCTTAATATTCTTTTTCCAGTATTTCTTTATCAGCCTATCAAAATCCGGCAGATTATCCTTATTTAAGAAAACAAAATGCTTTCTCATCATCGTAGCTCTGTTTCTTTTTCCGATCTTATAAAGGATCAGATTAGTAAGAGCCTTAGGGAAAAAAGTAATCCACATAGTCGGATGATGATTCATACAGAAAAAAGCAAATCCTATTGAACAGTCACCATCAAATATCGTTCCATCGAAATCATATACATTCATGCCAATTTCTCCTTCAAATCTTGTTATGCCATTCATATTCATGATGCCTTGAGTAATAACCCGCCTTAATCTCATACATTCTTGCATCTGCTTTCTGCATAGCTTTACGGATATCATCAGTTTCATCACTATGACAGACCCCGACGGCAAAATGAGCTCGGTTTGGACGTTCTGAATTGCTCATTAGAAAATCCTCTATCTTACCCAGTTCATCCTTTGGAGTCCCCATGGCTATAATCATAAACTCATCTCCGCCCACACGGTAAATCTCTATGTTTTCATTATTTCCAATTTCTTTTAAAACTGATGCAACATCCTTTAACAGATTATCTCCGGCAAGATGTCCCTTAGTATCATTAACCATCTTGAGTCCATTAACATCTATAAAGAATACTCCAAATGGCTTTTTTATATCTCTTTCGCCTGTAATAAAGTCACTGATTCTGTTATTCATAGCATTACGGTTAAGTACGCCTGTCAGCATGTCTGTCATACTCATAACTTTTAGCTTGCGGATATTCTGTTCATTGGCTATTTCAGTAGATAGTATGAACGCAGTAAGACTTAATGTTTCTTTTATCATAAGCGTCTTTTCCGGATTAAAATTTCCTGCCCAGATATAACCTATAGTCTTATTATCAGACCGTAGCGGGAAAATAACAAGAGTATTGATATCATCCCCTTTAAGCGAATCCATCCAATCAGGAGCTATTTTGCGAGCCTCTGTCATATCTTTTTCATTTGATATGATGAAACAATTACTCTTATTCATCAATTTGGGCCATGTCTCAATCACCCTGCAGAAACGTTCGTCCAGGAATTCACCCAAAGGTTTTTGTTCCGGATCATTTCCATAATCCTCAGATAATACCGAATAATGCCTTTTCTCATAATCCGTAAGAAGAATACTGCATCTTTTCGCCCCGCACTGTTCACGAATATCTTTAATAACAGAGTTCATTGCCTTCTGGAAATCAGTCGTTTCCCTGAGCTTAAGACAGGTTTTTATAACATTTGTTGCTGTTTCGGAAGAAATATCAGTCAACTTATTAATGTCAGCCTTTGGATTCATCTCATATGAAAATAACAGCATTTTCTTTTTTGGGTCATCCGATATAAGAGGAGTTAAAAATACCTCCATCCAAGCATTATACAGTTTGATGTCAAAATATGTATGAATTGGCCTGTCATTTATAACACAGTTTTCACACAGTGCTTCAAAATTTACAGCTTTCGGTATGTATTTGGTATAAGGTACATTTGTTTTAAAGTCTTCCAGCTTCTTTACGACTGTATACTTGTAAGCATCATTTGCGTCTACGACCAAAAATCTGTCATTATCGTCTTTATCAAGATTAACAGACATAACACAGGCAACACGACTAAAATTTGATAAAAATCCTTTATAATCCATATTTTTATACACCCACCATACTTTATTCGTTTTTATACATCTGTTTTTTACCTTCACATTTTATCAGCTTAGTCCGGCTTTTGATTTATGCTGCATCTTGAAATATTTCTTTTATTCCGGGCAATTTTGTTTTCTTTACGTCATAACCATAAATTGTTTTCCAGTCATTTGCCATCGAAAAAGCTGTCCAACCCTGTTTTGCGATTTCCTTATAGAAATCGGCCGCTTTCTCATCACTGCCATATTCACGTTCTGTATCATCACATACAATGAGGAATCCCATGCCTATGTGCTTCGGATTACCCTCTGCATAGTTAAGCATGGAGTAATCACCTGAACTGTTGCCAAATGCAAGCACTGGATATTTTCCTATCTCACGTGCGATTGCGGCAGCTTTACCTGATTTTCCACATTCTACTTCATCAAGAGGTGCGCCGAGCAGTATTTGTTCATCCTTACCCATGTTGTATTTGTCTGCAGGTTCGTCTCCATTTCCTGAAGCGACATATTGTACATCCGTAGCAACAACATGATCATATGGTATATCATATTTTTCCACAAGTGCGCGTACAACCTCACGTTCACAAGCAGAAACCATCCAAATATCATATCCGTTATCTCTCAGATAATTAATGACTTCAATCATTGGTTTGTAGAATGACTGTCCATAGGTCATGCCTTCAAAACCTACAACATCTGTTTTATCGGCGAATTCAGCCACATAGGATCTGAATTCTTCGGGAGTCATACCGGCAAAAGCTGACGCTATCAGATCATCCTTTGTAAATCCCTCAGGCTTAAATGTAACACCCTCCGAATATGCATGATCTCGAATTTCCTGCGCAGCTTTTATTTCTTCTTCAGTTGCTTCGTAAGTCGGATCATCCAGTACACGATACATTGTCAGACAATAATCAAAATATACCGGGGCTTTTTCGCATAGTATTGTTCCATCCATGTCAAATACAGCTATACGATCTTCAGGTTTAAGATAATTGGGACTGGTTATGTCTGTAGTTTCAGCTACAAAGTCCACAAGTTCTTTAAGGGATTTACTATCCGGATTCCATGACGGGAAGACTTTTTCATAATCTATTGTTTTATTTTCTGAACCGATATTGCTCAATTCTTCCGGCAGCTTAATAGGTTCCTCACCATAATTAATGTTTGAAAAAATCTCAGAACCACCGTTTACAATAAACATGTTTTCAGTATCCCTATAATACTTGGTTTTCCCTTTAGCTAAAGTATATTTGATTTTTACAAGCCTGCCGGTCTTCTTGCTGATCATCATAGATATTTTACTGTATCCTGAATTTTTCCAGTTAGGCTTTGCAGTTATAATATAATACTTTTTTGAGCTTTTTGATATCTTGGTCTTTTTTAGATTTGAAAGAGTATACTCAAATACTTTTTTTCTGGTGGATTTTTCTTCATCGTAGTTATAATCTTCATATACAATATATTCTGTCTCCCCACCGTATTTATAATAGTTTTTTTTATCTGCTGCATAAACAACAAACTCATTCATCCCATAGTCACTTTTTTCAAAAACTATGGCATAATCTACTTTATTGCTCGAAATTCCGACACTCTGATAAGACTGATAATGGTTATTACCGTCAGTACCATTGCTATAATCCATATTAGCTACATTTGAAAAAGAAACAGTCTCTGATTTTTTAAGTTCATCCAAAGCTTTTTCAATAATCTCTTCAGCAGTTTCAGCCGCATTTACATCTACGGACTTTGTTAAAAAACCTAAAACCGTAATCAACAGCATAGATAAAAAAAATCCTTTAATTCCAATTTTCATAACCGGTCTCCTTTACATTTTTATATTTTTTGACGTTTATAATTTTTTAAAACTGTCCACCATATCCTGAAGCTCGATATATCGTTCCATTTTTGTTTCAATAGCCGCTTCAAGTTCTTCTTTTTCTTTTTCAAGTTTCATAAGCTGAGTAAAATCTGTGGCTGACTCCGAAATCTGTTTTTCTGTTTCGCTATAGCGGATTTCAAGCTTTTCTATTTCTGACTCAATAGTATCATATTCTTTTTGTTCAGAGAAAGAAAGTTTTGTCTTTTCACGTATCGTACGGTTTCTGTTTTTTAATGTCTTTTCAGATGCATCCTCAGAAACAGTTTGTTGCTTTGAATTCTTAACGGATTTATTTGAAAATTCATTTATGTTGTCTTCCGCATAATTCTTGTGAAAAATATAATCAGAATAACCACCTTCACTCTGGAGGATCATTCCATTACCTTCAAAAGAAAATATTCTTGTCACTACTCTGTCAAGAAAGTATCTGTCATGACTTACCGTCAAAATAATCCCCGGAAATCTGTCCAGATAATCCTCTAAAATTCTCAGAGTCTGTATATCAAGATCATTTGTAGGTTCATCCAGGATTATCACATTCGGAGCTTCCATTAAGACTCTGAGTAAATACAGTCTTCGTTTTTCTCCGCCCGAAAGCTTCGCTATCGGTGAATATTGCATATCGGATGTAAAAAGAAACCTTTCACACATAATGGTTGCAGAAATAAGACCTTCAGGAGTTCGAATAAATTCTGCCACATCTTTTATGTAATCCAACACGCGCTTACTTTCATCCAAAGCTTCATTTTCCTGTCCAAAATACCCGATTTTTATAGTCTGACCTATTTCCACTAACCCCGTATCAGGAAGTATCTGCCCGATAATACACTTTAAAAGAGTGGATTTTCCACACCCATTCGATCCTATGATGCCTATTCTGTCAAGCTTACCAAATGTATATGAAAAATTTGAAAAAAGTACACATCCATCATATTCTTTTGAAATATTATCAAGTATAATAGTTTTATTTCCCATTCTTGTAGGAAGTGAACTCAGTGTTATCAGACGATCTTCCTCGGGAAGCTGCCTGTCTCTTAAGGCTTCAAATCTCTGGATATGAGCCTTCTGTTTTGTAGATCTCGCTCTTGCTCCACGCAACATCCACGCCAGATCTTTCTTATACAACGCAGCTGCCTTACGTTCTGCAGCCTGTTCATACTCGAGACGCTGTTGCTTTAGTTCAAGAAAGCCGGAATAATTTGTTTCATAGCGATAAGCTTTTCCTTTATCTATTTCAATTATTTGATTCGTTACTTCATCAAGGAAATATCTGTCATGGGTTATCATAAGGAGTGCTCCCTTGAAGCGTATCAGGAAATCCTCAAGCCACTCTATCATTTCGGAATCAAGATGATTTGTAGGCTCATCAAGAATAATGAGATCCGATGGAGTCATTATAGCCGCTACAAGAGCAGCCCTTTTTTTCTGCCCTCCCGACAGGATTTCAGGATTGCACTCAGGATCATCAATTCCGAACTTAGCCAGATTTGCCTTGATTTCACCCATCTTATCCCAATGATCCCCGCCTGCGTATATCTTATCCGTTATATTTTCAAGAAGTGATTTTTTTAAATCAAATATCGGATTCTGAGGCAGATAGGAAATGCGGAGATTATTATTCTTGACAACCTGTCCTTCATCAGGCTCAACCATGCCGGCAGCAATTGCCAGAAATGTCGATTTTCCGGTCCCGTTAATCCCGACCACTCCTATTTTATCAGTATCGCTTATCCCAACTGATATTCTGTCCAGAACCAGTTTGGACATATATGATTTAGACACACTTTCAACATTTAAGATATTCATGCCAATCCTCTCAATTTATCTTTTATCCGGATTATTGACCACTATTTGCCTAATACTTTATTATACTTTATATTATCAGCATTTGCAATAAAAATCAAAAAACAGAAAATTACAGATAACAATATAATATCTTTTTTCAACAAAATATGACTTCTTTTTCTATAATATAAATGTTATACTTATCACAATACTATTCATTCACAGAGGGAAAAAATGAAACTAATCTTTAGCTACGTTAATAAACATAAGAAGCTTGTGCTTTTGGCCATATTGATCAAATTTGCCGGTTCTGTCAGCGAACTTTCTCTTCCGTATATTCTTGAATATATAATAGATGAAGTAGTTCCTTCTGGCGAGATAGCAAAGGTCCTGATCTGGGGATCTTTAATGTTTATCACTGCCATTCTTTTCAGAACTTTGAATATTATCGCAAATAAACGTGCAGTTGAAAATGCCCATAATATCAGTTATGAAATGCGACAGAGACTCTTTGAGAAGACCATGTATCTCGACGGCAACCAATTCGATGAAACAGGGCTTCCGAGCCTTATCTCCAGGATGACAAGTGACAGTTACAATGTCCAGAGCTTTACACAACAACTGCAAAGTCTCTGTGTAAGAGCACCCATGTTACTGATTGGCGGACTTATCATGACAATGTTGATGGATTTCAAGCTGTCCCTAATATTGATCCTTCTTCTTCCCATTGTCATTCTTATCATATATTTTATCACTTCCCGCGGTATTCCCATGTTCACAAAAGTTCAGCAGAAACTTGATACTGTTGTCCGGATTATGCGTGAGAACATCACAGGTATAAGGGTCGTTAAGGCTCTCAGCAAAGAAGATTTTGAAAAAAGACGTTTTAATGCTGCTAATTCAGAAATGACCAAAAGCGATATTTCCGCTGCAACAGTTATGGCTATGCCCGGACCTCTCATCCAGTTCTTTTTAAATATCGGTCTTTCTATAGTTGTATTTTACGGTTCATACCGAGTAAATCAAGGGGAAATAAAACCCGGCGTAATACTTGCATTCCTTACCTACTTCAACATGATCACTATGGGAGTTATGGGACTGACAAGAATATTTACTACCTTAAGCAAGGCAAGTGCCAGTGCTAACAGAATAGCATCTGTGCTTGATCTTGAAGATAAAGAGTCGGTTCCGTCTGTAAAATCTGATACAGAAAAATCATCCGATGATCATATCTGTTTCGACCATGTTTCATTCAGCTATGGTAACAGGGAGTCTAAGCCATCCACCTATGAAAAAAACAGCGACGCTGACACCATTAAAGCTGATTTTGGAGATGAATCGCGAGAAAAAGCGCTGACTGACATTAGCTTTACCATAAAGAAAGGAGAGACTCTCGGAATAATCGGACCTACAGGATCCGGGAAATCAACAATAGTAAATCTTCTTATGCACTTCTATGACGCAGAGGAAGGGATTATATGCGTTGACGGTAAAAATATTATAGATTATGACAAGCAGGAACTCAGAAGGAAATTTGGCACGGTATTTCAAAGTGATATGATCTTCCAGAATACCCTTTATGAAAACATTGACTTTGAGCGCAAGCTCGATGCCAAAGACATTAACAATGCGGTAGAAGACGCAATGGCAGGCGAATACGTAAGGAGTTTAACGGAAGGTCTTGACTACAAAGCCGATATCAAAGGCGCAAATCTTTCGGGCGGTCAAAAACAGCGAATGTTTGTCGCGCGTGCTCTAGCCGGTAATCCCGAGATTTTAATACTCGATGACAGTTCTTCCGCTCTTGATTATAAGACTGATGCAGCTATGAGGAAAGCCATTTTAGAGCACCATCCCAATACTACTCTCATAATGATAGCTCAAAGAGTAAGCTCCGTCATGAATATGGATAATATTCTTGTGCTCGATAACGGAAAATGTATCGGTTACGGAAAACACGAAGACCTTCTTAAAAACTGCAGGGATTACCGCGATACTTATGAAATACAAATGGGGTCTGCGGTAAATTCGTAACAGTAAATTTACCTAAATTACGTTTACAAATTTGAAATATAAAAACTTATAAATCTACTAAGGAGGTATCACCATGCCGGGACCCGGTGACAGAGGTGGAAAAAAAGAGAAACCAAAGAACACAAAAGGTACTCTTAAAAGGATTCTCAGATATCTTTCAAAATATAAAATAGTTGTATTTATCTTACTCATACTTGCGCTTATTAGCAATGCCGGTAATCTTTTAGGACCGCGTTTTGCAGGCAACGCCATAGGTGTGGCAGAAAGAGGTGCAAAAGCCGGTGTCGGAATGGTAGATATGGACATGGTTTTGCACTATACCATCCTCATGCTCTTAGCTTATGTCGGCTCAAATATACTGAGTTTTCTTGTAAACATCAGCATGACGAGGGTCGGTAAAAGAGTTGCCGAACGTTTGAGAAGTGAAGTTTTCGAAAAGCTCATGAAGCTGCCGGTAAGCTATTTCGATCGTAACCAGGCAGGTGATATCATCAGCCGAGTATCCTACGACATTGATGTGGTATCTACAAGTCTTTCAACCGATGTAATCCAGATTATGACGAGCACAATTACAGTAGTGGGCAGTTTTATCATCATGTGCACTATTTCCGTTCCATTAGTCCTCTGCATGATCTTTACAATTCCTCTTTCAATCTGGTATACCAAACACATGGGTAAAATAACCCGGCCTCTTTATTCAAAAAGAAGCGCTGCATATGGCATGATGAACGGATTTGCAGAGGAAATGTTCACCGGTCAAAAGACCATTCAGGCTTATGCCTGTGAAGACAAGATGTCCTCCAAGTTCAGTAAAATCAACAGGAATGCAGCTGTAGCATACCGGAATGCTGACGGAATGGGCATGAAAATGGGACCCACTATCGGTATGATATCAAATCTCGGTCTTGCTGCCATCGGTATGGGCGGAGCGGTTCTTTACATGAATGCTGTCGTAGGTCTTGAACAGATTTCGAGTTTCATTCTTTACAGCAGGAAATTTTCAGGACCCATAAACGAGATTTCAAATATTGTTAACGAGATTTTCAGTGCACTGGCGGCCGCTGAGCGTGTTTTTAACCTGCTTGATCAACCTGAAGAAGCCGCTGACATCTACAATGCAAAAGTACTTTCTGATTGTAGCGGTGAAGTAAGCCTGGAACATGTGGCATTCGGATATACCCCTGAAAAAACTATTCTCAAGGATTTAAGTCTTAATGCAAAACCCGGTCAAACTATAGCCATAGTAGGTCCGACAGGTGCCGGGAAGACCACGATCATTAATTTGCTCATGCGTTTTTATGATATCAATTCAGGGAAAATCATCATCGACCAAGAAGAATATCGGAACTATACCATGGAAAGTCTCCGAAAAAGTTACGCTATGGTACTGCAGGATACCTGGCTTTTTCAGGGTACCATTTTCGACAATATTGCTTATGGCAAAGAAAATGCTACCAAAGAAGAGGTCATCAATGCAGCTAAAGCCGCAAAAATCCATGAGTACGTTTTAAAGCTTCCAAAAGGTTATAATACAGTAATCTATGAGGATGGCGGAAATATTTCAAAAGGTCAGAAGCAGCTGCTCACAATAGCCCGAGCCATGCTCTATAATACTAACATGCTTATATTGGATGAAGCAACCAGCAATGTAGATACCAACACTGAGCGACAGGTACAAAAAGCGATAAGAAGCCTGATGCGGGACAAAACAAGCTTCGTTATCGCTCATAGATTAAGTACTATACAAAATGCCGACCGTATACTTGTTGTAAACGGCGGTGATGTTGTGGAACAGGGAATCCACGATGAATTGATGAAGCTGAAAGGATTTTACTACAAGCTTTATGCCAGCCAGTTTGAATAATACTGAGCCACAAAAACTTTGTTACTGAACCGTATACTACCGTATTATGATCAGTATATCCCCTAATTTATCAAATATATAATCTGCTCCTGCATCTTCAAGTGTTTCTCTGTCAGCATTTCCATATGTAACACCGCAGGTATATGCCCCGGCATTTTTCCCCATCAGTATGTCGAACGGCATGTCACCTACAACCAAAGTGTTCTCGGCAGAAACACCTAAATGTTCCAAAGTCTTTAATACAGGGTCAGGATTGGGTTTCAGTAACAAAGTGTCATCCCCGCCAAGAACATATTCAAAATATTCCTCTAGTCCCATAGTTTCAAGGAATCCATTCAGTGACCGGGAGTTGCGTGACGAAGCTATCGTACATATTATCCCTTTTTCCTTTATGGTCTTTAACGTACTTAAAACTTCCGGGAAAAGATCCGGCGGTTCCGTCAGTTTCTTTTCCTCAAACAGTGCCCTGTATTCTGCCACACATTTCTCTATCATCTCTTCCGACAAATCCGGATATGTTTGTCTGAATCCGGTGGCGGCTGAAAGCCCGATGGTTGATGAACATACAGCTTCATCCATCACTTTAAGTCCCATTCTCCTCATAGCTTCCTGCTTACAATCTACAATTAATTTATTTGTATCGGCAAGAGTACCATCAAAATCAAATATTATAAGTTTAATATACATTTTCTAATTTTACCTTTTTTATTTCATTATTCTGTTATTAGACTGCGTACTTCAACCTTCTTTATCTTTCCGGTTGTCAGATAAGCAAATCCAAAGTAACTGACTGCTACAGCCGCAATAGGAAGAAATACTGTTATGAACCTATATTCAATCACAAAATTTACAATCCCCATGCTTCTGAGCAGCAGCGAAAGAATTTTTTCTGAAAAAGCCATACTCAGCCCTGTTCCAATTAATATACCCAAAACAGCTACTAAAAGGAATCTTACAGCAAATTGCAGTCTTAAATTTGCAGATGTAAATCCAAGGGACTTATATATGCCAATGTCTGTCTTTTCTCTGATAAATGTCTTTGAACATACCATGGACACAACTACAAGGGCAAAGATTACCGAGATTACATAGATTACTGTCTTTATGGCGCCTGAGAGCTGAACAAATACCGCGTCCGACTCTCCCGGCATATAGGTTTTTACGGTACACTCTTCACTTAAAACTTCAGTAAGCCGATTCTTTATCTCACTGAGCTTTTCAATATCTTTTAAATTATATCCTGCCCAGTGAACGTAGAAATCACTTTTCAATGTCCTTGCCCCGTCTCCTGTCATTCCAAAAAATCTTCCGGTATCCTGAAGTCCTGTACACAATCCTGAAACTATAAAATTCCCGGTTCCTCCCTGATAAGAAACCTTTAATTCATCACCTACCCGATAGCCCATATCCTCAGCATATATCTGACCTATGACTATCTCATTTTTATAGCGCGGTGCCCTTCCTTCTGTTATGGTAAAGCTTTCTTCGTCTTCGCTTACGATACATGAAAGCTGTTCACCGTTAAGAAGCATATAACGGGTAGAAGTTCTGTAACGTTCAACTATTTCAGTATATTCTTTTATGACACTTTCCGCAAGTGCAAACTGTTCTTTTATAATCTCAGTATTCTCCGGAGAGTAATCAAGAGGCAGTGATATACCTATATTTTCAGATGTCGCTCCCATTGCTCTTTGTGCATTTTCTGACGATACCGCATCCGTCATTCCGGTCATGGTCAGCAAAAAAAACATCAATATTGACGCAATAGCTATCGATGCAGCATACCTGCGTTTACCAGATGTGAACTGCCTTAGTGCCAGACTAACGGAAAGGAAGCGGCTTTTAACCGCTACATTAAGCCTTGAGTCAAAATATACCTCGCTGCGTCCGCTCTGAAGCGCTCTTATGGGTGAAATGCTTCCGACTTTTCCTGACACCAATACTATAAAGGCTGCCGACAGGATAAGCAAGCCCAAAATTATTGCAGTGCTTAAAAGGATATTGATGCCGCCATATATCTTGAGTCCCACTATCGGTTCAAATGCCTTTGATAAAAGACCGCATACCGGAAATGCCAGAAGAATCCCGAGTATAGTTCCGATAACCTCAGCAAGCATATACTGACCTAAAAATAACAGTTTTAGCCTTCCGCTGTCAAAGCCCTGAGCTTTAAGTATGCCCAGATCAACATAGTTCATCTCTATACTTGAGGAGATACTGTTTGACATCACAACAAATACTATTACTGTTAAAATTATAACAAATGCAAGGAATATATTTGAAATGATATCTGGCATCAGTCCCTGATAGTGCAGGCTTTCATAACGTGTAATCATACCCCCCGCAAAACTTCCGATACTCACTTCATTGTTAAGTGTCGAAGCAAATTTACTGTCACTATAGGTTGAATTATCCGATTGTGTTATATATACTGTCTTGTACAGATCATATTCGTTCTCCGGATTAATCGCTGCAGCTACTTTCCTTGCTTCACTTAAGTTTTTAAAATCTTCCTCGGAGATAAATACTGCCTTGTACCCCATAAATGAACTTCCGCAGGCAGGTTCTTCTACCAGTCCGGCAATCTTAAAGGTATAAGATGCATCATTAAATGCGATTATGATAAAATCACCGATATTTGTCCCTTCTTTTTCAGCCATGGCTCTTGGTAAAAATATCTCCCCATTGCCTAGTTTCGGGATACTGTCCACATAATCCGAATAATCCTCATTCCACATCCTGTCGATCCTAGCATCGATCTGCATGATACTGATATTGAAGGTACCTTTTCTCCCGTCCATATAAGAATAGTTATTCGGTGCTAAAGCGTCCCTAACTTCTACCTTTTTTACGAGTGGATGTGAAGCAACCTCCTCAAGCATTTCATCAGTAAGATATTTTGAACAGATATTTAGAGATATATTGCTGTCATATACACGGTCATAGGCATTTTCTATCGAACTCGGGACATTTCCTTTGATACTTACGATAGTAGTTATTGAGAGTGCTATAATGAGCATCAGCATAATAATGCTTTTAAAAGAGCCTTTTTTGTGTCTTATGTTTCTTCTTATAAGTAATATGATATCCATGTGCCGCCTCCTACCAATGCATAGAAGTAAGCCATGAATTGACCTGAGTTTCTCTGCTTTTCTCATTCTCGGGACTGTAAGGAGGAAGGCTTAATTCCCCGATAATCTTTCCATCTTCTAAATAAAGCAACCTTGTTGCTCTCAATGCTGCCCTAAGATCATGTGTTACCATAAGAATACTCTGACCTTCTTTATTGCACAGAGTAAAAAGATCGAGTACTTCCGTGGTATTACGTCGATTAAGAGCTCCTGTCGGTTCATCAGCAAATACTATATCCGGAGAATTTATCAATGCCCTAGCTATAGCACATCTCTGCTGCTCTCCTCCCGAACATTGTGAGGGAAGCTGTGTTTTGATATCTGAAATTCCCATTTTTTCAAGAAGCTTTTCCGCCATCTCATTTATCTCGGACGACGCACGATTCTTATTCAGATATCCCGGTACCGCTACATTTTCAAAAAGTGTCAGATTGCTGACAAGGTTTATCTGCTGAAATACAAAACCAAATCTGGTATGACGAAGCTTAGCCAGTTCTTTCTCCCCCATTTCAGTAATGTTTGTGCCCGCCATCTCAACTCTTCCCGATGTAGCCTGATCCATCCCGCTTAAAGCGTAGAGCAGGGTTGATTTTCCTGAACCCGATGAGCCCATAATGACTGTAAAATCACCTTCATAGATATCCAGATCCACATTCTGTATGATATGGACCTGCCCGCCGTTGTGTGCAAAGCTTTTACATAAATCCTTTGCTGAAATAATAGCTTTTTTCATGATTCTTAATCTCCTGTTATAATTCTAGTATAATGAAATTATAACTCACAACTTATTAAGAAGTAATTAAGAGGTAGACAGGCTTTTTTTCATTTCATCGGTAAAGATACTGTTACTTTCAACCCGGGATACATATTCTGCAGCTCCAGAGTACCACCTGACTGCTCTGCTATATATTTAACAATATAAAGTCCAAGCCCGGAACCGTTTTCATTACCACAGTTTTTCCCTCGATAAAACTTATCGGTTATAAAAGGCATATCCGCATCCGGGATTCCGTTTCCCCTGTCCATAAAGCACATCTGAACAAAGTTGTCTTTCTTAGTCATTGAAATATTGATATCTGTCTTCCCGTATTTACGCGAATTATTGATAAGATTTTCAACCAGCTGGGTCATTCTTTTTCTGTCAGCGATAACAACCGGTGAAAATGAAGGCTTTGTAAATATTATATCTCTTCTATCTGCTGCAATATCAGCCACTGTCTGCTCCATGAACGGTACAAGTTCAAGCTCCTCGGATTTGATTTCTATCTTTCCCATACAGGAAAGCGAATGAAGGAACAGATCATTTGTAAGATCTGTCACCTCATCACATTTCTTCATCAGTACCTGAAGATACCTGCTTCTACGTTCGGGAGACACATCAAGATTAGCCTCAAGTCCTTCCGCATATGCACGGATAGAAGCTATTGGTGTTTTTATATCATGAGAAAGCGTGGCGATAACAGTTTTATTATTTTCGACTGCCTCATGTTCGGCCATCCGTGCGCTCGTAATCTCCTTTCGCATACTGTCAAAGGCCCAGGTAAAAGCTCCGAAATAATTCGCACGCTCATATTTAAGCGGTACATCAAAGTTGCCTTTGGCAACCTCGGATGCAAAATCTTTCATTCTGTCAAAAGGACGAAGTATCTTAAAATATACATATAAAAACATAGAAATAATATACAGGACAGTTACACCGCATATTATGAACACTTTTGTTTCTGAGTTTTCATAATTAATCGGTTTTCTCAGACTATCCTGAAAATCCGCCAGCTTTTCCTGTGCTTTTGTATATTCTCCCAAATCTATCAGCTGAGATATTTCGTTACAATCAAGTATTTCTGCCGAGCGTTTGTCAGTAGTATCTTTTCTCCCGGGCAACAATGTCATCAATATGGTAATTCCAATAATAAAACCTGAAAACAAAAGAGTGATTTTTAATATTTTATTCTTCAATTTTTTAACTCCAGAATATAACCAGTCTTATAAACAGTTTTTAAATATTTAGGATCAGCAGGATCATCCTCAAGCTTCTCGCGAAGCCATCGGATATGTACAGTTAAAGTTGCAGGAGTCACTTCAGTAAATGTCCCCCATACTTCACTAAGAAGTTTATCCTTAGTGAGTGCAGTATCCGGATGTTCACACAAATATGCTAACAAATCAAATTCTCTTAAGGACAGGTTTACAGGTTTTCCATTTTTCGTAACCGTACGTGCACCTATATCCACCATAATCTTTCCAAAGGAAACGGTCTTATTTTTGTCCGCATACCCATAAGTTCTGCGCAAAAGCGCATTTATTCTTGATAACAGTTCTTTCATAGAAAATGGTTTTGAAATATAATCATCACCGCCTATATCAAGCCCGGAAACCCTGTCAGTCTCACTTGTGCGGGCACTGGCAAAGATAACGGGAACAGAGGATATTCTCCTCAATTCCCTGCAGACATCAAAGCCTAACGCATCCGGCAGATTAATATCTAAAAGAATTAGATGAAAACTGTTTTGCGTCAGTAACTCAAATGCGGTTTCACTGTCAGGAGCCAGAGTCACATCATACCCGTAATCTGTAAGCATATCCGATATAATCATTGAAAGATCTTCATCGTCATCAATAATAAGTATTTTTCTTTTCATATATTTTCTGCCTCACCATCTATGTCCTGTTTTTCTGTTACTCTATCGATTTTAGCCATTCGACAATATCAGCACGTGAATCCGGTATATCGTCACAGTATATACTCATAACTTCTATAACATTTGCTCCTTTCGCCTTTTCCTTTACAAACGAGGTGCTTGAGCCGAATCCGGCTGACCCCTGCGTAGCAATGAGATAGATAGTCTTGCCTGAAAAATCATTGCCTTCCAGGAATGAGGCGACAGGCATGGGCACAGTTCCCCACCATATCGGATATATAAGTATGATCTCACTGTAACCCGAAATGTCGATATCTTCTATCCCGGGCCTTGCATCCTCACGAAGCTCCCTTCCTCCAACAGATACTGTCTCCGTATAAGAGGACGGATATTTTTCCCCTGTAAGCGTTATAGGTACTATCTCTGAGCCTATAGCATCCCTTACCATGTATGCAAGCAGTTCGGTATTACCTATGAGAGTATCTCCCGATTTCATGAAAGACGCTCCTGAAACCGCATCCACATCATCCTCAAAATCAGTATTTCCCAGCCTTGTAAAATATACTACAAGAGGCTTTTCCCCGGTCATTTCGACCTTTTCACCGGATATTTTCTCATCCATGATTATATCAACTTTCCTCAGATGCCTATTAAGGTAAGGCACAAGAACTAACCCTATTGCAATCCCCAGAATGGCTAGTACTGATATCAGGATGACAGCTTTCTTCTTTGACTTAGCCTTAAAATAGAAATGCATTCCTCCATGGATAATCGACAGCGTAAGCACTGCAGTAGCAAGATACCTGTGAAAAAGCGGTTCCATCAAAAACTTAAACCATGGGAACAGGGTTCTGGACACCCCCATACTGCTTATCATCAAGATGCAGGCAGCAATCAAAAGCAGGACCGTAATAGTATCAGCAAATTTCCTTGATGCCGGTTTCTTATTCATGTTTTTGAAAATAGCCTTAAACCAGTATTTCTTAATGAATAAATGTACTACCATGCTTACAAAAAACACAATGCCAAGTATCTCATGGGCAACATTGCCTACAATCACATACAGCATCTGGGCAAGTAATGTCAGATACATCAACAGCTCGCAGGCTACATTAATCTTCTTTTTCATAAAGCATCCATACCCCTAAAAAATATCTCTAAATTCATCTCCATCAGTACTCGGTCTTTACTGTTTCTAAGTTATACATTTCTTTAAACTTAACCTCATCCTCATATGAACGAATAAGCATAACTTCCGTAAAATGACCATCTTCTTTATTCTTAAACCCGGCAATTTTCTCTCCCGTACAGATAGAACTGTGGATTATGGCATACTGTTTGTCCGGATCAAACTTTATTTCCGGTTCCCTGCTTTTTTTACTGAATAGCATTACTCATCACCCTGCCTTTCAAGAAATATTCTGCAAGCCCTGTATCTTCCGGTGTAGTGATTTTTATGTTTCTGTAATCACCCTCCGTTATCTTTATCTTATATCCAGTATACCTTTCCACAAGCATCGCATCATCTGTTATATCCGACACATCTTGTAATCTATTTTTTTCACCGTAATATTTTTCAAATGCTTCCCGGATAAGGCTGAGTTTAAAACACTGGGGGGTCTGTATTCTGAACAATTTCTTTCTGTCAGGAGTCCCCGACACTTTCATATCACAATCTGCTTCTTTTACAGTATCTTTTTCAGGGACTCCCGGTATACAAGCTTCATATAATTTTACGTTTTCAATACATGAATTTATAAACTCAGGCGTTATCAATGGACGGACTCCATCATGTATCAATACGTATCCATCTGATACTTGATCACAATCCTGTCTACTCAAAATCTGTTTCAGGCCTTCATAAACTGAATCGCAACGTTCTCTGCCGCCTTTACAGATTGCCACTACCTTCTTAAAATTATATTTTTCTATTATTTTTTCTCTGACATAGGGGATTTCATCTTCTCCCGTGACTACAATTAATTCATCTGTGTTGCTTTCCTCAAAGGCTTTCAATGTATAATATAATACCGGATATCCTGCAATTTCAATATACTGTTTCTTTACAGGACTATTCATTCTCTTTCCAGTACCTGCAGCTACTATAACAGCTGATATTATTTCCTGCATACCACACCTCACAACAATTTATTTCCATTCCTTCCACACTTCAGGCCTGTATCCAACGGTGGACTGCTTACCGTTCCTGACTACCGGAGTCTTAATGACCGATGGGTTTTCGAGTATCTTTTCAAGCTTATCTTCCTCTGCAAGATACTTAATAATGGTAATAATGTCCTTTTCCTTACCATCCCAGTCGACCATACCATCAATACCACCGTTCGCCTGGGCCACTGAAAGGAATTCACCTTTGCTCATTCCTTTTTCTTTCATGTCCACCAACTGAAATTTAATCCCGCGTTCCTTAAAAAATCTTTCCGCCTTACGTGTATCGCTACACTTCTTTGTGCCAAAAATCTGTATGTTCATAGCATTTTCTCTTTATACTCCCTTTAAACTTAAAAATTTCACAGCTCTAAATCTATTAACTCATCTATGCTGTCAATAATATAATCCGGTCTTTTACTTTCGTCATCTATACTCTGGTATATTGCATAACCTTGACGCACCCATACTGTTTTCATTCCCAATTTCTTTGCCGGAACAATATCATTATCCAGTCTGTCTCCAATCATAACAGCTTCGTTTGGTTCACATTTTGCTTTCTGAAGAGCCATAGTAAATATTCTCGGATCAGGCTTGGCACACCCTGCTTCTGCAGATGCCATTACAACGTCAAAATATTTTCCTATACCCCAATTGTCAATTCTTTCCTGCGTTCCTAATGACTGGTTTGCAATAATCCCCAGTTTGTATCTGCCATGTAAGCAGCTAATTACACTATAAGCTGCTTCATATAGTTTTTCCAAACTGTTATCCCACTCCGGCAAAACTACCCCGTAAGCTTCGGCTGCAGTCCTGATAGGTGTCGGGCTTATCTTTGCTTCCTCGTATACTTTATTCATAAACTCTTCAGGATTGATTTTTAGCTGATTGATTGCAAACTGACACCGGCTTTTATAAACATCACTTTCATCAACTAATGTCGCACCAAGATCAAAAAATATATATTTTATCATTCTGCCATTGTCTTTCTTTTTCAATAATTATTTAAAAGATTAACCACTTCCAAGGGCTCCTCAGCCACCTGGAAATCTCCAATTGTTTCGCGCTTCTGTGGAAGCCGGTTCGTGTACCATTTTGCCAGAATAGCTTTCATTTCTGCATTTCTCGCACCCTGAAGTTCATTGCTTCCTCCATCTCCCACAAAGATACAGTCTTTTGGCTCTACACCCAATCGTCTTGCAACCTCATCGTAAATAGAACAATCGGGTTTCTTCATATGAACTTCGTAGGACAACACCACCTCATCGAAATATCGGTACAATTCCGATTCTCTGATCACCTTGACTTCTTCCGATGAGCAATTGCTTACGATTGCAGTTCGCAATCCCATTTTTTTGATTGTTCCGAGCATACGGAACACGTCGGGATCAATATTCTCGAAGCACGTAGCTTTTGCAGCAATTCTTCTGTTCAAAACATAAGCCAATGTATCGGAATCTATTTCCTTCCCCAGTTTATTCCCTGCATAAAGGACTGATCCTTCAAAATCAATTTTTCCAAGATATCTCTCTTCTTCTTTTTCTTTCCAAAAGACATCAAACCGGTCCTTTTCAACGCCCAGGTCGTCACACATTTTTCGCTTAGTGTATTTTTCGTGTCCCCATTCTGTGATCAAGGTTTCAAATAAATCAAAAACAACTGCTTTAATTTGAGATTCTGACATCATATCACCTCACTTTTTTACCATGTACCAATATGTGTAAATTCTCTCATAGCCAAACTTCTTATACAAATTTAGTGCAACTTCATTTGTCTCGATCACCTGAAGATATGAGTATTCTGCTTCTTCAGCTTTTGACTTTGCGATTGCTGCCCAGCAAAGCTTCTTTCCAAGACCCTTTCCTCTCAGAGCCGGATCCACGATTACGTTATGCAGAAGACTGTACCCGTCTTCTATGGCAAGTGATGCGACTGCAGCAACGCGTTCTTTATATAATACTTTTATATACACTTTATCAACCGTTACATTTGAATGAATCTGCCTACATAGATCCTGCTGAGTTTTATCTGTCATTTCTTCAAATTCGAAGTAGGATTCGAACCATCCATCAGGGTTTGTACTGTAATTAATCTCCCCCGGAACAGTAACAACAGACTTAACAATATCATCAATATTGTTTGATACCTTAATCAGGTAATCCGCGCCATTAAGAGGAAGTAACATTACATCCGTCGGATTTTTAACCTTATATCCATGACTTTCAAGATAATCGGAAAATGTCTTATCTGCATCAGTCAGTTTGAACATGGGCGGAAGCCCCCGCTTTGCATACTCTTCCCCCACATAACGGAGCTTATCTTCCACATCTTTATTTATTTCTTCAATCGGATTGCCCATGATCCTTATGGAGTTGGCCCTTCCGGTGTATCCCTTTGAGAACCTCAGCTCCCAGTCCTTATATTCTGTTGTCTCAAGAGCCTTATGACCATCTGCGGCTATCTTTTCCAAGTATCTTATCTGTTTAATATCCATAGTGTTCACTTATCTTTTCAATATTAGCTTTTTTGTGTTTTAATATTGCATAAAGGTATATAATGCTTAATTGTCGGTATATGTATCAGTGCTACTCTCCCATGATACTTTTTAAGTAAATACCAATAAGCCTCGTTACATAGATAATGTGTTGCATTACCGGATATCGTGCTTTTAATACCGGCTGCTTTTAATTGTTCCTTAATCTCAGTAAGGTCAAGTATACTTTTCAGTTTTACATTCTCTTTTTCAGCACATAATTCAATTCTAAAAGAGTCAGTCAAGTATTTATCAACCCCAAAAAGGTATACCTCATCATATTCTTCGGGAAGGCTATCAATATCCCTATTAACTCCGGAAAAGGAATTAGTCAATAAGTAATTTTCTTGAGATAACGAATTTACCAATATGGCGGATGAATTGTTTTTTCCTTTAAAACCTATAAATAGTATTTTTTCCATATTTACTTTTTTTTCTATTTTCCATTATAAAAGTCCCCAATTTTTCCCCAGCATCTTCCTCATTACAAATTCAACTTTCTTTTTCAATAATCTTATCCACACATGTCGGAAGATGCATCATATGATGATATGTCATCGGAGTAAGGATCATGCCGCCGATCGTAAGTCTTCCCCAAAAAACCAGAAGCCAAACAGAACGAAAATCAGTTGTCACCCCATCCTCTTCCAAAATCCTCATTACCCATTCTTCCGGTACCATAGATTTGATCTGATCTAAAGTCAATCCCGATAAAATGCGGCGGGTATTCTTTCCGACTTCAATCATATATTTTCGGAGTTCCTCCACATTAATCATCTTTGCCCATGCAACCAATTCATCCGGTTCTAAAGCATTTCCCGTATCCTTTATTGAAGAACCGATTCTTTTCTGCCATTCCTCATTAAATATCTGCTTACCATTATCCATCAATATATTACTGACAATATCTTCAATCCTGTATGTATGCCATAATTGCCAGCAGATAGGAACAGTTTTGGATCCTGCATATTTCAGGTCAGTATCCCAAGGCTCTCTCTGAACAAACTCGTTCTGATTCCCCTGCATCATATAATCCAAAACGTAATCTGCTATCGTTTTATTCTCTCTTCCGGAAATCTCTGCAGGATGAACCATAGCATGTAAATCCAAGGTCAATTCCAGAATTTTTGCTAGATCATCTCCCTCAAGTGCCTTTTTTAACTCATCGAATTTCGCGTTGATCACTGAAATTAATGCTTCTTTATCCATGTCATTCATTCTCCTTATTTTGTAAACACCGTGGCCATAATATCACTTTAACACCGCGCGCCCGGCTTTGCGGACTTCAACAACCCTAACCATTATCTTCTTTCCATTATCAAAAATAAAGTATGGTCTGTCTATTATCTCTTCCAAGTGGTCTTCATTCAAAAAAAGTGTATCTTCCTCAGGTAATGCATAAACCTTTCTATGTTTTGATATCTCTAACAGATATTGCTCACTCCTACGATCATGTTCTTCATCCCTATTTGTAAAATGGCATAGGAATGAAATTCCCTCTAACACATCATACCCATCAGTTTCTAACAACTCTACTTTGTTATCATCATCCAGTGCACACGATTCCAAGTCTTGCCCAAAAATAATTGCCCCGGCACTTCCTCCAAATGCTACTCCTCCATTAAGAAGATATTCTCTTATTGGTCCGAACATATTTACTCTCTTAATATCATATAATAGTTTAAATGTGTTGCCACCACCGATAAAGATAAAACTATATTTATCAAGACATTTGCCGGACAGCTCCTCCGCCGAGCGGACCATATCAATTCCGGGTATATCTAAACAGTTCAATTCATTTGTAATCCACCTGTAACAACCATCATAATTTTCAGCTTCCATAGCTAACGGAATATATAAGCAGGGCAGATTATGCTCTATAACTTCATTTAATCTTTTCATTGCCCTGATTGTCTGTTTACCGGCTCCGCCGCCACAAATAAAAACTTTCATTTATGCCCTCTATCATTCTCTTTCAATCCTTCACAAAACACGGTATCCATATTGTCCTCTATAAAAAGTAGTTTCATAATTTCCAAACACTTTTGCTTATTTCATATACTCCATCGTGGTATTCTCCTTCTCCAACAAATACTGTTTTAAACCCACATTTTTCTAAAACGCGTCCTGAAGAAGTATTTTCCAGCAATCTAATTCCATAAACTTCATCTATCCCAACTTTTTTTACAATAACCGGAAGAAATGCAGTTACTGCTTCTGTTGCATAGCCCTTGCAAGTATATTGTTTAGCCACATGATACCCAATTTCCCATTTACCATCTCCGATGGGAACAAGTTGTACATACCCTATGTTTTTATCTTCATCTTTTAATATCACTGCATAAACCAGCGGACCATCCGCAGAACCATACTGAAACATTAAAAACTCCACGGTTTCTTTTGCATCTTCTAATGTTTCAAAAACTTCATCCGGAACGAATCTCCTTGTATCCTCGTCCAGCGAATTCTTATGAACATCCATTGCCATATCCATTGTCATTTCAGTTATTAATAATCTTTCTGTTTCAACAAATACGTTCATATACATCTTCCTTCAAATTACAATTTAATTATTTCTTTATCATACTCTCTTCCCAGCTTGCAAACGGCTTTAATCCAAGTAAGTCCGCTATTGTAGGCGCTACATTAGCCAATCCATAATTCCCTTCTTTCATTTCATGACGTATATCTTTATCGTATATGATAAAAGGAACCGGATTTAAGCTGTGGGCAGTCCTTACTTCAACCTTACCTTTCTTGTTCATTTCAAGCATCTTATCAGAATTGCCGTGATCAGCGGTAACCACAAGAATATAGCCATTTTCATCACATGCCTTCTTTATTCTGGTCAGCTCCAGATCAACGCTTTCAACTGCAATTTCAGTTGCATGAAGATTTCCTGTATGACCGACCATATCGCCATTCGGGAAATTACAACGGATAAACCCATATTTACCGCTTTCTATCGCACTTATAACCTTATCCGTAATCTCTGTACATTTCATCCACGGGCACTCATCAAACGAGCGTACATCACTCGGTATCTCACAATATTCTTCAAGCTCTTCGGAGAATTTCTCAGAACGGTTTCCATTCCAGAAATATGTTACATGACCGTATTTCTGCGTCTCAGAAACAGCATATTCTTTGATTTCGTTGGCTATGAGCAGTTCAGTTAGAGTGTCATGAATCTGAGGTGGATTAACCAGGAAATTTCTGGGAATCTTCAGGTCACCGTCATACTCAAGCATACCTGCATACATAACCTTCGGTACTATACCGCGGTCAAACTTGTCAAAGGTCTCATCTCCGTCAAACGCCATAGATATTTCCAGAGCCCTGTCTCCCCTGAAATTAAACAGGATAACTCCGTCTCCGTCTTCCATTCTTCCTACAGGTACACCGTTATCAGCTATAACAAATGCGGGAAGATCCTGGTCTATGGCACCTGTCTCATTTCTTAATGTCTCAATAGCATCAGCAGCCTTTTCAAAACACCTGCCGTTACCGTGTACGTGTACTTCCCAGCCCATCTTTACTATAGCCCAGTTTGCCTGATAACGGTCCATGGTGATGCACATACGACCGCCCCCCTGAAGCAATACGGCCGTCAAAGCCATCTGTGTTTAGGTAGTTTAAAGTATCTTCAAGAACAGAAACATATTCCAATGCACTGGTTGCCGGAACATCCCTGCCGTCAAGCAGGATATGGACACGTACTTTTGTTATCCCCTCTTCTTTAGCCTTTTTCAGCATTGCTAAAAGATGATTGATATTTGAATGCACATTTCCGTCCGACAAAAGTCCAAGGAAATGCAGTGTTTTATTGTTTTCCTTAACCGAGCCGATCATATTTTTCCAGGTTGAACTCCCAAAAATGGCGCCTGATTCTATTGATTCATTTACAAGCTTTGCCCCCTGTGAATAAATCTGACCACAGCCTAAAGCATTGTGTCCAACTTCACTGTTGCCCATGTCATCATCCGAAGGCAGTCCAACCGCTGTTCCGTGCGCCTTTATGCACTGCCATGGATTGTTTTCTTTTAATTCATCCAAGGTGGGAGTAGATGCTTTTAAAACCATATTTCCGAGTTCTTCTGCTGACTCCCCTACTCCATCCATAATTACCAATACAACCGCTTTATTCATATTGTCTGCTCCTTATGTCTAATTTTTTCATTTTAAAAAATCACCAATCTGTCCCAGCATTTTACCCAGACTGTGGTATCTGCCTGAATAAATGACCGGATCCAGTACAGTAAGATCCACATCAAATATATCCTTGCATACAAGATTCTCATCCATCTGTATATTACGTATACGACAGAAGAAAGTGGTTGAATCTCCGGTTTCAACAGCCCTTTCA
>JAFXXN010000064.1 GCA_017542245.1 Lachnospiraceae bacterium
TTCATCGAATAACTCATTACTCAGAACCAGCATCATCTTTACACGCTCGGGAATGTTGTCACACGAGAATATCCCCTGCTCAACGCCTTCTTCGACCGCTCTTGCAAGAAGAGGCACAACCTTTTCAACAAGTCTTCTCTTTATCTTCTGATGCATGATGATGTTCTCAGGCTGCATCAGTGCGCCTTCGATCGTCTTTTCTTCCTGTGAAGGATTGATCGAAGCAATGATACCAATGATCTTCTGCGGTACCGGCATATCGGAATCAAGAATAGCGCCCGCAGCTTCAATCTCTTTATCGATCATCATCCCGATTACTTCTTCCAGAGTCTCTTCCTTACTCTCGAAATAGTAATAATATGTGCCCTTTGCAATACCGGCCTCAGCAATAATGTCGTCTACACTGGTGTTCTCATACCCTCTCGATATGAACATCCTGTAGGCAATTTCCAACAGTTCCAGTTTTCTTTTCTCTCCCTTACGCATTGCTTTCCCTTTCCAAAACAAAAATCAGCCAACGTGTTTGAAAAACGTTTTTCGACCACCAGTCGGTTTTAGTATAAAGGACAGAATTACCCTCGTCAAGAGTTTTCGACTATTGGTCGGTTTTGCCTCAAGAAAGAACTGGGAAGTATATTAAATTAGGGTAATCGAGGTTAAAAAAGGTTGACATGTATTATTGAATTCTATCCCACAGCTGCACTTCCACATAAGGATAATTGCCTAGAGAATCCTTGAGAAAAATATCAACTGATCCATTACAAGCTTCAATTCGCTCAAGCCTCGATTTATCTTAATCTATATCCTGTTTATTTTATTGACTATTACTCATACTTAATGGAATCCATTAGCGAGTGCAACTCGTTATCAGTTTTTCCTGCCAACGCTTCTTCAGCATACATTCTGACTTTTATTACTACAACAGGTGCTCCATCGCACACGAAGACTATATCGTAATAACCCGGATCAGCATCTTCGGGATTTACATAGAGGGAACCCCAACTGTCACCATCATTTTCTGGCTTCGTTAAGTCAGTTCTTGCAACAAGATTTTGTAATTCTCCGGAATAGTTGTAATTGTTATATACTTCGGCAACTTCATTATGTTTGAACACAAATACCTGAATACCATCTGTTGCCTTTGTTGTTAAGTACATCTCTACATATTCATTGAGTTCGAAAATGTCTCTGATACCGGCAGCAGCAGTCTTGGTATTATTAAAATCAGAACTTCCTGCTCTATTTCCGGTCAAAGCAATGCTTGAGATCACGGGACCGCCTTTTAAGATATACATACAACCAGGAGTTATTTCACCCAGTTGAATACTTTCTCCGCTATTTTCAGTCGTTCCCTGAGTCTCATTGTTTTCCTGAGAAACTGAAGTAGTGCTTTCTGAAGTCTGAGTCTGATTTGCCTCTGTATTTTTTGTGTCTTTAGTTGTGTCTTTCTTGCCGCATGATGCAAATGATAAAAGCATCGCCGTAGTTAAAACCAATGCGCATATTTTTTTCATAACAAAAACTCCTATAGGTTGCTATTACCCCGCGATTTTGGTCGCTTTCAACAAGATTTTACAATAATTTCAGGCGATTATCACAAGAAACGATTTGCTTTCAATAGCGATCATTTCTCGAAATCAGTGCGTTTTGCTGATCTTCTATACTTACTCAAACAACTTACTAACTCTATCTCGATAACCATCATCTATAGTATAAGCATAGCTTGAAAAAGGTTGAATGACTGGAATTATAAAAAACTCATCTTTAGTAACTCCACATTCATTCAAGATAGCCTTCGTTTCTTCCAGCGTAAGCGATTTGTTTTGTAGATCCCATATTTCTTCATCAGTTTTGTTTCTGTTAGTACCATACATCAATCCAAACGAGTATGAACCTGCAGACATCTGCCACACATATATTTCTATTCCTTTAGCAGGGCTCTTATCCTGATCAAAGAATTCAGGATACAATCCCTTAAGTCTTTCGAGATCAACATCCCCGACGTCATAATGGACTGTCGGGCATTCTTCCGACGAAGAGATATATTCAGAACTATTAGGAACGTTATCAGAGTTCATTCTACTGTTACATGCCATAGTTGATAGTAAAAGAGAAACAACTACTATTCCTAATATTATTCTTTTCATAGTTTCGCCTTTCACATATCTGCTGTTGATTATCTGATCCATGGACCATCCTTGGATAAAGTCATTATAACATGCCTACTCAGCTAAGCCTGACATCCCCATCTTAACAGTAAGTTCACTCCATAAAGTCATTTCTTACTATAAAATCGCATTCAAGCTTCCCAATGCGTTATTTCAATGTTAAGGCAGTATCTTTTGCATTTTTATCGAAAGTTATCATTTTAACAGTCACAAAGCCCGCGATTCGCGGTCGCAGGGCTTCGTGGCTGTACTGTGAAGGAGGGTTTTCCTTCGGGAGGGATTGGTCATTTTGGGATTTAATTAAGATGTTATTTAATTATTAACACCATCACCTATTGTTATGCTCAATGTTTTTTCCTTACCGTTGCGGATAACCGTAATATCTAAGACGTCACCTACAGCATGCGAATTGCGAATCCTTAGTATTTCTTTTGACTCACTGATATCTGATCCGTCAATCGTTACAATTCTGTCACCGACTTCAAGACCTGCCTTGTCTGCAGGACCACCCTCAGTAACTTCAGCTACATATAATCCGGGTTCAATTCCGTAGTAAGAACCATCATCGACCTTCAAGGTTGATAAACCAAGATAAGGTCTGTTTGCAACGTACCCGTTCTGTATGATCGAATCAATTTCATCCTTGACGTCAGAAATCGGTATAGCAAATCCAAGTCCTTCTGCAGTAGCTATTTTTGAATTTGTAATCCCGACTACTTCACCGAAAGAATTAATAAGCGGACCACCGCTATTACCGGAATTAATTGAGGCATCGGTTTGAATAAGTGTCATTGAATAACCGTTATTACTTATGTTTCTGTTAAGTCCGGAAACAACACCGGCTGTTACTGTTCCATCAAAAGAACCTAAAGCATTTCCAATAACAACCACCGATTCTCCGCTTTTGAGCACATTCGAATCACCCAATGTAACACAATTATACCGATTATCTTCTTCAAGTTTTAGAACAGCAATATCCGTCTGTTCGTCAAAACCGATTATTTTAGCCTTGATACTATTATCGAATCCGGGAATCATTACTTCTATCCAGCAACTCGGATAAGATACTACAGGAGAGACAACATGCGCATTCGTAATCATGTATCCACTCTCAGAGATTATAAACCCTGAACCTGCAGCGATTTTCTGGTTCTCGCCATTAATTTCGCCCATTATAAAGACTGATACGGTAGCAGGACTAACTTTATCTACTATTTCTGTAGTTGATAATGTTTTTCTGTTCGGATCCTGTGTATCAGTTTTTTGCGCAATCACAGAAAATGCAGCCGCGTTATCACTTTGTGTTGTCTTTTTATCCTCATTGTTTTCCTTGTTCTTAACCTTTTCGTCCTCAATTACATGATCATCAGATCTGTCGGAATCATCTTTAACGGTTTCCTTCTCAGTCCGTTCATACATCGCATTTCCGAGCAACTCTCTGCCAAGAACAATTAAGCCTATCGACTGGAGCGATGAAAAGCTGATACTAGCTCCGAGAAGGACTGCAAGGACAGGGATTGCTCTATTTCTTTTCTTGGGCTTTACCGGAATATTGGTTTTGATTATTCGATCTTCCATAACTAATTTTTCCTTTCTATATCTCTGTATTTCTTAGCCCCGTTCTGACAATACTTTCTGTACTCTGTCTTGTGCGATACGGGTCACATCAGCCATGTCTTTCTGCCCTGAAAAGTAGGCAGGCATCTCTTCGACAAGGATAAGATTAATCGCAGAGTCAGTGGAATTCATTCTTGAACAGCTCATGATTATCTCTTCCATCTCATCTATATTCTTAGTCGTAAATTCAGAATGAGATTGAATACCTGATCCTGTAAGTCCATCATTATTACTATTCTCATCGTTATAGTATTTAATGGCTGCTTCTGAACTTTGACGAAAAGCCTCTCTATTAACAACAAAGACATCATTATTCGCAAGTTTTCTTTGAACTTCCTCTGACAAAAGCAGCTTCACAAACTCACCACAGGCATCAATATTCTGAGCTTGAGCAGATACTGCCACTGAAAGATTAGGTGAAAACATAGGACCTCGTCCATCAGATGAAGGAATTCCAAGTATAGCTGAAGCACCGTTTAGCGAAGTCATGGTCGACAGATATCCTCCTATTCCATAGCACGTGCCATAAAACGCTTTGGCAACTTCATCATTACCGTTGTCTTTTTTGACAACGCCAGGTAAAACAGCAGCACCGACAGCTAAGCCTGTTGTCTCATTTACAGTGTCTTCGTAAGTTATTTCATCCCAGGATATACTTCTTTCGCGTACATTCTCTTTGACATAAGAAGCCAGCATTTCAAATTCCGGTCCCGAAAAATCAGCCTTGTTGTTCTTAATAAACGCATCGCTCATGGCTCCGAAGAGTTTAGTGAAGTAAATTGCCTGACCTGCACTAATTACGTCGTTCCCGTTAAGCACATCATTCAAGAACTTCTCGTACTCTTCAGTAGTAAAACCTACACCTGATTTTCCTGCGTATTTTTTATCAGTCTGTATTCCATCAATCATGAAAGACACAGGCACCTGATACAGAGCACCATCTGTTCCGGCACCTTCAATAATGTTAGTAAAATAGTTATTAGGATCCAGATTGCCAACATAGGGAGAAAGATCTGCAAGATATGCAGAATTATTTAGCTGACCTAATGCACTGGTGTTAAGTAATATGTCCGGTCCGTCTCCGTTAATTATATCGACAGCAAGATCGCTGCTCATTTTCGCAGTAGCATTAAGATTCATTTCTTCCCATGAATCATCGCTGTTGATCTCTTTATCAGTATCGTAATAGTTTTTTTCAGAATATCGATCCGAAACCACAATATAGTAATCGCTATTTGTCTCGTTAAAATCTATGATCGCATCACCAACCACTTGATCTACATATCCGCCTGACGAATATAATTCCATTACTGTCTTTCCGGCATGCGGATTGGTTCCTCTGGTAAATTCAAAAATGAAATAATCCCCTTGCTGATTAGAAGAATTAAACCCGTAGGAATACTGCTGCCCAAACATCACAAAAGAATCATTCGAGCATTCAACCAGATCAAGACCACCTAAAAGTGTTCTGTTCAAACCACACCAGCTGTAATTAAAGACTTCTTCAACGGTCTTTTTATCCATATCGATTTTTGATATGCCCGTAAAATCGGTATAGTAGATTGCTCCATCTGAACCTATTTGCGCTGAGCTCAGTTTGTCAGGATTGAGCCATTCATACTCCTTGGAATCCGCCTCTGAGATCTCTTTTGAGTTCAGATTTAAATCATACAACTTTGACCCGCTATCAGTGCTCGCACAAACCAATGCGTTGTTATCTTCAAGCGGGATGATTATATATACGTCGTATACATTGCTTTTATCATCTTCGTTAATCAGCACTTCATGCTTGCTGTTATCCGGATCAGTTATCATCAACTTGGAAATACTATAATCGGAACTCCAATCCGTTACAGCGCTGATTTTGTAATCACCGCAGGAATAAATACGCGGATTGTTCTGACTGTTATTATTCTCAACATTATGAGAGTCTAAAACATTGCCTGTAACCGGATCATATTCTGTTTCCGTAGTTGTTGAATTTCCATTATCGAAATCATACTTTACAGAACTTACAACCAGTTTGCCTTCGGTATATCTTGCCGTATCAATATATTCGTTAGCTGACAGACCATCCTTCAGATTGATCGTATTGACTGTTTCATTTGTTGTTCTGTTATAAACGGTAACAAAGGCGATCAAATAGTCATTATAGTTGTACGTATCCCAGTCAATTTCATTATCTGCAGGCAGCTTATAGTAGCCACTCGTAAGAACTGCATAATATTTATCATCGATACCTGAAAAATTATTATATATATAATCTATCGAATCACTGTTCTCAATAACCGGTTTTACCTCTGTTTTTTGGTAGTTGTACCAGGGAGAACTTGATAAAATCTTATCTCCACTGCGAACAGATTCATTCCCTCTGCCATTTCTTTTACCACAGGCTGCAATGGGTAAAACCAGTGTTAAACTTAAGGCTATTGCAGCAACTTTCTGATGCGACTTTTTCATTAATCCTATTTCCCCTTATATATTAATTAAGTCTCTTTTCAAATCTGAACATGCCATCCCGGAACTGCCCATCCGGACTGCTCTCACAATTATCCGGATCATTCGGATCAGGATGATGACTGTTATAAAACTCCACAATATGGAATCCGCAACGGTTTACATAAAAATGGATATTCCTTTGTTCAAAATACGGTGTAACCGTTTCCCATACTTTTATCTCAGGATGCATTTTCTCGATTGCGCACCAGGCAGCATAACCTATACCCTTGCTGTGTGCTTGCGGAGAAACAAACAGTATTTCAAGGCTGCCCTTGCTTGCACCGACTTTTATTGTCGCTCCACCAACGATTTGGTCGTTATATACAATCCGATATGCTTCGCCTTCATCAATGCATCTCTCAATCGTATCATGCGAAATAATATTTTCGCCATCTTCAAAATGGTCATCTCTGTGGCCGAATTCCTCAAGAGCTCCATAATTGAAAGCTTCTTGATTATCCAGTATAAACTGCTCCCTGTCTGTTTCTTCCAAAGGAATCAACTTTATATCCAACATTCTGATTGCCTTTCTCTTAAAGATGTGGCAAGAATATCAGATGAATATTAAAACAACATTGAAAGATTAAATAACGACTGTAAATACCGTTTCCCGTTTTTCTGAGTTATCAAGTCTTACTGATGATACGGATATCTGTCCATCATGCCGTTCAACTATCGCTTTAGCTATAGCAAGCCCCAACCCGAAAGAACTGTCATTTCTGGATTGATCAGTTGTATAGAAACGATCAAAAACATGTTTTATGCTTTCTTCATCTATTCCTATTCCGGTATTTGAGACTTCAATAATATTTCCTTCTGCCGACCTGCAGCATATGAATTCGACAGGATAATTGTTATCGTTGTTCTTAATGGCATTATCTAAAAGGATAGCTGTTAATTGTCTAATCTCATCAGCATTCCCATACTGTAACAATCCGTCTTCAATAGAATAATTAAGTTCACATTTACATTCATAAGCAATAGTTTCAAATGTAAGCAGCATCTCCTGAACTATCTGACTTAACGAGAACTGATCAAATTCCTTAATACTATCTTCTTCAAGCTTAGACAAGGTTAATAATCTGTCTATCAATCTATTCATTCTTTCTGACTCCGAAAGAATATTACGCACATAAATACTGCTTTCGGAATTCAGTTCCAATGCCTGTGCATTGATACTGATGGCACTGAGCGGAGTCTTCAGTTCATGGCTTGCATCAGAAATAAACCTCTTCTCACGTTCTATCGCTTTTTTTGCAGGATCGGTAACAAACCTCGACAGATAAAAAGATGCCAGAACTAATACAAATACAGCGATAACAGCTAATAATACAGTCTCAACTGTCACCATCCAGCCATTGCCGCTAACTTCATTGGGGATAATTACTAATAATATATTCCCGTTATTCAATTCCTTCTTTGTATATATATATTTTGAAATCAAATGTTCATTACCATCAGATTTGTACATGGTATTAACCATATCGGCCGTAATCTCGGAAGCGTTATAGCCTTTTCCCACAATTCGTCTCGATAATTCATTCCCTTCGCTGTCCAGTATTATTCCGACAATAGGCGACTCCTGCACCAGTTCTTCAAAGAATTCTTCCTCATCTATCTCATCTTCTCCGGTAAATAAGCCGCTGCCTGATATAAGTTCAATTATGGCTATGATGTCCTGTTTCATCATGTGCGATAAATAGATCTCATTCACAATAAAGATCGTTCCAAATATTGCAATCATCATAGCAGTTGTAACTACAACAAATTTTTTCCTTAATTCCTTCTCAATCATGGCCTTCGAGTGAATATCCAACACCTTTTTTAGTTATAATCTCAGCTTTTGATCTTAAAAATTTCATTTTCTTACGAAGAAAAGATATATATACATCAACACTGTTGTATTCCGATTCATCCTCTAATCCCCAAACCTTAGCACTTATCTGTTCACGAGTAAGAATTATCTCTTTATTTATCATTAAGTATTCAATAAGCTGATACTCCTTATTGGAGAGTTTGATTTCTTTATCGTTACATAAAAGCTTATAGTTAGACGAATCCAGCGTGAGATCAAATGCTTTTACACGTCCTCTGTCCATATTATCCGGATGTAGCTTTCTTATACGTGCTCTTATCCGCGCA
Source organism: Lachnospiraceae bacterium (assembly GCA_017542245.1). Taxonomy (GTDB): domain Bacteria; phylum Bacillota; class Clostridia; order Lachnospirales; family Lachnospiraceae; genus RUG11977. Next base: position 8,427 of record JAFXXN010000064.1, read on the forward strand.
AGCAGTTCTCCTGCATCAAAAGGTTTTGTAAGATAATCGTCAGCACCCATATCAAGTCCTTTTATCTTGTCGTGGGTCATAACCCTTGCAGTAAGTAAAATGATAGGAATATCTATTCCTTCTTCACGCACTTTTGACAATACTCCAAAACCATCTAACCCGGGAAGCATAATATCTAAAAGGACAAGGTCATAGTTTCCTTGTCTTATATATGTCAGACCCGTTATTCCATCAAATAAAACATCGACTTCATAACCGGCTTTAAAAAGAATCGCCCTGATACCATCGGCAATTTCTTTTTCATCTTCAACAACCAGTATTCTCAAACAGCAGGCCGCCTTTATTTTTTCTTATTTTATATCAGATCAAGATTGAATATACATTGAATTACCTGTCCAGGGCCAAAGGAAAACCGAAAACGCATTGTTTAAAGAACCGGACTAACCCGGTTCTTGGTTCTTTTTGCTGACGATTATCCTATCTATGAGTTTCCCCTTAAGAAGAATTATAACATGCCTACTCAACTAAGCCTTCCATAGTCGAATTCAGCATCACCACTATCCTCGTTCATTCAGAACTTATTGAGTTCTATCACAACCCCGCAAAGCTAAGAAATACAACGCTTTGCGGGGTAATACAATGTTGTTTTATACCGAATTTGACCTTTTAGATTTCTACCTAAAAAGTGGAGGTCTTACTCAACTATATGCATACATACATCCTTCCCTCTACTGCGCTCTTTTTCTTTTAGCCAGACAATAAGGAACGCGAACCAATTTGAATACTACCTAAAGTAGAAACGCGAATAAGGATGCATGTGTGTAAAGCCTTACGCGTGCGTGCGCGTGTTAATTATATTGATCAGGTTAACTTTTACCAGACTACCGAAATATTCTTATGGATCAAAACACAAAACATGGTAATCCGATTAACATGGTCAGAAATCCTTATTTCATAAGGCGTTTACGGGATTATACCAGCAAAATAACCCTCAGAAATGCACGTTTTAGGCCCCAAACATGGTAATCCGATTATCATTCTAATCTCATTCATAACACTGTAAATTGAGAACTGTCAGGAACACAAACTCGACAGAAAGGTGACATTTATGAAAAGTCAGAAGATTGATTCAAAATCCTACTTAAAGTTCAAACTGAACCAAAAATATAGAAAGAAACTTTCTGATATCAGAAATGCAGCAACCATATGCATTTCGCCATTAATAGTCACTTGTTTGCTCATCATTTTATGCGTAGTTTCAGGCAAAACTTAGAAAGTATTTTTCTATTCTAAACCTTGCCGAAACAGCGTAGATTGAAAACTGTCAGGAGCACAAGTTCTGACACCAATAACAGACCAAGCACTTGTTGTCGGATCGACGGATCGGACCATAAAGTAACAAGTCGCAAAGGTCACAGAAATAAGTTGCCGATTTTACTTTTTGGATCGTCATCTTCTTCGCCGGGTAAATCCGACAGAAAGGTGAAATTTTATGATAATTCAGCTAAAACATGATACTCCAAGTATCATGCTGATAAATGCCCTGAAATATTAGACTTCTGCTGTTTTTGGGTTTCATAGGACCTAGCATTCAAGCCGTTTTTTAGGCAAAACATGATACTCCAAGTATCATTCTAATCCCAATTCAATTCACGTAAATTAGGTCTCAGACAGGAACACATTTTCTAGAGATTGCTCCTATCCAAATGACCTCGGAACGGTTTCGCAAGCAACGCTTTTGTGTACACAAAAGCAAAAAGCTTGTCAGGGGACGACCCCTGAAGACCCCGTTCCTCAAACTCAAAAATATAACATTGGAGGAATCTAAAATGCAATTTACTAACAACGAAAACTATGAAAACAACAACGAGTTCGAAGACGAATACGATGAAGAAGAATCTGTGCTGATGAGCATGGCTGAAGTCGAGAAGGAAACTGTCGAGTGGTTATGGTATCCGTATATCCCCTACGGAAAGATAACAATAATCCAAGGCAATCCCGGAGATGGCAAGACCAATCTCGCACTTAAAATCGCAGCATGTGTATCTTCAGGAACTCCCCTGCCCGGATTGCCTAAGCTTGAACAACAGAAAGTCATTTATCTCTCCGCAGAGGACGGCGTAAGGGATACTCTAAAACCCCGTCTTGAGGAATTAGGAGCAGATACCAAAAATATTCTTTTCTTTAAGGAAGAAGACAAACCTACCTCTTTATCTCAAAGAACGATTGAAATTGCTCTTGATATGTCCGATGCAAAAGTCCTTATTATCGACCCGATTCAGGCGTTCATGGGATCCCGTACCGACATGAACAAGGCTAATGAGGTAAGAGAAACTTTGAGACCTGTTGGGGAGCTCGCAGAAAAGTATAAGTGCTCGATCATACTGATCGGTCATCTCAATAAGGCGCAGGGCTTAAACAGCATCTACAGAGGGATCGGCTCCATGGACTTCACCGCCATCTCCAGAAGCATCCTTCTTGTCGGCAGGCATAAAGACGATTCCAGTTTGCGTGTCTTTGTTCATAACAAGTCTTCTCTCGGACCACAGGGACCTTCACAGGCATTCAGACTGGACGGATCGAACGGCTTCGAGTGGGTTGACGGATATGACGATGTAACTCCAGATGACATTCTTTACGCTTCCAGGAACCAGAAAGCCCGCACCGAGACCAAGCTGGATATGGCAATCACATTCCTGAGGTCTTACTTCACGGATCATACAGAGGTTGAAGCCAAGAAGATCCAAGAGATGGCCAAAAACAAAAACATCTGTAAGAGGACACTTGATGAAGCCAAGAAGTACATTCCCGGACTCGGATCGGACAAGAAAGGTGATGTGTGGTTTTGGATCTTAAATAAGGATCAGACGTCCGAAGGAGGTACAGATGAATAAGAAATTCCCGGCAAAGTCATATCAGATCCACTTCAGAGTAGATCAGAAAGAATATGAATCCATTCGTAAAAACGCTGCAAGAGCAGGTCTTACCATCAGCCAATATGCACGTAAAGCAATGGCTGGAGACATAATCGTGGAAGCTCCGCCGGCTGATCTGAATTACCTGCTGTGTGAAACAAAACGTGCCGGAAGCAATCTTCATCAGGTCCTCCGCAAGTTGAACATACTCGGTATAGCCCATCCCCTGGAACTGGAAAGGTGTGCCGATGATATCCGGAATGCCATGAACGCAATCTATCAGACTTACTGTCCTGAAAACAGAAACAAATAATAGGAGTAAAGGAGATATCTTTATGGAAAACAATCAGACTCAAAACAATAGATCAAATGTTGTCCCCTTATGGGAAAAATACACACTGACCATCAGGGAAGCTGCCGATTATTTCCATGTTGGTGAAAAGAAATTACGGCGAATAGTTGAAGAAAATCCTATGGCAGATTTTGTCGTCATGAACGGCAACCGGGTCATGATAAAGCGTAAATACTTTGAACAGTATATAGATCAGGCAACAGCCGTATAAAACAATCGTTAATCAGAGTTCCGGTATGGTATAGTTATCTATATCATATCGGGCTCTCTTTACAGAAAGGAGAGAGACTAATGAGCGAGAAAAGACGCGACAAGAAAAATCGCATTCTTCGCAATGGAGAGAGCCAGAGACCGGATGGTAGATATCAATACACTTACTACGACAATACCGGGATCAGAAGGATCGTGTACAGTTGGAGACTGGATCGTACGGATGCAACTCCTTCCGGCAAAAGACCTGAGTTATCATTAAGAGAGAAGGAAAAGCAGATTCAAGCAGATCTGTTTAACCAAGTAGCTGTTAACGGCGGTGATATTACGGTTCTTGAACTGGTCAAGAAGTACATCAAGACAAAAACGGGAGTAAGACCTTCTACGGCAGCGGGTTATAAGACATGTATCAATTTCCTGTCCAAAGACCCGTTTGGAAGTCTTAGGATCGACAAGGTCAAAATGACCGATGCTAAGTGCTGGTTGATAGATCTGCAAAAGAAAGGAAGAGGTTACAGTTCTCTTCATACTTTCAGAGGCATATTAAGACCGGCCTTTGAGATAGCATATCAGGATGACCTTATTCGTAAGAACCCGTTCCAGTTTGCACTCGGCGATGTCCTTATCAATGATCAGGTTACTCGAGATGCTGTATCGAGAAGTGAGATGAATGAGTTCTTAGACTTTGTGAAGAACGACACGCATTATGGCCAATACTATGATGCATTCTATGTTTTGTTCCATACAGGTCTTCGTATCTCAGAATTCTGCGGTCTTACCTTCAACGACATACATTTCGATGAGATGTATATCAATGTTGATCATCAGCTTATGCGTACAAGCGGTATGGAATATCTCGTTACTCCTACCAAAACAAATGCCGGTACCCGTAGAGTTCCGATGACCAAAGAAGTCGCAGCCTGCTTCGAGAGAATGATCGAGAACAGACCCGCTTTGAGAAAAGAACCGGTCATTAACGGATATACCGGATTTCTGTGTATTGATAAGAACGGAATGCCAAAGGTCGCGATGCATTGGGAAAAATACTTTAAGTTTGTCTCGGAAAAGCATGACAGGACCTGTCGCTTGAAGTTCCCAAAGATTACGCCACATGTGTGTAGGCACACATTCTGTTCCAATATGGCAAGAAGCGGAATGAATCCCAAAACGCTCCAGTATATTATGGGACATTCTGATATCACGGTCACGATGAATACTTATACACATGTTAAATATGATGACGCGAAGGAAGAGTTTGCCAGAGTTACTGCCATCGGATGACCCCTGTAGTAAATTGGTTCGGTTTTACTACAGATTTACTACAGACCAAGGCTTAGATAGGCCGAGAAAGGCCATGATAAGCCGAGACAACAAGAAAGGCCGAGTCCTTGAAAAACCTAGTGATCAAAGGCTTTACGGGGATTTTCGGGGCAAATCGTAACTATGATAAAAGTTTTGTTTATATGCCACGGCAA
>JAFXXN010000065.1 GCA_017542245.1 Lachnospiraceae bacterium
TGTGAAGTGATCTTTGTTCCTGTAGATGCCCCTATGGTAAGTGTAGCGGCATTTGATGTAACTGTCTTTCCGAATTTATCTGTTACTACACATCTGAATTTATAACCGTTTCTAGCTGCTACAGCCAGAACGTTAAGCGTATTTGTGTTATATCCGCTCATACCGGAGTTAACCCATGTACTTCCACCGTCCTTGCTTGTCTGCCACTGATACTTAAGTCCTGTTCCGCTAGCCGTTACACTAAACTGAACCGTAGCATCTGCCGGTGTTGTAACATCTGCAGGCTGTGAAGTAATCTTAAGCTCTGACTGTGATGTAACTGTAAGTTTAGCTGCATTTGACTCTATGGAGATATTATTCTTATCTGTGATAACACATCTGAACATATATCCGTTTCTGTCAGCTATAGCCACAACATTAAGTGTATTTGTCTTGCATCCGGACATGCTTGAATTAACCCATGTCTGTCCGTTATTCTTGCTGGTCTGCCATTGATACTTAAGACCTTCTCCATTAGCAGAAACACTAAACTGAACTGTTGTGTTTTCAACTGCAGTCACGTTCTGTGGTTGTGAAGTAATAGTTGTGCTGCTCTTTACTTTAAGAGTAGCTGCCTTTGAAGTAGCAGAATTGTTCTTAATATCTGCCACTATACATCTAAACTTGTAGTTGTTTCTTTCAGGTATAGCTGAAACAGTCAAAGTATCAGTGTTATATCCGGTCATCTTAGAATTAAGCCAGGTCTTTCCACCATCCTTACTTGTCTGCCACTGATACAGAAGGTCTGTTCCGCTTGCAACAACCTTAAAGTTAACCGATGCATTAGGATCTGCAGTAATGTCTGAAGGCTGTGTGGTAAATGCAGGCGCCTTATAGTCATTAAGAATCCTTACGGAGCTGTCAAATGATAATTCTCCGGTTGCCAGAAATCCATACATATCGTATACATCATCAAACTCCAATGAATACTCTCCGGGGCTGGTCGGCTCTGTAGCATATACTCTGCAAAGACAGTTATTGTTAGTGATATCAAGAAGAGTAATACTATTGTTTTTACATTTTATAGTATATAGATTAGGCAAACTTGAAATATCAAGTTTTGTAAGTTTATTATTATGACAATCTAATTCTTTCAGTTCTGTACATGAGCTTAAGTCAAGACTATCTATTTTATTATAACTACAATCCAAATTTTTTAATTCTGTGCATTCGCTTAAATCAAGACTATTTATACCATTAAAATCACAACGTAAGTATTTTAATTTAGTACAGTTGCTTAAATCAAATATTGACAAATTATTACTATAGAAGCTTAAATTTTCTAATTCAGGTGTCTTAGTAAAATCAAGTCTTGAAATATTATTCCAGCCACAATTAAGATACCTCAAATTCGGTGTCTTTGATAAATCAAGACTCGTTAGTTTATTACAATAACAATAGAGTGATTCCATATCCGGACAATAATCTAAAATAATCTCAGTTAATTCGTTCCAATAAACCTCCACACTAACTAATTTATTACATCCTGTTAAGTCAATACTGGTTATTTTATTATCATCACATGAAAAATGTTTTAGTTCAGAACATCCTGTTATTTTAATATTCTCTAACTCATTATACCAAAGATATAAATAAACGATTTTCTTATGATTTGTCAGATCAAGTTCTTTAATCTGAGTATATCCTATCTTGACATATTCTAGCTCCGTTAAAAACTTGATACCATCAACAGATGATAATTCAGATTCGCTTATATCAATATTTTTTGCATCAGCTATTTCTTCTGAAGATAATAAACCATCCCCGTTTGTATCAAAATTATCGGAAACATATGCTCTGAAAATGCTGTCCGGGAAATTATTTTCATCTATAATGACCATAGTATCATCAATCTTTATAGTAAGAGCAACAATGTCAGAAGTAAGTACAACATTCTTTGAATCCGTTATGACACATTTAAACTTATAGCCGTTTCTTGAAGCTAAAACCGGTACTGTAAGAGTATCTGTATTATTTCCGGTAAATCCAGAGTCCTTCCAAGTATTTCCTCCGTTCGTAGAAACCTTCCACTGATATTTAAGCTTATCGCCTCTTGCTTTAACTCTAAATTTTGCAGTTGCCCCTATAACAGTTGAGAGATCTTCCGGTTGTTTTTCTATAGAAGGAGCAAAATACATGGTATACAACTCTATAGTAGGATCAAATTTTAACCATACAGTTATATCATTCCCAAATTTATCCTTATAAGGAATTTTTGAATAATAGAATCCTGGCGCGTTAGGATCAGTATAAATAACAGCATAGCTTAACATCTCACAATTGGAAATATCAAGTGACTCAATATTAGTATTATTTATTTCTAAACTATATAAACCAGGACAATTGCTAAGATCAAGTTCAGATATCTGATTCTGTGCACATTTAAGAGTTTCTAACTTGGGACAATTACTAACATCTAAACTTGATAAGCAACAATTAGTACAATCCAAAATTCTTAAATCTGTCAAATGACTCACATTTAATTCGGATATCTTATTTGTTCCACATGTTATCACATCCAATTTTGTTAAATTACTTAAATCAAGGCCGGTCAATTTATTTGTATTACACCATAGTGTTTTCAGATTCGAACAAGAACTAAGATTCAGACTTGTTAATTTATTGTTACTGCAAAGAAGAGATTCTATGTTAGGGCATCCGCTTATATTCAGATTTGTCAATAAGTTTCCATGACACCAAATAGTCTCTAATACCGGGCACTCTCCAAGATTTAATTCTGTTAATCTGTTACTATCACAAAGGATACTCTCCAAAACAGAGTTATCGCCAATAGTTATAGTAGATATCTGATTTTCATAACACAAAATCCATTTTAACTTTGTACAATTACTAAAATCAAGAGCTGTTGTTATCTCATTGTCATAACATGAAAAGCTTTCAAGTTCATGGCAGTCACTAAATTCTATATTTGATATATCATTCTCATCACAACTAAATTCTGTTAAGTTATAGCACCCCTTTAATGAGAGTTCTGTTAAGTCATTATCATCACAGATAAGATTTGTTAAAGCCGAACAGTTTTTCACATTAAGACTTCTCAATTTGTTCTCACTACAATCCAATATTTCTATATTTGGCAATGCAGAAATATCCAGACTCGTTAACTTATTCATATAACACTTAAAAGTCTTTATGGAAGAACATCCGCTTAATTCAATATGCGTCAAATCATTATTCCAGCATAACAAAACATCAAGTGAAGGGAAGTTATACATATCAATGCTTTTAACCGCATTATCGTTACACTCGATATACTCAAGTTTATTTAACAGACATATACCTTCCACAGATGTTAATTCTGACCCATATCCATTTATGAGCAATCCGGTTGCTTCTGAGATTTCATCAACAGAAAGAACACCGTTATTATCAATATCATAGTTTTCAGAGACATAGTTCCTAAATACATCATCAGGGAAATTAGTTTTATTAATCGTAACAGGCTTATCTGCTTCAAGGACATTAAGTCTTGCAGCATCTGATGTCAATGTATTTCCGTTTGCATCAGTAACGATACATCTGAACATGTATCCACTTCTCGTCAAAGTTGCAGCTACAGAAACAGTATCGGTATTATAACCGGTCATACTTGAATCTGCCCATGTGCTTCCACCGTTTTTGCTTGTCTGCCAGCGGTATTTAAGTCCGGTTCCGCTAACCTTAAAACTAAACTTAACAGTTACATTGTTATAACAGGTAATACCTGCCGGCTGAGAATCGACTACCGGAGCTTCGTTTACTGCAAGCTCTTCATCAATCTCGGAAACCGTATCATCTGTTTCTGCCTTTACCCTTCCATTCGGAAATGTAAAAACAACCAAAAGCATTAGAACAAATAGTCTTAATGCTGCCTTCTTACAGGAACCCCAAACCCGTACGTTACGGTTTGCCCTGCATTTTCGGAGTCTTTTCTCCGTTACTACAACCATAATACTCTCCCTTCATTTTAGAAATTCTTATATAAAAGGATAACAAAATCCTTATTATATACTTAAAGCTAATCATATACCGGATTTATTTTCATGTCATCCCGATACTTCGCAGCCACCTTCACATTCCCCATAAGACATCTCAACCACTTCGTGGTAATTTTCTCAAGGGTGAAGTCTAAAAGAAGAAAATATTTACGCTTTTGCTTAAGTAAAGGTTTAATACGAAAAATTTACGCTGCCTCCTGCATACCCTGGTGTTCTGCGAACCATTCATTTATCAGCTTACAAATATTTTCTATATCAAAATATTCAGAATAATCATACTTAATAGATCCGTCTTCATTTTCAATAGTCTCATGTGTAAGAGAAATGTCAGGTTTGCATCCGCTTTCAACGCTCTCTTTATCTATAGTCATAAGCTGTGACTGATAAGAGCTCATAACAAAAATCATAAAATCAGGCATAACGCTGTACTGTATCGAGCATGAACCACCACCGGTAGATTCGCCGATCAAAACGGCACCGGATTCCTGCATAGCAAACGGGAAATAATTACCACATGAAAAGCCCTGATTTGATGTTAAAACAGCATAATTAAACTGATCATAGCGTGCCTCTTTATCTTTTTCATCATAAACACCGTCAAGATTAGCATCTACTTCATATACACATGTAAAATACTGATCGTTAATCCTGTCATACATACATATGAAATCTCTTCCGGTAGTTATGTATGTTATAAATGCACAGAGATCTGAAGATCCGCCGCAATTATAACTTGTATCAAAAATAATATTTTCAATTTTAGGATTTTCCGATGCTTTTTTAAGACCGTTTATTACTATAGACAACGAATCCTCCGGAATATCGCTCTCACCTTCATAATAATCTTTCCAACCTTCTACATCAGGCATAAAATCCATAAGTCTTATAACTGCGGTATTTCCGTATTCGAAATAGTTTTCATCTCCCCATATCTGTGACCTTGTTTCTGTAATAGCTGTTCCAAGCATTTCTAATCCTAAAGCATGATAATTTTCAAGCATATAATTAAATTCAATTTGTTCCTGAAAACTCAAGTTGGAAAATACATATGAATAATATAATTCAATCATGTCCTTAGGGTATGTATGCCCTTTATCATCAAGATATTTCATGAACAATTTCATAAAGGCAGAACTGAACTCACTTATAATGCTTGATTTCAAACCCTTAACAATTGCCTGGCCTTCGCTTCCAAGATCCAGCAGAGCCTGTTCAAGGCCTTTTTCTGAAATTTCCTCATCTAATTCTGCCACTCCGGGATGACCATAAAAATAGTCAATACTAAAGCATAGCTCATTGAATGTTTCATTTATTAAATCCCTAGGACGGCTTCTCTCAAGATATTGCTGTCTCATCATAGGAGATGAATTTTTGTAAGCTGCCAGGAACTCTTCTGATGAAAAATAATCGATTATATATGTAACATTACCATTCCATATCAAAGCTCTGGTAGACAGCTCAGCAAAAACATTATTTGCCAAAGAAAGCGACATATATATATCATCGTTTATTTCATATGTATTTAATCCGTACTTCTTAAAATCAAAAGTAACCTTTTTGCTCTTTCCTTCGAAATTTATTTCTGATATGCGTACCAGCCCGCAACTCAAGTCCTTATAAGCCGTAGCCTCCTCTATCGGAGCTGCTTTATAATGGAAATGTGCCCAATCGTCACACGTTAAAGTACCTGCTTTAGGATCAAACACAGCCTTAACACCGTAAGGGTTCGTATACACAATATTACCCGATTTATCTTTTTTACTCTTTAACGAAATAAGATTCATTTCGTCCAAAAATTCTTTTATCCCGATATAAGGAATATTCGGCTGATCGCTATAAAATCTCAGATTAATAGTAGTTGTAGCCCCGTATTCTCTTATTACCGAAACTTCTCTGTCGACATAGTCAACGTTTTTAGAAAGATTCTTCTTTAACTGCTTGATTTCATCATCTGTAAGCCCTATCTTTTTCAGATATTTTTGTGCATAAGAAGCCAGATCAATTTCAAGAATACTCTTCTTTTTATCTTTTTTTGTAAATGTAAATGCCTTCTTTAACGTACTTAAAATGTTACCCCGGGCAATAGGATAATACCGATTGTCAAGAGATGTTATGCCGTAATAGTTTGTATAAGAAGTCATATAATCGATGATAACTTCATCTAAACCGGCACCCATTAAACACTCAAGCAATGCAACAACGAAGCCTGTACGGATCTGTCCTTCAGTACAATGAATAGCATATACTCCGGGATTATCAATCATGAATCTAAGGCCATCGGCAAGCTTCTGCTTAAAATCATCTGAATTAATATCAATATCTGTATTGATTGCTATAAAATTGGTTGTTGAATAATATGTATCGGCAAATCCTTCAAAAGCCTTAGCAGTCTTTTCACTGTCATTTAAGTTAAGGACAACAGTAACGCCTGCATCCTTCATAGCCTTATCAGCATATGTATTTCGATTAAATACGGGATCTATAGGTGAGGATGAACGGTAAAGAATGCCAAAGCCCATACCTGTCGTTGTAACCTGACGGAAATTCGCAAATTCCGCATCTGTTAAATCCGGATAATCTGCTCTTTCATTTGAGGTGACACCGCTATGTGCAAGATATTGATCTAAATACCCGCCCTGGACCTTCATCCAGAGAGAAACCTTGACAGAATTTTTCTTGTTATTTTCATCATTGAAATTCCATGTATAAGTTCCGTCCTCACTGACTTCTTTGGTAGCAATTCCATATGAAGTTGCAAAATCACCGGTATTTACAGCCAGCATAATATTAGGATATTTATCAGTAACTAAAAGAGCCGGCTTTCCAGCATCGACATCGGTAAAATTGCTGACAACCGGAACCCTGTACTTCTTTCCTAAGATCTTTATCTTTACAATATCACCATAATAATAACCGGCATTCAAGAAATCATCCTTTGATATTGAAAGGAAGACGTTACCGTATTTATCAATATTTTTTAAATATATTTTCCCTTTAATATACTTGGCATCCGTTTGAGATTCATCTTTAGCTTCAGTCTGAGCTTTAGTCTTTATAGCGTTTTCGTTAAAAGCAGACGCATCCACTCTCGGAAATGCTAACATGACTAACAGCATAACTGCTAAAAATCTGGTTAAAGTTTTCTTCATATGATCCCTCCTCAAATTAGTGTTATTGTTCCAATGCTGTTAAGTTAAGGCTTCCCCTCGAGGGGAAGGCTATATCGGCATAACTTAATGACATTGGAACTGTCCCAATGATTGAACCATGAGCAAAAAAATTACATTAACTATAGTATATAATTATACCACTCGGACAGTAAAAAATCAATATGGAATCAATCAGAGAACCGTCCCTGTGATTGAAAAAATACAGCGTAGCACCCGATAGATACTACGCTGTAAGATATGATCATTTCACTTCATCAGTCAGCTTCGCTGACAAAAACATAGTCGCTCCTTTTTGTACTGATATTTCATTATAATTTTATCATAAAAGTATGATTATTTCAATATGAATTTCAAGTAAAAGTACTATTATTTCATTAAAAGGGGACGGTTCTTGTCGCCAAATTTTGGCGACACAGAACCGTCCGAGACCACTGAAAAAGTCCCCTGTCAACTAAAAAACTCCTAGATTTTTTGTAAAAACAGCACAAAAGCCAACCTGTTTATGGTATAATTAAGCTGCGAAACAAAACATACTAGGAGGTGGCTTTTATGCTGAAAAGAGAA
>JAFXXN010000066.1 GCA_017542245.1 Lachnospiraceae bacterium
GATGATTGGAAGGAGTTAAATAAATATATTAGATTTGAGAAATGTAGTTGGTGTTATAGAAATAGGGATTACTTCTTCAGAGGGTTTGTAGTGTAAACTACAGGCCCTTTATATTTTTCGCAGCATAAACACGTTGTGTAATGAAGGATAGTAACTACTCATTATGATTGATAAGGAGGATTGAATTATGAGTAAGAGATATGAGATTTTAACAAATATGACATTTAGACATGAGGATAGACCTTCAGTTCATGCGACGAGCACAACGTGGTCAAAGATGAATAAGAAGGAAGTCAAAGAGTTGATTGAGTTTTGGAAAAGTCAGGGATATGAGTATATGATTAATAAGAGACAGTTAGTGGTTATGAAGAATGTAGCTTGCTAACCTTCAAGGGAGGATCTGTGATATTCACAGGTTCTCTTTTTTTTCGCACATATTTCCTGTGCAATAATAGGAACATTTGTTCGATAGATTCGTAGAAAACAGGAGGTATAAGATGAAGAGTTTATTGAAAAGAAACTTTAATGTGGCAAGGTTCGATACTGACAGTAAGGTTGTTGGTAGGAGGTTTAAGGATTATCTTGAGGAAAATAAGATACCTTATACCACGATCATCACCTGGACTGGCAAGGATGGACTTATAGGCATAAGTTTCAAGATAGGCAAATCGAGACACAGTAAGCTCGATTTATTGGCAAAGTTCATGGAGGAGAGCACTAATGAAGGGATATCTAAGTAGTATTGGATACTTCGGATGGGTGAATGGTAGATACATGCTATTCTCGACAGAAGAGGAATACAAGGAATATTTAGAGGAGTCTTAGTGCTCCTCTTTTTTTCGCACTTTTTTCCGTTACCTAGATGAAGACGAAACATAGTGTTAATGGGTAGCACGCCGGGTCACCGGAGGATTAGGTTCGAGTCCTAATGTTTCTATTATTTTTCGCTGATATTTCCAATCCGTTAATAGAGGTTTATTAATTTACAGAAAGAGAGGTATTAGAAATGAAAGTTAAGAAAAGCAGATATTTGAGATTGGAAGAATCAAGAAACAGAAGACTGTACATAACGGGTATTGTGTTGCCAACGGCGATGACGTTTACAACATTGTATACAAGTGTACCAAAGTTTCAGAAGTTTGTTGATGACAAGATAGCGGATATCGGAGTCGCTTACGACGGATTTAAAAGCAAGATTAGAAGTAAAGTTGATGAACGTAAAGCACAGAAGGAGGCTAAGAAGGCTGCTCAGAAATGAGTGGCTTTCTTTTTTTTTTAGAAAAGGAGGTTAGAAAAATGTCAGCAATGAGTGATCGATTGATCGAATTAGGAGAGGCAATGGAAAGACATGAGCCCGAGCACGATTGTCAGTACTACATGGAGGCAATTGTTAATGGTGATGAGGAAATCCGGAAGAGAGCAGAGAGGTATCGATTTGGTGATTTATATACGGAAGATCAGAGAAGGGATACCGCATATGAATTATTAGTAGCTATCGATAAGATCTCAAAATTCTGTGAGGCACATCTAGAATGTAAGACTTGTGAGCTTAAGCCCTTATGCGGAGAGCTTAACAACTGTGTTAAGTGCTTCTGTTACGCGGCTAATCAAGCTAATAGAGACAATAAGCTCAAAAAGAGTCTTAACCTTTCATCGTAACTGACTAATACGGTCAATAACAAGACTGTTTCTTAAATTATATTTTAAGTATAATGCCATGTACAAAGGAGGATACGTACATGACAGTCAAAGAAGTAGCGATGAAATTAGGTAAGGATCCTTGCTGGGTTAGAGCTGGGATTATAGAAGGTTGGCTTCCGATAGGCATAGCAACCCGTGGAGGACATGCTGTGACGTCGGTAAACGACATTGATTCGAAGAAAGGTCGGATCAATTATTATATTTTTCCGGATTACGAAAGGAGATTAGAAAAATGTGGTTTGCATATGTGTGGATAGTAATGATCGGTCTGTTATGGATAATTTGGACCTTAGGAGCCGCCATAGATGTAATAGAGCAATGGAGAGATGCTGAAAATTTTGTCGATTTTTTAGAAAACTTACTTTTAACGCAAGTATTTACACCTTGGCTTGCATTACATTTAGCTATTACGTTTATTGCAAGCGTTATTTACTGTTTGCATGTGTACGGTTAAGGAGGAAACAAAATGAATCTACGAACACGATATAAGAGATTGAAACAGTTTGTGGCACGTACTAAGGCTGACTATCGCGAAATCTTTATCGATAAGACACAGCTGGAGCATTATTGCTACAAAAGTAACATCTCATTATTCTACGGAAGGGACAATCCAACCACTGACGAACGCGCGTTACGAGAGGCAAAGTATAAGTTAAAAGACGAGTTCTCAAAATTAATAGACCGATACATTGAAATTCTTCCAGATGGAACTATGACGCTAGACGTTTGGTTTAAACCCGAGAGCTCTATTATTAATTATGATGTACCTATAGTTATAGTAGGAGGTGAACATGAAAGAATTGAGTAAGAAGTCTGATTACTGGTTGCCAAAGGAGCGGTTGTTAGAACTCAAGCACTTTGTTAATCAGTGGGATGATATGATTGTTGCCAGGAATGAGATATTCTTATCAGGCAATAAAAAGGATCCAACATACTGCACACGCAATGAAGTTAAGTGCGGTCTCAAGAAAAATGATCCAACTGCTGTTCGGGCCATGAAGCTTTTCTACTATGACAAGAAGCTTGATATTTTGATAAAAGCTAAGAAGAAGCTGGAAACTGTGGTATACGAGTCTGACGAAGCGTTTCTGTTCATAATGTATGCCATACAGAATCAGCTGAGTTATGATGTGACGGCCGCAAGACCGTTGTTTGATGGTGTTGCTCCGTTAAGCAGAAGGAAGTTCTACGAGTATCTAAGATATTTTTATTGGGTTTTAGATCAGGTAGAGAAGGAATCAGTTTTGGAGGTGTGAGAATGAAACATATAGTAATACGTGTTATTCCGATCGTTAATATATCGTGGGTATTCAATGAATTTTATGAAATCATAAGAAATGAATATTCTGATTTTTGGAGAAAGGCGATATTTACAAGATCTCGGACAGTGGTTTTGAACGATTGTGGAATTAAAATACATTTTGTTCTGGGAGATAACGAATTGCTTGGGGTAGATCCATATCGGGAGTTTGAGTTAAATTATCCAGATCATACTGTTATAAGTGAATTAGCTTATGACATTGTTACAATTTGTAGAGCTTTAATATCATCAAACGATGACGAAATTACATTTAAACAGTATTGTGAAAATGATATTAAAGCAACCAAAGAATTCCTCAACAGATTATATGGTACTGAATATTTAGACAAATTTAAAGGAGGCTATCACGTGTATCCAAAGAAAGTTATATTTAATAAGCCGGCAACTATTGTTATCTGGAATGACGGAATTAAGACTGTCGTAAAGTGCCAGAAGGGAGACAGGTACGATCCGGAAAAGGGCCTGGCTATGGCTTATGTAAAGAGACTCTGCGGTCTAAAGGAATTCTATAAGTCTATGGAATTAGGAGGCAAATAATGAGTAATCTTCTTAATTATATTTTAGGGGGCAAGGATGATGAATCCAAGCCCTCTATTATTAAGCAGTTTTTGAAAGATCCGGACGATCATAAGATTCTTATAGAGGCCGTCGGTGACGAGATTGTGATCCGAATTAGGAGGAAGGTATAAGGAATGAAGTTACTGATTAACATGAGCGAAGATGATTATAAAGAAGTGAAAAAAGATACATATAGTGGAACACCATTTGAAAATAGGGTGTTTTCTGCAATAGCCAACGGCACACCACTACCAAAAGGACACGGAAGATTGATCGATGCAGATGCCTTGAAAAAAGATGATGAAGTAACAGAGTGGCTATCACTTAATGCCTTAAGGACAGGTAAAATGCTAAAAAGGTTTTCGGAATTATTTATCAAAAAGATTGATGCCACACCATCGATCATAGAAGCAGACACGGAAAGTGAGGATAAGCAAACCGAAAAGAGTTGTAATAATTGTGCCATGCGATATAGCTGTGTAGGGCTTATCTATGGAAATTATTGGTGTTGGAGACCGAAGGAAAGTGAGGAATAAGGAATGTTTACTGTATCAGATACGTTGACAGTTACATTTGAGAGCGGTTTTGATGATGAAGCGGGAATATGTGTTTCGAGGATGGTCAATGGAAAAACCGTTGTTTTAAAAATGGAATTAGGAGAACAGGCAAATATTCTATATTACTTATTAACTAATCAAACAGCAAAGGCAAAGATTAAGCCTGAAGCTCTGAAAAGGCCGGAAAGTGAGGAATAAATAATGTGGAAAATATTATTATCTGTATGGGGTTCAACAGCTGCAGCAATAGGAATAGCATTATATTACACACATGATATGCGTTGTTTATGGTTTTTGCTTATTCCTGCGCTTATGAGTTTTGAGAGCAAAGATTAAGGAAGTAAGGAAGCTGAAAATGGATGAATTGGATTTTAAGCAACCAAAGAAAATAGTTGGCAAGTTAATAAGTGTAGAGGTACTGGACAAGATAAGGGCAGAGATAATGGACACCGGAGCATATGAACAAGAAGTTGATGGAAAAACAGAATTTCTTGAAGGTATTAACTATTGTCTTGGTATTATCGACAAGTACAAGGAAGAAAGCGTGAAATGAATGGTAAGAAAAATTAATCTCGATGACTTCATATTATATTTGGAAACTAGGGTTCCGTATTTTAAGGGTAGGCATAAAGGAGTGCTTACCCTTTTTAAAAGGATCTTGGAAGAGTATTATGACGAATTTGGTCACGCAGGTGACTGAAATAAATGATATTTTGGTAAGGAGGTTTTTTATGAAGTTAACATTATTATTTTTGTTATTTTGTGCTGTTGGAAGTTTGATTTGCTATCTAGATGGGAAACTTGGATATTCTTATAGATTTTTCGACACTCTAGAAATTCTTGGCGGTGGTTTACTTATTATAGGATTCATTGGTTTAATGTGTTGTATTGCGATCATAATCACTGCACACATAGGAGAAGATGCCCAAATGGAGCAGAATCAGATCGAGTATCAGGCTTTACTGGATAAGACTAAATTTGTACATTCCGAACATGAAGATATGTCTGAAGTTATGGTTATTAATGACGTAGCGCAGTGGAATAAAAAAGTAGTTTCAGCTCATCGATGGGCTAATAACGAATGGACTAGCTGGTTCTATTCCAAGAAAGTTGTTAACCGATTGAAGCCAATAAAACTGGAGTTAGGAGGATCAAAATGACATTTGGAGAGTTGGTTAACAGTGGAATCATTAAATCATCTACTAAATTTGTATTAAGTACTGATATGGGGTCGGGTATAGCCACAGAAGATACATTTGGCAATATAGCTTTATGGCAATACATGAAATACAAAGATAGA
>JAFXXN010000067.1 GCA_017542245.1 Lachnospiraceae bacterium
CATATTGGATATTGGAACGTTCTTTTGGCTCCAGATGGGAGAGAAAGACTGATAAAGTATGTTTATCGCGGTCTTTTAGGATATCAATGATAGCACGGTTGCGGAAGTTAAGCAGAATAAGAACGTATTTCTTCTTTCTTTTGCGGGAAAAGTACAGTTCATCTACACACAAGACTTTGGGCATTACGTGAGGATGATACGCTGCCCTTTGATTCAGGTGATTTTACAATTATCAGTGATACTTATTCCATCGAAGAATACATTGATTTCGAAAGCAGAGTACTGTTTGTCAATGATGATATGGAAGAAGTACAGTCAGTGATCGAAGAAGTTCTGTCAATTGTCAAAGAAGAAAAACCATTAGGTGCAATTGATCTGGCAATGAGTTACAGTATCCGTTTCGCAGATGGTAACTTTTTGGATTTTCAGTATAAAGAGACGTTTGACGATCCAGTCTATTTCCGTCTGAACGGGAAGTGGTTGTTTAAAATGAGCGAGACACTCTATGACATACTTTGTAACAAGATTTCTTTTGTCACATATAAAACTCCAACGCAGTTAGTGAGTAGATTGAAAAAGGTTAGCAGTATTTATGCTGCATTCGTCATATAAATACCGCACATTTTACCGCAAGGTTGTTACCCAAATAACAGTATAAAAAGTAGTAGTTTAGCGCTGTTTTTCTACTATAATCTGCTATTTGTGGTCAGCTTGCTGAGCATCTCTGACCGGAATGCGGTACGAAGTGCAGTATTCCCTTATCCTGCTTTTCAAAGATTCTTCAAAAAACTGACTATAATAAACTGCCCAGTCAAGAACTGGAAGTTTATGGAGGATCGAAAGAAAAAATGAAATCAAATATTACTTATGATGCATCAGAAAATGTAAGTGATGAGAAAAACACCGTTAATCAGGAATCGGGTTTATCTGAAAAGGATATAGCTAAGTTCAAAAGAAAGATGGACAGATTACTGGATTATTTAAGGGGATTGGCAGAGAAGGCTAATCATTCAGAAGAGACATATCAGATGATCCAGGAAGGTCTCATGGATGTTCTGGAATGGTTCATACCGATAAGGTAACAGATGAAGGATAATGCAAGAAGCGTAACTGTATATCTTAATGAAGATAACTGTGATTACCTGGAAGAGAGAAAAGAAAAGAAGGGGATATCTTACAGTGATACCGTAAATAATGCTCTTGTTAACTACAGGAACAGTAAGATTCAGAAGAAAGCAGAAGAACTTGTTAAACCTACTGAGGATAAGTTATCACAGCTGCTGTATAATCAAGTTTATATCATGCAGGCACTGGGAGCAATATACCGTACCGGTAATTATGGATCATATCTTATCAATAACGGATTACCTATTATCAGTATCAATGGGAATGATGTTGTAAAACCGAACCAGCAACTTAAGGATCTGGCCAGAAAGAAGGCCATGAGGAATTTTGCCAAGCTGGAATCAGAACAGGTATTTGTGGAAGACTTTCTGGATGATGATGAGAATAGCGACGTGCCGGAAGACTTTTATCCGGTAAAAAAGAACAATAACAATAACGGTTTTTATTTCAACTGAAATGTTTATTTGTCGGAGCATATTTTGCGCTCCACTATTAATGACCCCAGAAATATAGTTGAAAATGCCTTAACTTATATAAAAATCAGAGCCTTGGGGTCAAATCGTGGGGTCAAGTTTTTCAGAAAGTACGAAAATCCCTTATAAATAAAGGAAAAAATGAGTTTATGGGTATGCACCCCGTATGCTCCACCATTACAAATTCAAGCCTAGAAATAGGCTTTTTTTGTGCTAAAATAGGGGTTTTTTGGCACTTTTGGGCCATTTATGGTACAATCTAACTGTAATCGAAACAATACGAAGTGGGGGTAAATTTGGGGGTAAATAGAAAAAACCATCAAAATTCTTCAAAAATTTGAGAGTAGGTAAAATATTACGGGAGGTTTGTCCATGAAAAGAATGCCCAGAAATGTCCCTTCAAGATATAAGTTTGAATGGATCGAAGAGAAAAAGGAATACAGGTGCAAGAAAAGATTCAGATATACCGATGTAAACGGGAAAAAGCATGATACTGACACAAAATGGCACTGGACGATCGAAGAATGTGAAAGAGAAGCAGATAAGATAATCCGTGATGCCAGCTTTGAAAACTATACTGATCTGCGTAAGGAAAAGGTCAGCGATGCCCTGGATCTGTATGTCAGTAAACTCTCTGCCAAGGCCAAAAGAGATGCCAGGGTGAAGATATCCGGTGACATCAACACCTTTAACAATGCTTCGGGCTTAAGGCTGTACCTGAGCCCGGAAATGGCTCAGAAACATATCAACGAGTTGCACGACAAGGACTGGGGCAAGTGGATGAAGTGGATCAACTCCGACATCGAGCACAAGAGCCTTGCCGGAGCTACCGTAAAGAAATACCAGAATGCCATGCTGAAGTTCAACAGATGGCTCAACGATGAGGGATACATCAGCGACGATGAATGGAACGACAACGATGTCACCATCAGAAGAGCGGTGATAAAGAAAAAGTCATTCGGCAAAAGGAATGACCGCAACTATCCGGAGTTTGATGACATCAGAGCCATCATGAGATACTACAAGGGAGAAAACGGTGAGAAGATCGGCGAGTTTGAGAATTTCTACTGGTATACGCTTTTCACGGTCCTGTATTTCACAGGAATGAGAGTGGGAGAGCTGGTCGCGCTGCAGTGGAAGAACATCGACTTTGACGCCGGGGAATACGGTACAGGCATCATCTACATCGTAAATTCCATCAACCATAAGGAATCCAGGGAAAACGTCATGGCCAGGATAAAGGCCAGAAACCTGGAATTGAAAAACAGGAACTCCGAAAGAGAGATCTCCATGTGGGCTTACTACAGAGGCATCCTGCTGGATTACAAGAAGTCCTACAGATACTATTACAAGACCACATATAAGCGAATGGAGGACATGTTCGTGTTCCCTAACATCACTGCCAGAGATGTCCATGACAGAACAGGATATCAGAGACAGACCAACATCCTCAAGGAACTTAACAGAACTACTGAAAAGCTTGGCATCAACAAGCTGGACAGCCAGATGTTCAGACACGGCTGCGCACACTTCCTTTGCGATGTAAGAATGATCTCCGTATCCGAAGCCCATTACTACTTCGGTCATAAGGACTCCGAGATGATCAATGAGGTATATGCCAAGGCCAATGCCAGACAGAGAAGACACAGAGTCGACGCTGCACTGAAGGATCTTATTACCGAAAAGCCTACCAAGGACATGTCAGAGATGATCATCGATATTTCCGACAGTCCTGAGCAGAGAGAAAAACAGAAAGTAGCTGTCTATGAGAGAGAACTTGCTCAGATCAGGGCATGTATTAAGAAGCATCAGTTCTATTATCACTATGACAAGGATACCGAGAGTACCATCGAACAGATACTTGAAGACTATCCGGAGTTTAAGGAACAGATTGGATTTATTCTAGATAAGGAGTGATACCGGCAGCATGGAAGACAAGACTTTTGTGATCCCGAAGCTGAAAGGATTTAAAAAGGACAGCAATGGCAAGATCGTTCCGGTACTCAGCAGAAGATCATCGGAGAGAATCCAATATCCTCAAGTCATCAGCAATCTTGTGAACTATGACGGCTATCATCTTATCCTTTCAACAGAGAGAAAACCATTCACAGTCTTAACTGCTTTCACATCCGGGATGGGGTTAGCTTATATTGATGATGATCTGAAACTGTGTGAACCGTTTGGCTTCAACAGATTGAAAGGCAAGACATTAGTAGGTATCTGCGTTGAGGACTGGGATGAGTTCAAAGAGGATATCACGGAACCCAATAGCAGATATTACAGGTTTTTAGTTTAGTTAATGGGTTAATATATCAGAACAAAATGCGTGTCGTAATATGTGAGGATAGCGATTCTCTGGTATAATGAGTAAGGTGAATAGCATGAATAATATATTCGATTTGGAAGAATTCAATCAGTACAAAGAAGATAACAGACGAGAGGTCAAGAAGGCCAGAGGGGGTCTGCCTGTTTCTTTATGGGAGACTTATTCCAGCTTTGCAAATACTGATGGTGGTGTAATTATTCTCGGCGTTGATGAAAAAGATGATAAGACTTGGGCTACTGCCGGACTAAAAGTCAGCGATGAAGCTCAGTTGTTAAAGACTTTTTGGGATACAGTTAACAATCAAACCAAGATGAGCACTAATCTGCTGACCGAAAAGGATATAAACAGTTATTACATTGGTGACGATCTTATTATCGTCATTAATATACCTAAAGCCAGAAGGGAAGAAAGACCTGTTTACATTAACAATGATATGTTCAAGGGAACATATAAGAGAAATGGTGAAGGCGATTATCATTGTTCCCGGGCGGAAGTGAAAGCAATGTTAAGAGATGCCGCTGAAGAGACAATGGACAACAAAGTGCTTGATAACATGAGCCTGGAAATAATAGATAGGGAGTCCCTACATTCTTACCGAAACAGGCATCAGTTATACAAAGCTGGTCATGTCTTCGAGAACGACACTGATGAGGAATACCTTAGAAGGATTGGAGCTGCAGCATACGGCAGGGATGGAAAGACATTGTATCCTACAGCTGCCGGATTACTGATGTTCGGTCATGAATATGATATTGTCAGGGAGTTCCCATACTATTTTCTAGACTACAGAGAGATGCTTGATCCGTCTATCCGCTGGACCGACAGATTACAGTCAAGCTCAGGCGACTGGACAGGCAATGTCATGGAATTCTTTTTCAGAGTAAATAACAAGTTATGCAAAGATATCAAGATTCCTTTCAAATTAGATGGAATTGTCAGAATTGATGATACTCCTGTACATAAAGCAGTAAGGGAAGCATTAATTAACTGTTTGGTAAACGCAGATTATTACCAGCCAAGAGGTGTTGTAATAAAGAAGGAAGCTAATGAGATTACAATGGAGAATCCAGGCAGTATCAGAACAGGTAAGCTGCAGATGTTAAGAGGCGGAATCTCGGATCCCAGAAATGCTACTTTGTTAAAAATGTTTAATCTAATTGGTTATGGTGAAAGAGCAGGAAGCGGAGTTCCTGATATATTTGCCGTATGGAACTCTCAGGGATGGGAAACTCCTGTGATTGATGAGACATCTGATCCGGATAGAACGATTTTACATTTGAAACTGGAAACCTCGTATGAAGATGTGGGTAAGGAACAAGAAACTACCCAGAAAACTACCCAGAAGACTGCCCAGAAAATTGTTGATTTAATTAGACATAATCCATCAATAACAAGAGCTGAACTTGCTGCTGAAATTGGAATAACAAGTGATGGTATAAAATACCATATCAAAAGACTGAAGGATAATGGTGTTATTGAACGTATTGGTTCGGATAAAAGTGGCCAATGGATAATCATAGAAGACAGCAAGTAAAGAACAATAAAAATGATATAAAAGATGACGAAGACGAAGAATTAATGCCTCTTGTCGGAGTCATCTTTTATTAGTTTATAAAAACTATAGTTTTAACTCCGGTATGCATAAGCGGCAAAAAGGCTAAAAATTGCCGTTGCTATATATAGAAAACCAACATGTCAAAAATGTAGAAATATCTTCCTATTATGTCAAATGTGTAGGTTTGATGATGTCAGTGATGTTATTTAAGGTTCTTCTATTCTGTCAGAAATGTAGAGTAAAAACGTTATTATGACAAATCATTATTACCTGACACTTCTATAATCTTTCTGAGGTGCTGATTGGTGGAAAGTAAGAAATACATGTCAATGAGGAATGATGTAGTGGAGATGGGATTCAGAAACATGGATCCTTTTACCGCAGATCTCTTCTGCCTTGTTTTAAGGCAGGTAAAGAAGAATATCGAAGATGATCAGGTAATTAACAAGTATGTATGTGAATTCTCCTACAGCTATCTTAAAAGGCTTCTTGTGTTGGATAATCACTACACTAAAAACAAGACCAGCAAGAAAATAGATGACTTCAGAAAGACGGTATTAACTACCTACTATGAATTCATTGATGAGAATACTGAAAGATATACTGTTGTATTTACTCAGATAGAGAATGATAAGAAGAATGAGATCTTAAGGATAAAGATCAATCCTGACTTCTATGAGTTCTTTCTGCCCAGAAGCAAGTTTACATATTTCAGTCTTATGGAATTCGTAAGTCTTAAGACCATGTATTCGAAGAGGCTATTCATCATGCTTAAGCAGTTCAGGACTACCGGATACAGAAGGATAAGTGTAGAGGCATTCAGAGAGTTTATGGGAGCTGATGATAAGACATATGATGACTATGCCCAGTTAAAAAGAAGAGTTCTTCTGCCGGCTGTAAATGAGCTGGTGGAGAAGAACTATATTAAGGGATTACAGATTGAGGAGATTAAAGGGAACAGTGGTAAGAAGGTGGAGAGCCTGCTGTTCAGGTTTACGCCGGAAGTATGATTAAAAGTCATTATATCCGGTATAGCAGAAAAAAAGAAATTAATGATAGATATTAGTAGAAAGCCACAAGAAGAAAAATAAACTGTAATGGGAGGGTTTTAAAAATGAATGGATCACACTATACCATGCTCAAAGATGTTGACTTTGATAATGTCGAAGAGTTGGCTGAAACATATAATAGCAGGTTATTTTCCGGCCGGATTCGTAAGAAACTGGCTTTTTTACATGAACTGTTGCGCCACATAGACATTTGTTGCGATGTTGTAAAGAAAACATTAATAAAATAAAAGTAGGAGGATATAAAACTGAAAAAATGAGTGAATATGACGTTATAGAATTATCTTATATCACTTTATTAACGTCATATTATTTTTTGCATTTGTGAAGAAGGCATACAGATAACTATATTATGAAAAGTATCATGTTAAGACTAATCAGAAATTGGAAAAGAAGTTTGATTTACTTGCTACTGACAGTGATTCTTTTTTCATTAATAACAATAGCTTTTCTTATCCATACAGCCAGTAATAATGCAATACATTTAGTTATGGAAGGAACGTTTCCTTTCATTGTTATAAAAGCTGATTATATAGATAATGAAGCCTGTCAGCCAGATGATCTTCTTCTGGATGGGAGTAAGGAATATCTTTTTGTCAGCAATGGATATGCACCAGTTGAACATGAACCTGTAAATAATGGTAAGTTGTACAGTCAGACTAATAAACTGATGTCATTATGTACGATATTAGAACAAGATAATAGAATTTCTAAAGTTTATTATCATTTGATAAAGAAACTTACAAAAGGAAATATGCGGTTGTGGAATGTTGAATCCAGCCCTGTTGAAGGAGACAGATTAATCCCAGAAGTGACTGAGGCGTTTGTTTCAGAAACAGCTGATGAATTCTTTAAAGACAGTCAGAACAAAGAGTTAATAAATTTGTTTTTCCAAAAATGGCATCTGCATGATACAACACCTCTTTATGGTGAGAACTATCCTATGTTATATGAAGTATTAAGAGGAAAAGGACAGTTTGAGTCCGTAATACCTGAAACAAAAGAATCAAAACTTGAAGTTGAGGGAAGATTATTTACTCAGCAGGAAATAGATAATGGAGCTTTTGTATGTATAGCACCAGTTCATAATCCATATGACATTTACAATATTTCAGGGAGATATAATTTTAATGGTGACAAATTGATTTACAGCGATTTCTATATAAAAGAAGGTAAGGTATTATTTGTTAAAACATATGAATTCATGATTATCGGTCATTTTTCATTCTACAAAGAAGCTGAACTGTACAATTATAATTCGTTACCTATTTTTGTTCCTAATAATACACTGCTTAAAATTCAGAATGAACAGACAGAATTAATGCAGAAATATGACTGTGAGGTTTTCACATCAGAATGGATGGATGATTTTGACATATATGATAAAACAGATGTTATGGAAGGTTTTAATAACATCAGCAAAGCGATGTATATAAGTTCACCTCGCATCGAAATCAAGGACGTGAAATATCTTGAGGAAATATCAGACTATATAAAAGACTATTGTAATGATATTGAAGGATTATTAGTTGTAACTAGTACAGAAGAATATGATAAGATAGCGGGTCCTGTAAAAATGATGAAAGAATTAAGTTTGGCAGTTCTTTCAGTTTCTGTTTTGTGTTCTTCTTTGATTCTTATTTTAGTCACATTGCTTCAGACCAGAGATCGAAAAAACGAAATGGGTATTTATATTGCTTTGGGTGAAAACCATAAAGCAGTTGTCTACAAAATGATAAAAGAATACTGTTTGTTAACCTTAATAGGAGTTAGTATTGCACTTATTATCAGCACTGAGATTGGAAGTAAAGTAGCCGACTATATAATAAGGAGCAATACAGTAAAATCGGTTGCAAGTGAATACTTAAGCATAACGACACAACAGGTTATAAAATCCTTTAAAATAGTATTAGATGCAAAATCATTATTAGTTATATGTTCAATATGCTGTGGAATAATGCTGACAGTGTTTATAGCTATAATATTATATATGAATAAAACAAACCCAAAGGACATATTACAAGACAGTAATTAACTAAGCAGATTAATTATTTTCATATGGGAGGGTAAGAAATGCGAGTAAGTGACTGGATAAAAGAAAACCGTATCAGAATGAAAATGACTCAGGAGGAACTTGGGAAAAAGACACATGTAGTACGTCAGACTATATCGATGTATGAGACGGGAAAACGTACACCGGACTATGAGTTTGTCATTAAAGCAGCAGAGATTTTCGGCGTAGATGTAAATCAGCTTTCAGAAATACTGAAAGAAGACAATACCGGAGAAGATGAAAAAGTAAATCTTTTTGATAAACTGTCAAATGAAAGTGCAGTCAAATGGATAATGCTATGTGTTTTACAAGGAGCAGTAATCATTTTTCATCTGTTTTTTCTAAGAAATTTTACTAAAACTGATTATTGGAGATTTGGTACCAGAGTTACTTTATACAGATTGTTTGTAAACGCCATTATTCCTCTATTGTTTAGTGTTTTTGGTAATCTGTTAGGAAAATTGCTGGCATATTATGAAGTCAGACTTCCTGATTCGTACAATAAACTGATAAAGGTTACAGCTAAAGCATTAAGTTTTATCTGTGTTTTAACGATAATAACGGGATATCTTAGTGCTTTGTATTATGGATTTGAAGTAAATCAGGTTATTCAATGGCGGCACGAAACCAGTTTTGAAGTTTTTGTCTCTCATAGATGGATCCTGTATCCAATAATAGTTGTTAGTTTTGCAACTTCTCAAATTAAAGAAACAGATTAATAAAACCAACGATGATGAAAGAGATATTCTAAATGCATGTTTTAGTCAGGACTACTAAAAGTATAGTCAGAAACAAAGCCAAGACACTGATCATGTTTTTAACCATGACAGTTCTTGGTATTTTTGTAACAGGCTCTATTGTTATAAAAGATGCATCGGAAAACGTTAGGGATCGGTTTATGAAGAAAGCCGGAGCTTCACTGAATATTACCTATAAACTGGAAGATGATCTGACAGATTACCGTTCATGGAGCATGGAACATAAGAATCAGGAAGAAACATTTGATTTTTACTACAGTACTATAATTGAACTTACAGAAAACGAATATGTGAGAGATTGCAGTTACAGTCTGTATATGTTTAACTATACTGATCAGCTGTGTAATGCAGATACATATTATTCTGGCATGTTTTCTGCGGAAAACTATTTGGTAAATAAGGTTTTACTGTATGGATGCGACAGAACAGCTTTTACTGACATAAATACTTATGATATAAACCTTAAGGAAGGCAGAAGCTTCAGTAAGAAAGAGATAGATGATGGTTATAAAGTGTGTATAATAAATGAAAAGCTGAGAAGATATGATGAAGAAGGGAATGAACAGAATATAGAGATCGGCGATCAGATCCCTTATCAGATAATCGTATTTAACAGTTCTTCAGGATCACTAGTACCTGTTAAGGAGAAGATA
The DNA here is from genome assembly GCA_017542245.1 of Lachnospiraceae bacterium. Taxonomy (GTDB): domain Bacteria; phylum Bacillota; class Clostridia; order Lachnospirales; family Lachnospiraceae; genus RUG11977. Next base: position 10,011 of record JAFXXN010000067.1, read on the forward strand.
TTAGAAATAAAAGAGGAATATCTTACGGTAATAGGGAAGTTTCATGTCAATGAAGAAGGTAATGGAGAAATGAGTCGAACCAACAGAATATATGTACCAAACAAGTCTATTGAAGAAACCTTCAGAACATATAAGGAAATGGAAGGCCGATACAGTATTTATAAGGGAGATTCATACAGGACCATAGGATCATACTGCATGGGAATGACTGATGTGCTGATACAGACAGATACATATATAAATGCCTGGTATCTGTCTGAAGAAATAAACGACAAACTGATGATACTTAACCAGACACCTTCGAACCTCAATAGCAGGGGGGAACCGAACAACATTTATTACAAACTAATAAGAAGTAATGATGCATATATGAATGTCAGCTGGGTACTTAAGAGTCTGGATAATTTTTCTGACATAATCCTTTATGTGGCAGTCGGTGCATTTGTGGTGGTACTGTCACTGATAATGGCACTGTTCCTTAAGAGCAGAAAGACAGAGATAGGGATATTGATGAGCTTAGGGGAAAAGAAGAGCAGGATCATACTGCAGATTATATTAGAAGTATTTATAGTAGGAGTCTTAAGTTCTGCCTTATCAACATATATTGGATATGCTTTATCAAAACCTGTTTCACAGAGCATGATAGAGACAAGTATGGTAGCAGAAAGTGAAACCGGAACAACAGACAGTGAAGGTAATATCATAAACAAGATAGCGGGAATTGATGAAGAAGATATCGTGGAAATGTTTGAAATAAAGATAACTTCTGAAGAGATCATAAAGGTAGTGCTGACTGAATTGGGAGTAATACTGGTATCATCAGCAGTAACTGTGTTCTATATAACAAGATTCAGGCCAAAGAAAGTACTGCTGGGGTAGAAAGGAGAGTCTATGAACATACTGGAAGTAAAAGATCTGCTTTACTATTATCAGGACGGCAGTAAGAAAAGAATAATACTTGAAGGAGTGAATGCATCATTTGAAAGAGGTAAGTTCTATACAATATTGGGAGAAAGTGGAAGCGGTAAGACAACATTTCTTTCTCTTATAAGCGCTCTTGATGCTCCAAAAGAGGGTGTTATTCTTTATGAGGGAAAAGATATCAGAGAGATAGGATATGAGAGATACAGAAGGAATATGATAGCAATAGTATTCCAGAATTATAATCTTGTTCAGTATATGACAGCTGTTGAAAATGTATTAGTGGCAATGGGAATCACTGAAAACAGAATAGAAGGTGATTATAAAGAAGTCGCATATGGACTATTGGAAAAAGTAGGAATAGACAGGCAGACAGCAAATAGAAGAGTAACCAGATTATCAGGAGGGGAGCAGCAGAGAACAGCGATAGCGAGAGCTTTGAGTACAAATGTGGATATCATAATGGCTGATGAACCGACAGGCAATCTGGATCATGATACAAGTGAAGGAATAATAGAGTTATTTATGAACTTAGCACATAAAATGAACAAATGTGTGATAATGGTTACTCACGATCTTAATATCGCCGAAAAGAGTGACGTAATACTCAGATTGGATTCACATACAAAAAGATTTGAAGAAAACAGGCCGAAGAAAAACACTGCAGAATTTGATGTATTCTACAGTGTTTGATTGAGTTAATTATTTTTTAAGTATTCCATCTGTCAGCATGGAAGAGGCAACTCGCCGTCTGATGGAAAGATTTGGAAAATAATTAACCTGAAGAAAGTATAGGCAGCAATGCCTATACTTTTTTAGGTAATAATAGGCAGAGTGAGAGATGCTCACTTGCCTGAAAGAATATATTTGCATAAGATAATAAGTAATGAAAGAAGCAGTTGGAAATAATAAAACAGGATTATTGATAAAAGAACAACGCATTAAAATGGGCCTCTCACAAAGCATGCTTGCTGAAAAGATGCATGTTAGCCGTGAGGCTGTTTCAAAATGGGAAAACGGTCATAATCTTCCTGATGCTTCCATTATGCTGCAACTGGCAGAAGTGCTTAATGTAACGGTTGATGACTTACTTGTCGGGGAGAAGAAAGATAACCGTCCAGTTAATGAAGTCTTAAAAAGAAAGAATAAGCTCACTTGGATATTAATACCGGTAATTGTTCTGGCAGTAATGTGCTCACTTGTTTTCAGAACCTATTACCTAAGCAGTAATAACTCCATAAACATAGAGCAGGAAGCGGTATATTCACCGGAAAGCGAGCAGGAAATAGGCAGAATTTATTTTTTTGAGTATGATCATAAATTACTGAAATGGTATGAAATGGAAAGCGTTGAAATGGAAATAGATGGTCATAAGGTGCTGCTGTTCAGCTTGAAATATAAACCATTTACCGCTAATCAGAAAAGTGATTTTGAAGTTCTGAGTTATGTGAAATACAGCCAGTCAAAACCTTTTGATGCAGTAATCTATTATCCAGGCAATATCAGAAGATTAAAAACCATTACTGATTACAGCAGATTAATTGATATTGTCAGTAAAAAAGCTGCCACAATCATCTGTGAGTATGACTCACGTCCTTAAAGTGCTGATGTGATGTACACTCACTTATGAAAACAATCCAGCCATGAGAAAATGGTGATGAAGGAGATGAGGGAAATGAAAAAGGCAATTATCACGGTTTTCGTTTTACTATTGTTATGCGGATGTAAGGCAGAACCTGAAGTCATAATAGATGATAATAATGTTCGACAAACCGAGACAGACTCTGAAATCAGCCTTGCCGTAGCAAAAGAAGGAGCTGACCTCATAATTCATACAGTTTTTCCCGAAAAATATCAGAAACAATATAAAATAACAGAAAATGATGAGATGACTATTGTTCCTGTAGGTGTTATCAGGTTTTACAGTTATGACTCTGATAATTTGAATGGATATTTTGATAAAAATGCTTACGTGTGTATCAGCGGCCTTGATACGGTTGTTAAATTACAAAGCGTTGTAGGAGAAATGCCGTTTATGGACATGAGCAGTTCTGATGGCAAGCTCATTTTTTGCTTTTTTGTGGACGGGAATGTTTTTTCTCATGAAGTAAATTATGGAAAGAAAGAAGTCATCACAAATACAGGCAGTTTTATCGATGAGATACCTGATTTTAAGATTGGCGAGGAATATCTTTTAGGATATGTTGTTACATCCTCAAAGAGAATACAAACTGACACACTTGATCTGGATGCCTTGAAAA
>JAFXXN010000068.1 GCA_017542245.1 Lachnospiraceae bacterium
CTCCATCTAAACCCGACTCCCTGAACAGATCCATAAAATATTATGTGCTTACGAACCATCTTACCGGTCTCCCTTATTCCTGTCTTTTGCCAGGAGCCATGCCATCACATGAACCGCCTGCTGGAACTTACCGGAACGGATCAGTTCCTCAATCTCGTCAGCGGTCAGTTTCTTCACATTAAGGTACTCTGTATCGTCAAGGTGTTGGTTCCCTGCCTTCCTACAGTTCTTAGCCATAAACACATAAGCATAATTATCCGATATCGTAGCATTTGAAGGAACCGTTATCAAGTGGGTCCATTCATCCGACTCATACCCGGTTTCTTCCCTAAGTTCCCTCTTAGCACAGTCAAGTGCAGCCTCAGCAGCATCCCTGCTTCCATACTCCTTGCCATCGGTACGCTCTATGCCGCCTGCTGGGAATTCTGTAGTCACTTCCTTGATGCCCTGGCGGAACTGTCTCACACAGAGATAATTGCCATCTTCATCCGATGCAACTATCACGGTATAATCACGCCGGCTATAACTGTAATATGGTGAGAATACCCTGCCGTCCGGATATCTGTATGTTGACTTCCGGAAATCAATCCACTCGTCCTCAACTATGTGCTCCGTCTCTATCTCTTCCCAGGCAAGTTCTTTGTCGTCCATCTATAATAATCTCCGTTTCTACCTATTATATATAGTATATCAAATCCGCATAGGGTTAGTTTATCATAAAGTCATGCACCTCTCCGTAATAATCATCCCTGAGACACTCACCGGCACGATAAGCCGCAGCTGCAACTGCACTCTGTCCGGCTCCCCTGGAAACATGTGCAAGATGAAAATGATAACTTGCCATTACTTCATCACCTCCTCAATCGGTTTTGGCGAAAACGTCTTCGCATACTCCTTTACACCGGGAACTCTGAGCAGTCCGTCACAGAACTGGATGAAATCCGTTTTGGATGCATCCTTCACAACCGGGAAAATGCTCTCAAGGTGTGCTGCCTTGAAACAGAGCATATGGGTTCTTTTGCTCCGCTGCTTTTTCTCTTCGGTCTCCAGACGGTTCTCTTCTCGTATGACCTGGTGCTGGGCTTGCTCTCTTTTCTTTTTTGCAGCCTCAAGAGCTTTGGCCGCTTTGTCAATTTCTTCGAAATCTGACATGTGAATCCTCCTTCTTTTTCTTAAGAATGGGTACAAAAAAAGCGCCTCGGATTTTCCGAAACGCTTAATTGTATAAAATAAAATATTCAGTTGTTCAGCTCTCGCTGATTATAATAATATCACAGTTTTTTTAAGAATAGAATACTCGAAGTGTACTCGAAATGTACTAAAACTGTACTATTTTCAAGTGCCTATCATAAGTTTATCAACCGGATTTCAAAAAGTAAATTAGCAATACCTTATCAATTTCTTATCAAGACCTTATCACCGGCTTCGTTATTTCAAGTATAATCATATCCTTGGAATCTTCCAAAGTAAAGGTGAACATATTTCTACAAAAAACCTCATAAATGAATGATTTATTTGGGTAAATTGGCATTTTTCTTACTTTTTAACGTATACCTTCATGCTTACAGCCGCAATTTCGTCCTTAACATCCAGTTCTTCCTGCATATCAAGGATAGGCTCTCCGTCCATACCAAAATGCACTCTTCGGATTCCGGTACTTCTCGGGCCGTTAACGCCCGGGCGCGCATGATAGCTGTTCCATACAGTCCCGTCATCGTCAATCACATAAGCATTGTGACCTGTACCGTATTCACCCGGAGTTGACCTTGCGCATAAAAGGGGATAATTGTTCTTTGTCCATTCTCTTGGATTCATAATATCCTGACCCTTTTTCAGAGAAAGCATATTAACTATGTAAGTCGAATCCACCAATGCTCCGGAATATGTCAGATAAAGCTTGTCACCCCTAATAAGGGCAAAAGGACCTTCTGCTACATAAGTATGGTTGTTTTCAAAGCTGTATTCGGGCTTTGTAAGGACAAAAGGCTCAGAAGCAAGCTTCCATGGCTCCTTTTTATCCAGTTTTGCCATATAAAGCCATGCGCCCAGATCTTTTGGAACAAACTGTCTTTGAGACCACACTGCATAGTATTCATCTTCCCACATAAATACAGTCATATCCAAAGTAATCTCTTTTGTTTCTTCCGCCAAAGGAGTTCCATCCGGCTTTAATACCTTTATCGGAGCACTCCAATCCTTTGGATTAACAGGATTTCCGCCTTCCTTCAGCTCCATCACACGGCTTTCTTCACGTAAAAACTCACCCTGAAAAGCTGCGGCAAAATAAATATACATTTTGCCTTCAACCTCATGAAACTCCGGTGCCCACAAAAGGCCACCTATATAGTCATAGGTATTGGAATCAAGCAAAAGAACCGGTTTTGCATCCATCAGCCCTTTAACAGAATCTGCTTCCCTGATATATAAAGAATGATTTCCGTCCTCATCTGTCGTTGCGATAAAATAGTATTTACCGTTCCATCTTCCGATACAAGGATCCGCACGGTTTTCAAAAATCGGGAAAGGAAAATGCTCCTTATGCACTTTTCCCGTAACTCTGTATTCTCCTTCTTTTTCAAAATCAACAGTTGAAAGGTCCCAGTCTACAACCTTTTGGCACTGCGAACCGTCAGAATATTCGGCAACTGCTTTTACTCCTGTCACATCAGACTCCTGCGATGCAATAACAGACTCGGGAACTATATTTGTTATGTTAACCGGTGTAATAAGTTTCTTTTCTACATAATCAGCAGTTTCGTCATCAATCTCCAAACTTCCCGAAAGAATCATTCCTTCCGGAAGTTTTTCTTTTCCATTCTCGCAAAAAGAAAGAACTTCTTTAGATATTCCCTGCTCTTCTTCAAAACTTTCTTCAGTCACATTAAATAAATCTCCGATAAATGTTTTAGCAAAACCTCTGAACCACTTTCCGTTACTTTCCTTATACCAAACTTCAAAAAATCTCTTTTCATCATTAAACGAAACAAAAATTCTTTCTATAAATTCCTCGGAAATATTCCACATCGCCGGTGAACTGTAATGAGCAAAATCTCTTGTAATGCAGACAGCAACCTTACCCTTGCTTTCTTCGTCCGGCTCACCTTTCTCGTTGCTTATTATGTAAACCACGCCATATAAGAAATTATTAATCTGTAAAGCTACCGGTTTTTCAAGACATTTTGCATTTAACGAACCGTCAGCATTTTCTGTTGCCTTGCCAAACAGCACTCCTGAATTATGATTAAGCACCTTGAGTTCCCCGTTTGATAAAACAGCCAGATGCATGCTGTGGGCAACCTTAACGCTTAATTCCTCTTCGGAAATTGTTTCTCTTGTATACAAAATCAGATTTTTCATTTGTCCTCCATTCTGCACTAAATGCAAAAGAACTTCATTAACTCTTCCGGAACCATTCCCGGAAAGTGAATTTTATCATATCAGCAGGTTTATGTAAAATCCTGCTAACCTATCGTAAACTCCATCTCGACATCTGACATTTCTGCAGGAAGATCTCTTTCACCCACCACATTAAGAAGAGGAAAGCCCGATGCAGACAGATGTACCCTGTGGAAAGCGCTGCAGCGGCAG
>JAFXXN010000006.1 GCA_017542245.1 Lachnospiraceae bacterium
TATATTCGTCAACTTAAAAGTGAGCCACTCGCTGATTTGATTTTGAGCCACCTAACGCTAGCTTGAAAGTGAGCCACTTAGTTTCTTCACTTTCTTTGTTTTTGCTAACCGATATGATTCACCATTCATATCCAATACATAGGAATTGAAGGTTAGTCGGTCAATCATCGCAGCAACCATGGCTGTGTTTTCAAAAAGTGTTGTCCACTCTGAAAACGGTAGATTTGTAGTAGTTATAATGCTTCCACGCTCGCTCCGGTCTGCTATTATCTTGAAAAGCAGTTCTGATTGATAGCGGTCAAAGCTTACATAGCCCATTTCATCCAGAATTAACAAATCCACACGCTGGATACGTTTTTCCAAACGGCCGAGAGAATAGTTGTCTCTGGCTTCGGATAATTCCGTAGATAAGGATGCTGCATTTTTAAACAAAACCGTCATTCCCAAGGAACAGGCTTTTAATCCGAGGCCGATAGCCATATGCGTTTTGCCCCGGCCGGGATTGCCCAGCATTGTTATATTTCGACGTTCTTTAATAAACTTGCAACTGGACAGTTCATCTACGAACAATCGGCTTATTTCGCCGTTATAACGGCTTACATCCAGTTCGTCCAAGGTTTTTGTGTATGGGAAACCGGCTTGCTTTAAACGACGTTTATTATTATTTTCCTGCCGTTGTTCAAACTCGGCTTTCATAAGCATAAGCAAAAGATCGGCGAAGTCCGAATCTGGAGATGCTTGCCTTAGTTGTTCGGAATAAGTAGCAAATGTTGGTACCTTAAGTTGCTTGGCTAGCATTTTGATTTGCTCATTAATTAACAGCTGACTCATAGTTTTTCACCTCCTTTCCAAGACCAAGTTGGTCGTATTGATGGAGGTCAACTTGAAGAATCTTTACTGGATCCTTGATGGGTTGTTCTTTTTGAGAAAAACTATGAAGTATTTCAACCATCCTGGAGTAATCGCCGTTGAGATGTTTCATCTCCTCAAGAACTTCAGGTGGTATGTTTTGTTTCACCGGTGCAGCATTCAAAATGGCACGTTTTCGTTTTTCCAGCAGAGGCATGTAGTGTTCTAACTGATAAACATTATTGTCTCTTGAAAAACAACGACTGTGGCTGGCAATCAGCTCACCTTTATAATAGATTTCCACGGTTTCCGGATATCCTTTTACCCCGACCAGCATACCAACATACTTAATAGGAACGGAGTAGTTATTCATACGGAAACGAACGGTAGAGAAAGCATTTACTCGGACATTAGCACTTTTGGCTATTTCAAAGTGGTAACCGGGAAGCCTCTGTAAAGCCTCTTTTTCTATGTTGAACATGGTGCCTACACTTGAGGGCTTTCCTTTAATGCTATGACTTTCATATTTAAGGCAACGGCTGAGAAGCAATTCGTTAAGCAAAGTAATGTCCGTTACCCTGGGGACTGGAACAAGAATGTTTCTTCGGCTCCAACCTACCAATCCTTCGACAAGGCCTTTTTCGTGTCCTTCGGCGGGATTGCAGAACACGGCTTCAAAACCATAGTGTGCAGTTAAAGCGGTATATCCGGCCTGCGCTTTCGCATGTAGCCCAAAACCATCCTTTACGGCAACCTTGCCATTATCGAAAATGACTTTTGATGGAACACCTCCAATGGTATCAAAGATACGCACAACGGCATCCAAAAAGCTTTCTTCATTCTGACGATGATATGCAAGAACAATAGGGCGGCAACTATAGCACAGCCTGGCACAGAAGATATTTATCTTGGTCTTTTTTCCAGAAAGATAAACCTGTGCTTCGCCCCAGTCTACTTGTATAGCTTCGCCAGGATCGAATTGAAGAGGAATGAAAGCTTTTGGCTCGTTTTCTTTAATTTCATGTACTTTGGCACGAACCGTAGATTCCCCACCGGCAAATCCCTTCTCCTCAACAAGGCGATCATAGATACGCTTTGCTGTATGAGATTGCTTCTTAAGTCCTTCCTTGGCGTCTTCCTCAAGGCACTGACGGATGAAATCCACAGTAGATTCTGTAAGGATTGTCGATTCACGTTCCGGGACCTTTCGTTCCCAGGGGACTGCATTTCCTTCACAATACTTTTTAACGGTATTTCTGGAAATGCCCATACTTTTGGCGATCTTCCGTTGGCTTTCGCCAGCGAGAAAGCGCTTACGTATTTCATAATAATCTTGCATTGTGATAACCACCGTTCTTTCCCTCCGAATATAAAAGTCTTATATTCAGAGTAATGTAACGAGTGGCTCACTTTCAAGTCAGCGTTTTTGTAAAAAATGGCTCACTAATAGGTTAGCATTTATATCCTTTGATGAGTTAATCATACAACGAAAGTCCGGTTTTGATGTCTCCCGGCAGGAGACACTTTCAAAAAATGAACCACTAACCCGTTTCGGGTTGACCTCATGGCCCGTTGGTCCAAAACGCAAACGGACAGCAAGTTCCCCTGCTGTCCGAATTCTTTAATTTCAGCATATATCCTGCTGGCATACGATTCTCCTACATTTGCTATATTATGAACCACTAACCCCGTCCCCTAGGGTCCCACTTTTACATTCAGAAGCATATTGTTTCCGTCCTCAACCACAACGCGGAACTGTGTGCCGTCCTCTTGAATCCTTCCACCTAAGATGTTCGTCAAAGCATCTCCCGTGGAAAGATGCATTTCCTTCGTTGTATTACCGTCGAAATACGCAAGCACCTTCTGATATTCCGAATCAGAAAACGCACACAACAGCACCTTCAGCTCATAGTCCGGGTACTTTGCCACAAAATTCCGAACCGCCTCACAGCATCTCTTAGCGGACTCTTTCGCAGGATTCTCAAGTCTTCCGCCAAAGATTCCGGAACTAATCAACGGAAACGAAATACTGTGATATTCATTATCCTTCAGCACTACCAATGAATTAAAATATGCCGCAAACAACTCATCAAACGCCTCCGGCGTATCAGCAAAATTCGGACCCACCGCATGAATAATCCCCTTCGCATTCGATAATCCAAACGCCGGAGTAATTACCGCATCTCCGTCCTCCAACGGCGTCTTGTACTCACGACATGCCGCAGCAAGTTCCGAAGATCCTGCCTTCTTAAATATCACGCCGCAGATTCCGCCGCCTTCCGCAAGGTAGCGGTTTGCCGCATTCACAATCACATCCGCATTCTGGTCCGCACAGGAACCGTGAATTAATTCAATCGTTGCCATTTAACCCCTCCATATCAGAGCACAATCTTATCCCAGCCCAAATTCCTTACAAAGCGCATCATAACGGGCCTGTTCTTTTTCTTTGACAGGCTTCGATAAATCATTCATCACATGATGCATTACATCCGCATCCTTTAATACCTCGTCCATCGAAGAATCAATATTAGCTTTGTCATCATGGTGGTAAATAGCTGAACAGATAATATCAATCTCTTCTTCCGTCATATCTTCCTGCTTTTCCAAAATCTTCCTTGCAAGCTCTGCTCCCAGATGCGCATGGTCATCATAAGAACCGGTCTTATAAGCATGAAGGTCGTGAAGCATGGCGGCTATGGCTGCAAGTTCCGGATCCAACCCGCGTTTCTTTGCAATCAATGTAGCGGCAAGTGACACGCCGTACAGATGATTAACGGCACTGTTACGCTTATCCTCGTCTTCCATCTTGTTCAGTTTCTTTTCTACTACCTTGCGGATTTCCTTTAATCGGCTCATATTACTCCTTTCAGGAATTATTTTTCCATCGACTTTATTCTTGCATAAACACTTTGTAATTCAGGCCCGGCATTTCCTCCGCTCATGGCCATTGCTATATTCGCTTTCTTTCTGGCTTCAGTGAAGTCTCCTATGTCGCAGTATGCGCCCGCTAAAGAGGTATATAAAGCCGGTGAACCAATTGATTTTCCATAAATGGAAATATATTTTTCCGCAGTTTCGATTGCCTTTTCCGGTTGCTCTAACTTGCGAAGGATTGACGTATACCTTGAAAGAATGCTTCGAATTACCTGTCTGTCATTGCTTCTTTCAAAAATAGTTTCAAACAGTTTTTTTGAATAAATGTAATCGGAACTGTCCTTCATTTCCTGTGCTAGACGAATCAATTCAGAATCATCTGTATCATCAAAGTTCAGCTTATTAATCCGCATCTCATTTAATTTATATAACTCTTCTTTTCGTACGGTCGTATAATGCGAATCAACCCATCTTCCGCCAATCAGGTAATAAGTTTCTCCATCTAATGTATAAGATTCGCGCTTACTCTTTGTCGTTTTGCTAGTTTCGTTTTTTTCTGTCTCTGGAATGCTATCTTTAAAAGGCATCGATGACTGAATATTATTTTCCACAGTTGACGCAGTTACAGAATCATCTCCAGAGAAATACCGAACAATCTCCCTTTGAACACTTATAGGATATTTTAAAATCTTATATGAATAACCTTTCGCACTTACTGTATCTACATCTTTTATACCTTTTTGCGCTCCGAGTTCCGTTTGAATATTAACAAACTCACCTTTAATGTTTCGTTCTTCAACATACCCATGTTTTAGTAAAAACCTCCAAATAACGGCTGCAGATGTTTTTTTAACGTTTGACTGCTCCGTAATTCGATTTAACTCATCCCGAATCTCAACAATTGAAAGCATATCCTGATAGGTAAACTGCGCTGCTTCCTCTCTCGTCATTTGAAATTCATCTTTTCGTTTGTTATTACTAATTTTCGTTTTTACTAATGGCTCAGCTTCTAATTCTTTCATTGGCTCAGGATCTATTTCGTCTGTCTTTATGCCCTTAAAATCCCGAATCTCTGAAAGAAAAGCTTCCCCATACTTAGAAAATTGGCTTTCTCCTACACCGCTAATCTGAAGCATTTCCCATCTCGTAGTCGGCTGAACTTCTGCCATCCTTTCAAGTGCTTTATCTGAAAATACATAAGATGCCGGAATATGTTCTATAGATGCAAGACAAGTGCGTATGATTTTGAGCTTTTCTAATAGAAATCTTGCCTGCTCAACCCTGTTAACCTCAGGATTTTTAGGGTTATTATTGATAACAATCTCCTGTATTGACGGGCTCTTTATAACAATCGATTGCGGTTTTTGATTCGAACTTATTTCTTGTTTTTCTCCCACCACATCTACATATTTCATTCCTCTGGTAAATGCAATCGGATAAACAAAATCTTTCTCTACTCCTGAATCAAATGCAACCGTAAAGTCTTTCACTGTACCATTTGAATTCAGACCCACTTCAATAATCTGACCGGTACCATAAGCAATTTGAATAATCCTCTCCCCACATTTAGGCTCTCTGACAAAAGTATTTCCAGCTAGTGAATTAGCCTTCGGTTCAGAACAAACTGCATATGGTTTTGAGGGCGATACTGCTTTGGGTTTTCCTCCCTGAAGTATAGATTTTATCTTGTTTTTTTGAGACTCGTCCTTTGTACTTTTTGTATTTCGTATAGCATTAGGATTCTTTAGTTCCTCTATAAATACAGATTTTTCCGATGTAAATGTAAATATATTCAAACGGTCCTTAGCTCTTGTCATGCCGACAAAAAATAAGCGACGTTCTTCTTCTCCTTCTTTTTCTTCGCTTTTAGATTTGGGTTCTGTAATTAGAGAATCCTTCTGCGGAAATACTCCATCGCAGACATCCATTAAATAAACCTCGTCATATTCAAGCCCCTTTGAAGAATGAATTGTAGAAAGAACAAACTTTGCACTATAATTGGGCTGCATGTTTTTTAATAAGCCGTACAGATATCCCATTCTCTTTTCAAAGCTTTGTAATGTTTTTTCACGATACGCAAGATTCGTCAGAATAAAAATCTTGTTCTGATCCATCCCGTTTCGCTCCATATATTCGCCATAACCCATATAATTTACAATCCGATAGATTGCTTTGTCCGGAGTCTCACGGAACATATTTATAAAATGTGTTCTGGTAGAATTACACTTTCCAAGTACCATTCCGGAAACATTGGCAAATCTAGCAGCTTCAAGCACCGGAGTATTCTTGCTTTTACTTATAAGACACATATTTTCCGCCTGATTCTTTCGAAGAAATGTCTGAATCTTATAATAAATCTTCATAAAGAGTTCCGTGTTATATGGGTCCTCTGCAAAACGCATGATATTAATCACATCCTGCACAACACGATGTGTAAAAAAAGTCATTTCAAGGCCCTTGATTCGATATGGAATTCGGTTCCTGTCCAGTAAATCTACGAGTGGCAGACAACTCTCATTTAAACGATATAATACTGCTGTTTCCTGTCTGCAATCCTGAGCAACCTTTAAAAGATAATTATACTGGTTGTTCCTTGACTTTAATTCAATATATCGGATATCACTTCCTTCTGAACGAACCGCCTGCATTGTCTTTTTATGACGATAAATATTTCGCTGAATAAAACGGTCCGCTAAATCAACGATTTTTGCATTCGAACGATAATTGTGACTCATTACAAGCACTTTTGCTTCAGAATGTGTTTTTTCAAAATCAAGAAGTGCCTCCGGATACGCTGCTCGGAATCCATAAATACTTTGATCTTCATCCCCGACCATAAAAAGATTTCCGTTTACACCCGCAAGCAAAGCAATAATCTTATGCTGAATTTTCGAAGTATCCTGTGCTTCATCTACACAAATATACTTAAATTGGTTCCTGTAAAAATCCAATAAATCCGCATCGCCACGAAGCATTTCATAAGCATAAACCATCTGATCATCATAATCCATCAGTCGATTTGCTCTTAAATACTGATTATATTGGTCGACCACCTCTAAAAGCGGAATTTCTTCTCGCTCACCAATTTCTTGAATTTCATCATCCGTAAGCATCATATTTTTGCAATATGTAATCCAAGTCTTCACGACACGTACATCACTCTCTGTCGGATACTCCGGTAAGAGTTCCTCAAGAATATTGCTTACTATCTTATTTATCTCTTTTTCATCCGTCAAAAGCTCGAACGGCTCTTTTCCTATTTTTCTGCCATAGGCCTGAATTATCTTTGCACAAATTCCATTGATTGTTCTAAACTCTACTTCTGCTGCTAAATCATCTCCAAAAATAGACGCAAATCGTTGTCCCATATCTTTTGTTGCGGCAATTGTATAGGTTAATACAAGAATATTCTCCGCAGGAATATTCTTACAAAGAATCATATAACCGGTCCGGGTAACAAGTACTGTTGTTTTACCGCTTCCGGGAACAGCAAGAAGCAGAATCGGTCCTTCGACCGATTCCACTGCTTGTAACTGTTGTTCATTTAATTGACGCCCATAATGGAAAATAAACTCAGATGGTTCCATATATATGCTATTTTCCTATTTCCTTTGGCTTATAATAATATGCTCCATCCCTGTATTCCAAATAATCCGTCGTGGTTCTGTTTATAAGATCCACCGCAACATTCTCCGGATAACAGGGCATATACCAGTAATAATAATCACCTAGAATCAAATAATTATTCGCATGACCATAGAAATACCCGATAACCGACTCTTTATTTATTGTTTGCACAAGGCATTCAAACAGTAAACTGTCTTCTTCTGATAACCATTTCTTTACCAGGTACTCATGCGGGGCTGTTTTTGCATATGTCGTAGCAAATTTCCATTTATGACTTTCGGCAAATACTTTCGCTTCTTCTATCGAAAATGCAATTGCCGCATCTTCACTTTGGCGCTCTTTTTCATATTCAACGAGTTTTGCATCGGCTTCCGCCCGGGTAGCAAATACTAACGGCTTATAATTCTCGTCAAAGAGATGCCGGCCGTTATCGTCATCATAAAACAGCCCCCATTTCAGTATTCCGTTTTCGTCAAAAGATAATACATATAGTTTCGACATTTTTTCTCATCTCACCTAAGGCCTCTATGAACGAGGCCAATGCGCACTATAATACTTATTTTGATGATCTGCATCTGCTCTGATGTAGCACACATCTGCAATCGGAGATGTACATCCTTTTACATAATCATATGCAAAAGCAGCGCTTTCACCCATCTCCATAATGCCTTCAATAATAGTAGAGGCATATGCCATTGATACTTCTGACATCGGGCAAATCGGCTTGGTATTCTTATTGGTAAATGTTACCGCACGAATACCTTGAATTTCGCCGAGTTCAAACACATCGGGATACCAGTTCGCGCTTCTGCCTTCTGCAGAATGAATATGATCCAGCTGGCATTCCTTAATTAAATATGCCCTTGCAATGCAATATCCAAAGTGGTTTACATCCAAAAAGGATACAGCGGATTTTTCCCAGGCACCTTGGTTATAATTTGCAAAATACATATTGTAGGGAAGTTCAACTTCCATCCATTCGGTCGGCATGGTTGTATCTGCACAAGGACGATATTCTCTACCATTACGTTCGCAATAATCACCTTCAATATAGCAGGAGAGACGTTCATAAAGCATATTGGAGCCATATGCTACATACCATACATACTCATTCTTATATGGCTGTGCTTCATAAGGAATTAAATCACTGCCGCTTACATCGTGATTATATACATACACATATGCTTCAACACGGTTGAAACAGTCATCTTCTACAACGGCTGTTTCACGAAGATAAAGACTGCCTTCACCTTCAAGCTGGTCTATACGGGATAACTGGTCTTTGGAGACTTTATAAACTTCACCCTTTACCTTACCTTCCCCTTTTACAATGCCGGGGAAAGATCCGAGTTCGTACATAACGAAGCCATCAATTTCACCGCGCATTACAGGGTCCGCAGGTGCAAGGAAGTGATTATAATTTCCCTTACCTTTAAGAAGCGTTCCATATACAAATACAAATGCTTCCGTTTCACGATTAATCTCAAGTGCATTGTTTCTGTTATTCAGTTTTGAAGTAAGAATGATGTTTGCCATGTCTGTTTCCTCCTTATCATGGTTGCTTGTTTTTGTTAAGCCTATTAAACCATGAAAAAGAGAATCGTCATGGAAGCATCGTTTCCACCCCTTGCTGCCGATCTTCGGTAATGTCTCTTACGTCTTCAGTATAAAATTCCGTATAGTCTTCTCCGCATTCTTCCCCGGAATATGCTCTAAATAGGAGTTTCCCGTCCTGGCCGCGTCTCGGTTCTACCCGGACATGCCTAAGCGGATCTACCTGTCCGAAAATATAAATATTTAAATATATTCTCGATTTATATGCTATCTGCAGCCGATCTTCTACAGATGCAGTGTCAGATATGAACAACTCCCTTTCACTCCGAAATTCATTAACATACCCGTCTTCCAATAATTCTTCTACTTCGTCTAAGAAATCTTCAAAACCCGGTTTCGTACTGCCCCAGACAAATCGGATTCGGTCTTTCGAATAGTCAGAAAGTTGCCCCCAGATCGATGCCGCAAGTTCTATGGCGATACCGCTTTCCGTCTCATACTCTTTCCATAAAGAATCTAATATTATCGTTGTCTGATATATGCTAAGCTGCATTACAAGCGGTTGCATGGTATTCGGAGTATAATAAATCCTTTTCCCGTTTGCATCCTCTTTAACTTTTATGGGGACAGACATAAGCTGACCGCCAAGGCGAAACTCACCCGGGTCTTCTCCGTTCTCCGCCATAAGTTTGTGATCTAATTTGCGGATATTTAAACGCACCATACGCTCGGAAATTCCGAGTTCCTCTACTAAATCTTCTTTACTTTTCCCCTTCCTTGGATGAAGCGCCTTTACCATAGCAATCCCGGAATCCGATACAATGGGGACTTCTAAAAGATCTGTAAAGCGCTCCCTATCTTCGATATGGTGCGATGAACAGATATCCATTAACGTCTTTTTGAATTTCTCATACTGCCTCTGGCGTATAACGGCACTGTAATTAGAGGATAATAAATACTCATTCATCCCTTCTGCGATACGATAAAGGCAGTATTCATCAATCGCTCTTCTGTCGTCTTCCGCTCCTTCATAAGGAATCACCTCCGTGCATCCCCGGATTCTCCATAAGATAGGTGCTTTTATGTCTTTTAACCATCGATTAAGTCGTTCTTCTATTTTTTGATTAACCGAACGCATAATTACCTCCTTCACACTCGCAAATTCTTCACATTCACAATCTCATAGATAACGGATTAAACCATAAAATCTATCCTATACTTTTTAACAATTCTTCAGCTCTTTTCTTATCGAAAACCCATTCCTTTGGTATCTCATCAACTGTACCGGCTGCTATCGATTTGCTGGTCCACTCTTTATATTCTCTTAAAACTGTATCACCATATCCTGCTCTGGATTTTTTCATTTCTTCAGCGATTTCTTTTGGAGTAGCCAGATACATTCTAGGTAATTCATCACTCTTTACATCTTTAAATTGAACAAGACAAAAGATAGTTTTTTCCCCATGAGCCTTTAGCCAATTATCAATGGCCGCATGGTAATCCTTATCTTTCATAAAGCCTTGTGTAAGGCCCCAACTACCATCCTGGCTTCCCTTTACTGAAACCTTAAGCATATAATCACCCTGCGATATCAACAAGTCATACTCCGGTTGATTGGCACCATATTGGACCGAAACATTAATCCCAAATCTAGCAAATTGAGCTGCTGCAAAGGCCTCGGCAGAAACCCCGATGTACCATGAACCTACTTCTCTTTGTTCAGCTGCCTTTGCCATTTTTTAACCCTCCTCAATCGCTTTTTTCAGTTCTTCTAAATTGTCATTATTTACATCAACAAAGAATATCCGTACGCTGGTATTATCTCTGCTATGGTATTCAATTTTGGTATGCCCCCTCATCTCATCCGTTACTGGGTATAATAACCAGACATCGGCATTTCCGTATTTCTTGGAATATGCATACATCTGATACATATGATACCTTAACCGTATTCATACAAAAACACCCTTTTTTATTAGAATAGTTGTTTTCAAAATAGTTCTTTCTCGTATTTCTAATCATAATAATGTTTTCTTACAATTTTGATAAAGACTCCATAAGACAATTTGCTATTCCCTTTGCCATTAGAGGCGGTACAGCATTACCAACTTGAACAAACTGCGCAGTTCTAGGGCCTTCAAAATAAAAGTTATCTGGAAAAGACTGTATTCTTGCAGCTTCTCTAACCGTAATTGATCGATGTTGCTCAATAGAAGGATGTATAAAATAGTGACCATCTTTAGATAAATGCGCTAATATGGTATGACAATAATTCATATCGCCTTCAACCACTTTAAATCTATCTACAAATGAATTCCTATTACGATGTGTCTTTAAACTCTCTGGCAAATCGTCATACTTTAATCTTTCATGTTGATTGTTAAACCATAGATCAATGGCTCTTTTGTAGATTTCTATATCTTGATGGGTATGCGGTCTTGCCATATGACATGTTAATACATCTTCTTTCTCGCGAATATGTTCCTTTCTTACATACGGTTTAATACTTCTCATATCATATGTACTATAGTTATTTGATACTTTTCCTGGTAGTAATGCTGGTAAATCAAATAATAAATCCTGTACAATATCTATTTTCTTAATTATTTGAAACTCTGGATAGGTTAATTCCAGTTCTTTTCTCCATCCTACAATAATTATTCTCTTCCTACTCTGTAAAACCCCGAAGTCTGAAGCATTTAGTTCTCTATAGTCCAGTTCATATCCAATTCTCTTAATATACATCTGTAGGTTTTTAAATGCCTGTCCACCACGAGCTGTTTTAATTCCAGAAACATTTTCAAAAACAAACATTTTAGGTTTATATTTTCTTAAAAACTGCACATATAATTTATAAAGCTCATTTCTCGGATCTTGCTCCATCGGAATTATCATGTGACTACTCTGAGCTCTTCCGACTAGTGAATATGCTTGACACGGAGGCCCCCCTATTATTACATCAACATTATCAATGCCTCTCTGGGACATTATGCTATCAATTCGATCATATATTTCTTTCATCGAGGATTCAGACATCTCTCTATTAATGACCGAATCTACTTCAATTTTGGGAACAGAACGTAGAAATGCTTCTCGACTAATAATTCCCTTTTCATAATCATAATATATGTCAAGCTGATTCTTTTCCTTTAAGTAATGATAAGCACCTCGTGTTTCTAAAGTTTCCGAAGCATGCTTATTCATTTCCACATGTGCCACCGGTAAAAAACCGCACTGATAAAAGCCTTCTGAAAGGCCGCCTGCGCCTGCAAATAAATCAATATAAGTCAATTTTCTTGTTTTCATATAAATAACGCCTTATTTTCTTATTTATATAAGATCTCTAATTTCACTAAAGAATCCAATATTAGGCTCATCAATTGTCCCAACCACAACGCCTCTATCTAATAACCTGTTTCCTAAGTCAGACTCACAGCACGTTTCTGGTAATAGCGCACAATTATGACACGCAGCAAGATTACAGGAATCACTTCCCTGCCCAAGTGACTGTATACATATCGGATCAGAAGTACACCAAAGAGCATTTTTAAGAGCTGATATGACAGTATCCTCTATTCTGCCTTTTTCACCTTGTCTAACCAAACCACCTAAAGACCCTTCTGAATCACCTGATGCTGTATAAATCAAAACTCCACACATGTGGAAATCATTAGAATCTTTCTCACAATAAATCCTTTCTCGAATAGATGAACTACCATACCCACATTCAAAACTTAATTGATTTATTATTAGATGAGAAAAAGTATGTATCAATACAAATTCAGGGCGAAGTTCTCCAGTCAACCCGCTACCAAAGAAAGAAGCTTTATAAGCATTTTCCATTCTTTTAATTCTATTAATTACACTTTTATTTTTTGCCCAATTTGAGAGGTTTAATTCATTGAACTCGAAGAAAATGCCTTCCCCATATGTTTCTACTGCTGGAATCCATTTCCCATTTCCAAGTCGTAAATCTTCGATGCTCTCCTTGCGCGGTTTATTACTTGGCTTAAGTCTAGAAAACCCAACAAATGCTCGAGTCTCCTTCAATTTAGGAACTAAAGAAATACTCTTAAAGAATTTTGAAATTACTGGGTCGTAATCACGAATCGGTATATTAATAGAATGAAAATACTGACTATCATTTCCACTGGATTTTATCAACACTTCATATTCCGAAAACCTATATTTGTCTTCTGAAGTCTCTTCCGTTACTTCCGGCAACCGTTCTTCCTCTGTATTCTTTTTCAAAAAAGCGGCATATAGTTTTTCAAAATTCACATTATTTTGGGCTGCTAAGAATTCAATTAATGATTTATTCAATTCACCATTTATACGAGAATTGTTTAATGCTTCGTAGTTATTCTCGACAATCTTTATTATTTTCTTATCAGAAATATCCCCTAAAGTTGGAATATATAATGAACTTTCTATCCTAGGAAACCAAACATTTGTTGCTCCTCGAAGTACTACTCTTACCTCCTCAAAACCACAACTACATCCCTTTTCAAGATCCTCTTTAATACCTAACCAAGGCCTACTACCCTTACATTTATACTCTATTCTCGCCAAACCATTTTTTTGAGTTGCACCTGCCATTGATTTTTTTGCACCACAAGTACATTCAAAATATACGCCACTCAAGCCAGAAGATGCGCCACCGGTACTTCGCCTTATCCTGCATCCTTTGGCTGGATCATAACTATGACCGCTATCCTTATGCACCCATTCAGCCACTGGAAAATCATCAATATGTCCGTTAGGGCAAATAACAACAAATCTTTCCGGAATCATTTTCCTTCTAAATTTCTTTTTATTATCACATTTTCGACCAGTTTTCCATTGATAAGCATCACACTCCGGCTGAGTCTCATAATAAGTAGTTTTTCGCATACTACCACAAAAGGGACAGTAATACCATGTAGGAAATCTTATCGCAGGAATTGTTAAATTAAAATTCTCGTGATCAACTTTAGAATCTCTAAAATCAGGAGGCCATCTGAGTTCTTTAACACCCAGATGATCAGCAAATCTTCGATCTTCAATTACAAAATCTTCAAGAGTGTTATATCTCCACATATCCAATCCGGCAATCATCAATGTTTCATCATATGGAAATGGAACCATTGATCCTACTCCCCACGGACTAATTAAGGAATTTCGCCGCATAGGTTTCATCATTTTCATATTGTCATTCCTCCATTTCCATATACTTGTTATTTAAAACGCGTGCTTCACAAGAAGCATCCACGTTTCGCATCGAAGTAGGAGTCTTAAATCCTCGATCCAACCAAAGCACATTGGGTTTATTTCCTGAACCATATATTAGAGGAACTGCATCTCCTAATGATTCATCATAATTCTTCTGGGGTATCCATCTTTGGGGATTCCAGTCCTCCCAGCATTGAAGAATATACTCTATCTGTTTTTGTGTGTCCTGCAATTCTCTAAAATCAATGCTATTAACACGACTTTCTATAACTGTTCTCGCATGATCAATAACATCCTGAGCCGGATATTTGGCCGGTTCTTCATTATATGCATCTCCTTGTTCCAATCTTATTAGTCCAATAAGAATTGCATGTAAAGCTCGTTCACGAACCGGTGCAGAAAAAGGCGTAACACTGGTCGGTTCTACATTGCAATATAACCTCGAATGATAGTACCTGAAAGATTCATAATGAGATTTATCTCTCGGTTTATTTGGCCTATAAAGTACGAATACAACACCTGGCGAATTTTCAGAATCTCTACCTACTCGGCTGGTTGCCTGAATGTATTCAGATGTGGTTTTGGGCTGCCCTGCAACAGTCATCAGGCCCAATCTTTGTACATCTAGTCCTACTGAAATCATATTTGTGGCTAAACAAATATCTATTGGGTGCTCTTTCACAACACCAGTTTCATCCTTAGTCGGTGGATATGCGATATTTAGATTTGACAGGCTAGCAGTCACTTTATCTCCCGGAATTCGGCTTGTTAGTTCTTCATCTCTCCAAATATATCTGCGATGTTCTCTATATTCATCTTTATTTTCAAAACGCTTTTCTGTATAACGGCGTTTATACATTACATCAAGATGCTGACTAATATCTGCTTTAATCCATGTTTGAGCTTGCCCCAATTCTCTAATGCTGTTGTAATAACCCATATTTGTCCAATAAGGATCCCGTAATTTTTCATCCGACACATCCATAGCTTTAGCCCCGTAAAGAAGTGATGCATATAATCTAATTGCTGTGGTGGCATCTGATGGAGAACCAGATGCCAATATTCCCACATATTTTCTGCCTTTCCTAGTAACATCTTCTTCAGCAAAGAAAGAATTGCCAGCATTTAGTCCAGCCGGCGGAAATTGAAACACTTTTTCAGTTGGGCAGCCATATAAAGCATGGCATTGTTCCTTCGCTCTACTTATTGTTGCTGTGGATGCTATTATTTTAGGAGATATTATTCTGCTTTCAATCTCTTGAGTGCAAAGATCATTAATCAACGTTTCATAATGGCCAACCATGGATCCTAATGGACCAGAAATCAAATGTAACTCATCCTGAATTATTAAATCCGGAGCTGTTTTTTTTATTCCGTCATAATATCCAAAAATCTTTTGTGCCTCCGGTTTAAACGGCAAAATAGCAAATTTATCTACAGTACCAATAATCAGTGTGGGTGGTTTTTCATATATGTCTTCATCCACAATATAAAGCGGCAACGAGTGTGCACCTGAAAAAGCACAAGATTGCATAGTATTAGAACACTGAAAAACAAACTTTTTGCTCTTGTGTGGACCTGGAATAACTCTATATCCTGGTAATCGTCTCTGTTTGCCGATTTCCACAATGCCCATTTGTGCCCCACACCAAGGGCATTTCAACATGATGAACGGATTACTGTTAGTCTTATTCAAATATAATTCGTTATATTTTGTAACAGCATCTTTCTTCGAGTTTGGCGAAGTTTCTCCACCTACCCATAAGCCTATACTTATCTCTTCGGCACCCAGTTTATCTTCATTATTTCTTCTAATTATCTCACATGCACAGATCATTGCAGCTGCACGTTCATATTGCTGAGCTGTTAATAATCTTAAAGTATATCTCATTAAAATACTTGTTCCAAAGCTATCAGAATTTAATAGTTTGCGAAGAAAAATGGTATATGCGGAAAGGCCTAAATATGCCTCTGTTTTTCCGCCACCAGTTGGGAACCAAATCAAATCCACTATTTCTCGTTCCTCACCATCTGGATGTCGCATTGATTCTAAATTCATTAATATAAATGCGAGCTGGAAAGGTCTCCATTTACCATATACCTTTTTTTCTGAGTTATACCATGTAGACTGATCATCTATTTCAGGGAGTCTTGATACCAAGCTTTCCAATTTAATCTCATTTTCACCATCATCTATCCATTTTTGTAATGGCAATCCATAATGAAGCTGTTGAAGTAGCATTGCCTGATTCATCCATTGAAATGCCTGTCTTACTTCATCATCACTGTCAAGAAGTTTGATTCCATTTCTCATCCGACTCAAACAACTTTTACAATTTCTAATATGTCTTTCAGCCGTTCCTGCTAACGCTACCTCTATGGACTCTGCTTCCACCTCAAGTTTTTTTATCCATTCTTCATATCGGTCGCAGAGTGTTCCAAGTTGCTGTACTACATCCTTGTGTTTATCTGGATCACTCATTTCAAGCATGCTTAGAGAAACACCCGGTGTAGTGCTGGGAATTATAGGATTAATTTCATATGACGGAAAAATAGAACTATGAATCTCTCTTACTTCTCCATTTTCTTCTTTCCAATCAGCCGCACAGCCATGTCCCACGGCGTAGTTTTTTACGTTACGATATAGTAAGGCGTTAGATAAATAGTCCTCATCTTTATTAATCTTCAAATTATCAGGCAAAGTTACAAAACCAACACTAGAAAACAAACCAATCTTTACTTGAAAAAAACTATTTTCTTCTTCTGAACCGGATTCTTCTGTCCTAGTATTTTCAAGTGTGAACGTATAGATTGAGAAATCCTCTTTTTCATATCGGAATGTAACATCTACACACAAACCGGTATCATTTACTTCTATTTTCTGAATCGCATCTCCTTTATTAGGTAAATGAATAGCGTTTTGTGTATTCCATTCTATTTTATTTCTATAATACTTTTGAGTTTCCTTTCCCGTTTCAGTATCTTTTTCAGTCTTTTTCTTATACTTCCCTGCGTTTACAGAAAGATTTATAATATCATCATTTTTTATTGCTACCGTAAGACTTAAAGCAGATTGTTTATATGCATTTGATCTATCAATTAGTTCTTCCGCTTCCTCAAAGTATTCATAACTGTTATAGTTCTTATCATTTTCCGAAGCCGAACCGGAATACGCTTCCTCATCGTCATTTGTCTCATTCTCGGGTATTACATCATCTTGATTATCCAGAACAGTTTCTGAGTTTACTTTTGTTTTCTTGGGAAATAGAATACCAGCAATGTATCGAGTTGTAGGCGGATCAGTGATCAATATCTCCTCTCCATTTTCCTGAATAAGTCCAGGCCAATCAATTGGATCAGGTCCCATCAATTCTCTCTCAACATATTCAACCAATAAGTCCCTTCTTTCCTTATGCATTAATTTTTCTCCTTATAAACAGCTGATTGTATTCTTCACTTGCGGACTTTGTTTCTAAAACAAATAATCCCGAACGTGCTCTGCTCAACGCTACATACATTAATTGTTCTGGACTAAATCCATCAATATCGGTAAGAATTACAACCTTACTATCAAGTCCTTTAAAAGATTGAATTGTTGAAAAAGTAATGTGATTTCCGCTTTTAAATGTAAAATCACGAATTTTAGTAGTGTCAATTCTTGAAACAATTGATTTTTCTCTAGTATATGGAGAAAGAATAATAATATCTCCATTTTCAATGTGTTCTTTATCAGTCAAATTAAAAAGCAATTCTTCAAGTTTTACTAATTCCTCATCCTCATTCTTATAAGTCGTATAAGACACTGGGGGACCTACTATTTTTGACCATAAGTCAGAAGGTGCTTTAAATCCAGTAATGATCTCTATTGCAAAACAAATTTGTCTCGTATTTCTACAATTCTCCACTAACTTACATCTAGCAAATGCTGTTCTATCTTCAATAAGGTCAAACATGTTCTGCCCAGACATTCCACCGGAATAAATAGCTTGATTTGAGAAATCGCCAAACATTTTCCAGCATCCTCTTTCAAAACCTTTAATTAGAAGTAAATCCAGAACATCAAGATACTTTTCATTAATCAGATCCTGCGCTTCATCTATAATTATCTCATCATATTCTGGTTCTTTCTCCAAAAGATACTCTAATGCCATATCTGGGAGTGTATTTTTATAGAATTCATTCTTTGCCTCTTGTGAGGAAGGAATCGTTATAGTTTCATTCGCTTTTTTTACTATATCAAGCAAAAGTGAATGAAAAGTTCCAACAAAACTAGGAATTCCCATATCGTTTTCCGCTTTAAAAGCTTCCTGAAACCATTTCCCCAGACTTGAATTATAACAAATAAACGCTACTTTTTTGCCCTTTAAAACCTCATTACGAGCCTGTTTCATCGCTAAAAGTGTTTTACCAGTTCCCGCAGGTCCATAGACAATAACTCGTCTGTTCTCTTCTATCTGATCAAGGCATTGATACTGTTTATTAGTCAAAGATATAAGCTCCTGATCCGCATAATCTATTTTTGCGCGTAATGCTACCGTTTTATCAAAGTCTTTACGTAAAATAGACAAAAGATAATTCACATCATTAACATTTGGGATTTTGTTTTTTGGCATCGGTCCATATGTTCTTTCCCATGCTGCCCTTGCGCCGCTGGATAAACGTACTATATAGTCTCTAACCTTTTTTCCATCTTTACAATCAAATACTTGCCAAGGTTCCTCTTCCGCACCAACCGTTTCATAATCAATATCCGGAAACATAGCTCCTATTCCATATATCATTTTTTCAACATTTTTATGATCAATATCCGTCCTAGAAGGAACTATTTTTTCCATAATACTGTGAATAGCATCCCAAGCTTGTTCAAATGGTCCACGAGATTTGCTATCCGTTTCACCGAATCGATTTGTAAAATACCATATTCCATCTTTTCTACTTACTCGTCCACCCTTTACTTCGAGCGCAAAAATACCATATTTAGGTGCTAACACAAGAAAATCAACCTCACCATGAATAAGTGAAACATGCTGTGCTATTCCCAAAGAATGCAGTACAATCCAATCATCTGTATTGGGAGCTTCTTCAAACCATTTAAATATCTTTTTTTCTGCGTCACTTTTCACATTCGGTGAAATCACCGCTGGAATCATCCTTGCCATAGTTCATCTCCTTTTTCTTCAGACAATATTTTGTTTGTATCACTATAATTCACAAATAACCACTCTTGGCCTATATCCATTATCTTTAATATTTTTGTAGGTCCAACACCTTCAATTTCCAGCTCTATCGGATCCCAAATATTATATGGATCCGTAATATGTTTTTCCTGAATGATTTGTCCTATACTATCTGTCAATCTATCCGATAAAATCCTTCCAGCCTTAATATGCGCTCTTTTTATCGTTTCGCCTGCGTCATATATTTCATCTAGCTTTTCCAACAAAACCGAATCTTGCGTAACATGCGCGATTGCTATTAAATCCTCTTTTCTTTTTGGAATTATTATTTCATCGTTATATATCCAATTGCGAATAGTTTGTATATTTCTATCACATCCCTCTTCTTTTAGTCTTTTTGCAATATCGTCAATAGAATTAAACGAACTTTCAATTTTCAATGCCTCTTGCCAAATCTCCGAAATTGCCCTTAAGTGAATTTTGTTATTAGATTCCAAAATCTTATCGGCAACTTCCTTTATCAAATCCTTCGAAGCTTCTCGAATAACAACAAAATCTCCAATTGATAATTCCTCAACCTCTTTAACATCTATTCTATTAGTTATTTGCTGGATCATTTTTGTACAAACAATTATTTTATGTCCTTTTCGAAAAAGAGAAAAAGAACCGCCAACATAACTTACCGGTTTTGCTTCTGTTATTTCTTCGCCATCTTTATTACCGTTTGAACAGTACTGTCTGTATTTATTCTCAAGCAGAACATATTCCAAATCATCCTGCTCCGTTATTATTCCATTTTCAGTCTTTGTTAATTCCTCTTTAGTCTCTGTTTTTATAATAATATCCGTATTCTTTTTATCTTTAGAAAAACTGTTCTGAACAATTGTCTTATTATTGGAATTATTTAGTTTTTGCTTCCATGATTTTGTGTGTGCACAACACCATCTTTTTTCAATTCCATAGTTTAATAAATATACTTTATTAACTTCATACCCATATATTATTTTTCTTATATATTCTGCTCGAAACCATCCAACAATAATTACAATATCAAAATCTGTTCTACGATTTTTTAAATAATCTCTTATGGTATAAACATGTAATTTATAATTATATGCATTCTCCGGCAATACACCCAAAATACTTTTTCTAATATCTCCGGAATTCTCATTATTTCCGCATATGACACAGATTTTCTTCCCCTCGCATTCCAATAATAATTCTAAGATTTTGTTCCTTTTGGGGAAAACAAAAGCATCAGTATTAATAGTTTTTAACAAATCTATTATTTCTTTATAATCTTCATATGTGTTTTCCGTTATAAACGGCTTTTCTTTTTCCAATATTTTTTCACACGAGCTTAAGTCTTGATCATATCTATTTCTTTCAGCCTTATTTATTTCTCTAATATTCCTTAACAAGAAAAAAGCATAGGAAAACAGTTTTGTATAAATAGCGTTTATACCCATTGATTCATTTTCCAGCTTACTTCTATATTTGTTTAGTAACGAGAAGATTGTATCAATTTGTTCAAATTTGACATCCTCATATACTATTTTTTCACCCATGCAGGAATCTATTCTTTTTCCAAATTTTGTAGCTTTAGACTCACATAAGTTGCTTGTTATACTATCGGCATCCCATCGCCAAATATTAAATCCTCTATCTTTCAAAACGTCTAAATCAAACGAATTAATAGTATCCGTAACACAAACAATCGGCACCTTATACGTTTTTAATTCATCAAGTTCGACCAATTGGCTTTCTACATCACATTCCGCCAAATTGATAATTACAGATTGACATTTTTCACCCCGTCTAATGGCTTCATTAACATAAGCTATTTGACTTGAAAAAACCAAGGAAGGTGTTCCAGATTCTTTGTCCTTTATAAGCTCTATTTTCCCAGAATAATCAGTCTGTCCAACAAGAAAATAATCAAACATACTTTCATTATTTATCTTAATAGTCTTAGCTTGATCTTTGCTTTTTGTAATAAATGCAACATAAAATAAAGAATCTGTCATATATGTCTTCATATCTGACAATTTACTCAAATAACTATTTTGCAGCGAAAGAAGTCTTTTTATCTTGGACTTTTCTTCATAATATTTCTTTTCACTAGATTTTTTTATTTTTTTTGTTTTTTGAAAATAAGGCGCAAATTCTAATTTCATAACATCCGTACAACCAGATGTTTTTACATATATAGCCTTTTCACCATTAAAAGCGCGCTCTGATTCAATTCTATCAAATTCAACCACTGCATTTCCAAGCTTAAGCATTTGTCCATGCACAAAATCTTCCGGATTATATTTTTTTTCAATCTTACCTAAATAAATATTATAAATAAGCTTGGAAAGCATAAATAAAAACGGAAGCTGATCCCCATCTGGGAACACAAAAAGGTTGTATTTCCCTTGGTTTTTAATCATTTTTTCAAGCATAAAAACACTCGCCTTGATTATTTGAGGAATCGATTCTGTTACCCCATCAATCTCAACACTTATATTATCCAGGCATTTCTCGGATTCTATTATTTGTTTTATATACTCGCTCCACTCCATGCTTAATCCTCAATATATCCCTTTTCTTTAGCAACTGCATATATTATTTCAGCCTGTTTAGCCTGTTTATAAGAAGGTTTTTTTCCTCTTCTCAACAATGTTCCAACACTAAAAGATATACTTCTTTGCCATGGTTCCAGATTATTGGTGTCTTTGGCCCACTTTGAAATGCCAAGCCAAACGTCACCAGATACACTTGCAACTCTATCTATAATCTGCTTTTCTTCCTCTGTTGCTTCATTAAAAGATGATTGACCAACTTTAGAAGTGGAAACTACTTCCTTTGCTCCCTCAAGAAGAAGTTCCTTTTTTAAATCATCTGATAATTCTACATTTTTCAATAACAACTGTTCCCAACAAACCTTTTTCTTGCAATACTCTCCTACATTCGCATTATTGGGTGGGTTAATTATATGATTTTTAACGATTTGAGAAATCCTAATAATCTCTCTTTCTAGTGCCGATGACAATGCTTGATTTTTCCATATTCTATCTAAATCTATCCTTTGTGCAGACAGATGAGATATTAATGCAATAGTATACGTTACTATATTTGCCCTATATCCTCCATATTGTTGCTGCGCAACAAGTTTCTCCGTTCTTCTGAATAATATACATTTTGCAACTAGTAATTGATAATAGTGTTCATCCGGCAAATAATTACCGCGTTCTTTAATTATTATCATAAAACGCTTATAGTTCTTCTGCGCTCCTTCACTAACAAAAAACGGTAACTGATTCCATGTGTTTTCATATTTTGCCATGTCGGTTTTTGTAAACAACGGATGTGTCTCCTTAAATGCTTTTCTTTTAGCTGGAGTCCCTTCTCTATTTAGCATATCGGCATATTGACCACGTGCTCTCTCAAAAAACCAATTAATTGGTTTTTGCCCATTAATCGCTGGTGCCCATATTACTCTTGATAAATCTTCTAGTTTCCTGTTAAATGGATCGTTAGAAGAAAAATCTGCCATTTGAATTTTATTCTGAGTATTAGCACATTCGGATATCTTATGTACAATTTCATCCATCTTATCCTCATTATGAACAACAGATATCTTCATCTGAACAAACACAGTTTTTAAATCAACCTGTGAATCTTTTTCCTTCGTAATATTGTAAATAGAAGCCGTGGTTTGGCCACCATTTACAATCTGCATATCCCGTATACTTGATATATACTTTTGTCCATTTCCATCATCATCTAGTTCAATGCTTTCAGCCGTTACAGAAATACCATTATTATATGCTAGAAACATTTGAGGCTCATTTCTTAGAGTATCTCGTATACCTTTATTTACAGCTCCCTTTACCTGCAAAAAAGATCTCACATTTTTTTCCAGTAGTCTGGCACCATGATCTGCATATATAGCAGACAAAATGTCACCTCTTATAATTGCAATATATGCATCATAAACGTCACTTTCATAATTAGCCAAACAGGGAATTCTATATTCAAATACATCTTTAAAATTAATTTCGATAGTTTCTCTCATCTTTCCAGATGAGACACACCGATATAATCGGTCCATATCCCATATTCCAAATGAAACATCAGCTTCTCCGATTTTTATATTATTAAATGGAATCGGTTTACAATTTCCGTTTGTAAGTGCTACTAAATTAACTTTCTTTATATTTGTTTTATTTTTACTAATTATTAATGCAAATTCATAAATGTCTTTATCCTTTTCAAATGATTTATACAAATCATTTGTTGCTTTTCGATATATTTGAATTGCTCTTTTTAATGCTGCATCTACATCTTGTTTTGCCACATTTTGAACTTCATTTTCCTGATAATACAAACTAACATAAATAGTCAGTTCACTAATATCCTCATTTATAGCATATGCGTTAATTTGCAAACCATAGGCTCTATACGGACAAACAACAGAATTCTCAATTTCTCCAACTTCTTCAAGATAGTCCAACATGACAGACGTAAAAAAGTCTTCTCTATTCCAGCCAAAATTATCATTATCAGTTAAAATATTAATTTGTTCTGCAAAATCCCGAAAGAAATCGTTAAAACTCATATCATAAACCCTCACAAAGTCTACTTATTGATCTGTTTTTGTATCCCTTTAGTTATCGTTCAATATCCGGAATCACTTCCATAATATCGCCTATATCGCATTTCAATTCTTCGCAAATCTTAGTTAGTACAGGTAAAGCAACTGGCTGATTCTTAACCATTTTTGCCATTGTGCTACTACTCATCCCAGTAGCATCCTGTTGTACACAGTATTGCAAATTGGGAGTACCATAAATTGGCTTCGTTGTTTCAAATATCCGGTCCCAAAAATCTCAAAATCCAAGCATCGAATGATTCTGAACAAACACCATAAACAGGATGTATGAAGAGAACATGGACTGTCCGATTGCAGCTACACCGAGTGCAATCCCAATGACGGGTTTCGCTGCCTTCGGCATTTGCTTCTTTCCGCGGATTCCCATCACAATCGCCGCGATTCCGAAAATCAAACCAAGCAAACCGAGACAGAACGAAAATACCACCGCCAGAATTCCGGTAACCAAAGCCTGGTCGCCGATGATTCCGGTGTCCTCTTTATACTGACTTGTACTGTATTCCGTCAGTTCTTTCTCATTTTGTTCGGTATCGTATTCCTGTTTCTCGCTCATCGAAAGTCCTTCTCTTGTGCATGCCTTCTCCTTTATTACAATTACTGCACATCCTGCTCGTAAGGCAGACTCCTTACAAGCGAATTGTCCTCTTTCAGGAACAACTGCCCGTCTTTCGAATAAAACTCGGTATTCTTCGCATCGCACTCCACATGGAACAAAACTCTGTAAAATACAACGCTTCCGTCCGCTTGCTCCACACCGATATAAGGGAACGGATCCGCCTGCCCTTCCAGATAGAGATTGCTGTTGATTTCGTTGATTTTCTCGCCGATTCTCAATGTAAAAATCTGGTCCTTAAACTCAACCGGAACCTCGTACTGACTCGCATCCGTGCCGAGATAACCATACTTGCATTTCGGTCCTTCCACTTCAAACATCGCCGGCACGCCCGTGCCAAAATAGCCGCCCAGTTTCACAATATCCGCACCATTTCCATCCGTATCCGGCACAGTAATCACATCATCGTTCGGATTTCCGCTCCAATGATATGTGGTCACAAATCCCCTGCTTCCATTGCCGGATATTACCGTATCAAAATTCCCGCATGTCCCGTGCGTCGCATTGTTATAGCCGGTACAGCCGAGGATAATCAGCCCGATCAGGACAAAGGGAAAAATCATTTGAAGTTTTTTGCTCACTGTTCTTCCAGCCATTCTACTTTTCCTGTTTCAATATCATAAACCGCACCGATTACATCGAGTTCCGCGCTGTCAATCTCCGGATGATCCGCAAATGCCTGCTTAATCACACGCACACCATGTTCCACATTGAGCACCGTCGCCTTATAATCATCTGTCTCATCACCGATTGCCTCACGGATATCTTCCATGATGTATCGGATATATCTGTCCGTTCCGCCATGGCTTTGAATTGTTGCCCCGACAGCACCGCACTTCGTATGGCCGAGCATCACAATCAGATTTGCATCCAAATGCGATGCCGCATACTCAATGCTTCCGAGCTGATGATTGTCCAGCACATTTCCGGCAACACGAATCACAAAGAGTTCCCCGATTCCAACATTAAAAATCGTCTCGGGAATCTCCCTCGAATCCGAGCATGCAATCACAATCGCATACGGATGCTGCCCTTCAATTGCAGTCTTTAAACGCACTGCACTGCTGACATTTCCGGTATGCTGATCACGCTCGACGTATTCAGCGTTGCCGAGTTTGAGTTTTTCTAGAATATTATAATTATCTAATGTCATATTCGCTATTTATATTGCCATGTAAAATGGTATTCATTCCTCATCACACGTCAAATCAATAATCATGCAGTTTTTTCGAATCCTTTACCTTTAGGGCATCTTCAAGATTAGTTGTGTAGAAATCGGTCTCAAATCCATCATTATCCTGCACAACCAAATGATCAGGCTGTTTCTTATACTTAAAATGAAGTCCATACGACCATTTATCATTCCCATCATGATAAGTTATTACCAAAACCGAGTTTAAGTCTCCAGAATCAATCTTTACTCGATCTCCTGTCGTATCACCATTTCCGTCACAGAATGAATATACATAATTATTATCAAAATCAATTATATAATATACATCATATGATCCACCACGGTTCTTGTATGCATAAATACCCTTGTTCCCATCTTTTACAGAGTCCTTATCATTTGTTGAATATGGAACGCTATTCTTCTCCTTCTCTGCCTTTTCCTTTTCTGCTTTTTCTTTTTCAGCCTTCTCTTTTTCGGCCTTCTCTTTTTCAGCTTTCTCTTTCTCGGCTTTCTCTTTCTCGGCTTTCTCTTTCTCGGCTTTCTCTTTCTCAGCTTTCTCTTTCTCGGCTTTTTCCTTCTCCTCTTTTTCTTTTGCCTCTTTCTCAGCCTTTTCCTTTTCCTCTTGCTCTTTTGCTTTTCGTTGTTCTTCTGCCTTCGTTTCCTCTGCTTCTATTTCTTTTTTGGATTTTACATAGAGAACAACCTCTTCATCTGTCATCACTTCTTCATCTATATAATTTTGCTTCTGAACAACATATGATTCATCATAATCTTTTATCTCTTCATTTGTGGATATATCCATTACCTTTATGTTTTCAAACCCAAGGTCCTGAAGGCTCTTTACTGCTTCCACACACTCTTTATTCTCCAAGTTGGGAATTTTCACTAATTTGGACTCATTCTCATCTGAAATCATCTCTGATGAAATGTCTGACGAATTCTCCTTTAAAACTGTATCCATTGGTGTATCATTACCTGTAATGGTTGCTACTACAATCCAAACAGTCATCACAGTGCCCAATACAGTTCCTATAATGCCAAAGATTAGTCCCATAACAGCCGGTGCACTCGGCGGGAGATTTTGGTTTTTATTCTTTTTAATATCAACTATAGCAAACACTATAGCTACTATACCAAAGACAATGCCCGAACCATAACAGCAGCACAGGAATAAACTAATAATTCCGAATAAAATCGACAAGATACCATATAGTTTTGTTTGTTTCATAATCCCAACCTCTTTTCAATTAATCCCTATAAGCCTACGGAAGATAATACATCGTTGTATTCTTGTTTTTTTCTAAAGACTAAAGCCCATCATACCAAGAATAAACCCTGCAAATGCAACTATTATAATAAAAATAATTACTGTAACGATAATTTCCACTATCATTTTCGTTTGTTTTTTTTGCTTTTCCATTTTTTGGTGCTCAGCATCTTTTATCCAATAAACAACCCTATTGTAAGTGTTATCTATTCGTTCGAATCCTTCTGTATTTCCAAAGGACAATCTTGCATTTTGATATATTTGATTGATTTTATCTATCCACGCCTTATTCCTGGCATGAGCTCTGTCTCTCGCCATAGCACTTGGAAAACTTACATTTCCATATATCAAGGGAACGTTGATACTTGAAACAGCAAAATTCATAAACTCAAATACATCTTCCTGCGTATTGGGAACGTGAAAATTTCGAATCAAATCCAATGTTTTATTCTCAATCTCCAGTGCCTTTTGAGCTGCTAATTGCTGTTCTTCCTGCGGAGTTTTCTTTTTGGCAAATATTGCCTTCTTTTCTTTTTCGTATTTCTCGTTTTCTATATCAGCCAATTGCTCTTTAAACTGAACTACAGGGCCGAACACTTCCCGCTTTTCTTTATCAATTTTAGCAATTGCTATCTTATAGAATTCATCAATTTGATCAAATGGTGGAGTATCTCCAAAAGAAGATTTGGCTATTCCATATGCCTGGTCCATCAACGTACGCCACGCATCATTTCGCTCATATAAAACCTTCTTGGAATCACTTTGAATTTCAGCGTTTCCTGCCACATGGGACCATTTAATATTAGTAGCAGCAAAGCATATTATTTCATATGTATCTACCGGCTTCCCCGGAACATCGCAGGTTCGGATTGCCATGTTAATTTTCTCATCAGTATTATCGTTTTTTTGCAGGTTAATCTTCCCTATTTTTTCTACTGCAATTCCAAAATCCGTTTTTTTACGTTTTCGCTCAAGATTATCAATGTTACTCTTTAGTTTTTTCACTGCTTCAGAAGAAGATACATTACTGAATTCATGCCAGCAATACGGGCAAATAGCCTGATAAGATTTGGCCTGATAACCGCATTGAGGGCACATTTTGGCCTGCACGGTTTTCGGCACTTCTTCAGATACGTTTTCTTGTTTTTGTTGAGCGTTCATGGAAAAAGGAGTCCCGCATGCATAACAAAACATTGCATCGTCAGGTAATTCTTTTCCACATTTCATACAGAATTTCATAAGTTAGGTCTCCATTTTAGGTTTTCCTTCAAATATAGATTTACTTATCTGCTTCAGCTTTATCTTCTTTTTCATCCGCACTATCATCAGGTTCAGAACTACCTTGAGAAATTCGAACGGAAATAATAGTGTTAGATACCTGTTCCGCTCCAATCACTTTCCAAATCTGCTTCTCATCTTCGCCCATAAAAATGACTTTTTCATCTAAATCAGCACCAGAATTATCTGTATACTTAATTGAAAACTCATTTTTAGATGCCAATTCCTGAGCTTCCATAATAGTTAACCCTTTATAATACATATCCAAATAATCATTAATCATCATGCATTCAAGATTGATTTGCTCATTTTTATCAAACGCATCTCCATCTTCTACATTCTGACCAACCACAACATATTCATTTTCTTTTCCCGTTTCAATTGAAGGAGACCCCTTTATATTCGTAAACCCGATTCGTTCCAATTTCTGGACAGCGCGACCATACAATAGTCCTTCCACGCTCTCAAACACTAAAGCACTATCTCCTGTTCCCTCTTTTGTCGAAAGATTATACATTTCCATAGACGCTTTTTTATGCTTCACATCACATGAAAAAGAAGTGTCACCTTTAATTTCAATAGTTTTGGTAACCTTTATACTCTTCTTACCCAGCTTATTAATTCGTAATTCGTGGGTTCCCTCTTTTACATCCACAATAGCAGATAATGATTTGCCATCTGCAACAGTTCCCACTTCTTTATCATCTATAAATACTGCTATATCATACGGATATGATGAATTTGAGGCCAAATTAACACTTAAATATAGCTTATATGTGGGTTTTTTAGCTTCTGCTTCAGCATCAACCGTTGTGTCTTCCTTTTGAAATAACGCACATCCTGTAAGCATCAATAATAGAATGAATAGTACCAAGAATATCAAATTTCTTTTTTTCATACATTTCTCCCTTATAGTTATCTACAACACCTGCCACATGGTTCTAGATTTCTATCTTGTATTTCTTTCCAAGTTCCTTCCCAACAATTATCTCCTGCGCAAGTTGCTTTTCGATGGTATTTCTCACCTGTAGGGGTAATATAATACCCCGATTTAATGTTTGCAGATGGAACAGTGGGTTCCGGTGTCACTTCCGCCTTAGGCTTCTGTTGATTTGGTTTCTCAACTTCCTTAGGTTTTTCTTCTTGTTTAGGTTTTTCTTCTTGTTTAGGTTTTTCCTCTTCTTTTGGCTTTTCAGGTTCTTTTTTATTAACCGTTATCGAAACCGAAATACTCAGTTCACTATCATATGCTTCTAGGATGTCATAATTGGATTTTACAGTTAATACACTATTCCCTTGAAGTTTTCCAATAATGTCTAAATATATAATCGTTATATTCGATGACTCCAAATTGCTGATTTCTTTTACTGAATATGAAACATTATTATTGGATAAGGAAAAATCGAAATCCTCCTTTGTTAATCCGGCCGGACTTGCTTTTATCGTTACTGTCATATTATCGCCAATATAGACATTTGCGCTACTTGGATCATGAGTTTCTGTTAGCGATATAACCTCCTGATATGGATTAGAAGCCTTATCTGCATATGACAGCAATAAATTAATCTTTTTCCCCGATTGTTTTTTTATATCTATAATTTTCCACTTATCTTCTTTTAATTCCAAATCGGCTTTTACTCGTTTATTTAACTCCTTTTCATTTGGATAACTTACGTAATTAAATATAAATCCACTTTTTTCTCCCAATTCCTCAATTTCGAAGAGACTCTTCCCTTTATAGTTATGTATGAGATACTCGTCGATTGGCATGCAATCCAAAATAATAGGGATTCGTCGATCAACCGCTATTCCGGGATTTTCATTCTGATTTACAACCATCCATGCATTTTCATCTGTGATATCCTCATCCGACTTTACGTTAACATTAACAAACCCGTTTTGCTTCAGCTGGCTCATAGCATCAGCTAAGACCATATCGGAATAGTCACCTACAACTATTTCTTCGCTATCTTCAATCCCATCTTTTGTTGATATAATTTTAATCTTTATGGATGCACCTTTATGCTTTACATCGCAACAGTACGTGATATCCTTTGAAATTGTAATTATCTCTGTATCCTTAAGATTGTCTCTTCCTAACTTAAGAATGCTAAGTTCATGTTCCCCTTCAGTTAATACAATTTTCTTAGTAAAGAGTTTCCCACTAGGAACAGTTCCAATTTCATTTCCATCAATACAAATTACCACATCATAGTCATTTTTGTTTTTCTTGTTTGTAAGCGATTGTATTTCAAAAAACACATTATGCTTAGGCTTGTAAATATCATCTTCAGAGGAATTCTCCGTAACGCTTTCCTTTTTGCTCGAACATGCAACTAAACCTAAAAGCAACACAAAAAGAACTACCAACACCGTTTTTCTGGTAATTAATGAAAACTTGTCATTACAAGTTGCAGTTTCAATTAATTCAAAAGAACATTTACGCATCATTATAGTGCCCCTTTTCAGGTTACTTTCATCAGTTTGGTAAATCTTTTTTCTGTCTTTTCCTGTATCCAACCCAATCTCCATTTTTAATCCGTTTATCCTCCGGTCTTGGAGCTTCATCCGGGATAGCCCACGAGGCTCCAAACTTATAAGCCCCTTCTATTTTTCCGTCAGCGCACCATAACTGTACTGTTCTGGGATGTAGGTTATATTTAGCTGCATATTCTTTTGCCGAGATATAGTCCTTGTTCATATGTTGTCTCCTATAGACACGAAAAGCATCTTCCCTATCAAATTCTTTATTTGTAGAAAGATGCTTTACTTTGCGTCCATAAGTGCAGCTGACTACCATCTGACAGGCTCTCGAGCTTTGTGCCGCCGCGTTTCCACGGTTTTACCTAACTATTCAATTACAATAATAATTGTAATCGAACAGACGAAATATGTCTATCAATCAACCGTAGAAAAATATGAACAAACGTTAAACATTTCTTGATAAATGTAAACTTTGCCACCGCCACGGTGGCAAATAACGGAGATTACTCATTTAGTAATCCCCGTCACATGCTTACACTTCCCTGTAATACCCATATTCTCCGTCATAATTGTAATCGTCCTCATACCCGTCATCGTTGTTCCCGGGAGCAGGAAGGACTCCGAGTGCCCAGCAGATGTTCAGAACGAGTCCGCCAAGGCCGCAGATGCTGATAATCAGATCGTCAATCCAGCCGATTCCGGCGATGAGATCCGGTACAAAGTCAACCGGTGCCACGAAATACAGTAATGCCAATGCTGCGCAAAGTGCTGCGAATACCCAAAACTTTTTCTTGTCTTCCATAGTCTTTCCCTCCTTTTCCTATGCTACACAATACTCTTCCTTCAGATATGGAAGCATGAACTTCATTCTCTTTACCAAGCCCATGACGCCGGTGTCGTGGGTCTTCTTGCAGAGCAGGTCGTTTAAGCGGACACCGCCCTTGCACATTTTATACGTGTTGTCCGTGTAGAGCTTGGAGAACGCGTAAACTCTCTCTCCGTTCGGGAGAACCAAGTAATAATCCAACAACTTGTCTCTGCCCTTAAAATTCTTAACCGCTACTACCCATACATTTGTCTTTACCATAATTGATTCTTTCTGCCGTTTCTGCGGTGTTTTCACCGCTTTTAGTTTTCTGATGGTATCATAATACCCCTTTGAGAGTCCCACTAGTGTCCCTCACAATAAAAAACAGGAGCAAAATCATTGCTCCTGTCTCATATGCATTATGTAATTCTTACGATTACTTCAAAACGTTATTTACAACGTTCTTAACATCTTGCTTATTAATATCTACCGTTTTTGTTTTGTCATTCACTTTTTTAATTACATCATCGGCAACCTTCGAATCAAGGGCCGTATTTACCACCTTCTTTACATCGTCTTTATCGACGTTCTTAACAAGGTTTTCAGCTTCTTTTTTAATGTCCATTGGACCGCCCTCCTTGAAGAATTATTCTCTGTCATGAATGCTTTTTATGACTATCTTTATTATAGCACCCGGTGGTAGATAATGCCATGAATAGATTGTGTATTTTTTGTTAATTCTGACGCTATTTTTTCCTGTTTTTTTCAAGAACAAAGTTATACGCTACTGCGAGGCCGATGGAAATTGCAACGATGCCCAAAGTCATACCTATAAAGCCTGCCGAGTTCCGTTTCAAAAGCAGAATCGGTAACCCGAGCAATTCAAATAGTCCCGCATAGATAAACCAAATGGTGCCAACGGCATGGTTGTACTTTTTGATATCTTTTACTTCAGGCGGATTTACCCCGGCATAGAATCCTGCAGCCTTTTTCGAGTTCCAGGACCAGATTCCGATGCCGACCAAAACCAGCGCCACGGCGCTCCAGATAATAAAGCCAATAACCATAAGCGATTCCTCTTCTTAAATCACAATCCCCTTCGTGTGATCAACTTCATGCTGGATAATCTGCGCAATCCATCCGGTATACTTGCCGGTCTTCTTCTGAAAGTCCTGATCCAGGTATTCGACCTCTATTTCGACATATCTTGTACAAGGTCTCTTGCCTTCCAGGGAAAGGCATCCTTCCTCAGTCTTAAATGGTTTCAATTTCTTTGTAATAACCGGATTTACCATCGCAAACTGGAACGGGCCCGATGCGACGACAATGATACACTTTCGCACGCCTATCATATTTGCCGCCATCCCTACACAACGGTCTGAATTAGCTCGTAACGTATCCAAAAGGTCCGTTACTACCTGCTTGTCTGCCTCTGTTGCAGGTTCAGACTTCTGTGCCAGAAATATGGGGTCTTTGACGATATCTTTTACCATCACTTATCTCCTAAGTAAAGCTATTATCTGCTGTTGTGTTTGTTGGGAAAGCGTTCTTTCTGCAGGTTTATGTATTGCATTGTCAATATCGTGCCGAGTTCTCAATACATTGGGACTCTCTACCGGACTGTTCATCTGAACAAAAAAAACATATCCTTCAACCCATACTTTTATGTTGTTATCCTTCAGCATACGCGAAAGAATATATATTTCTCTCTTAACCTGATGTATTGGATTTTT
Organism: Lachnospiraceae bacterium; assembly: GCA_017542245.1. Taxonomy (GTDB): domain Bacteria; phylum Bacillota; class Clostridia; order Lachnospirales; family Lachnospiraceae; genus RUG11977. Next base: position 33,310 of record JAFXXN010000006.1, read on the forward strand.
AAGAGTTTTTACATATGTGTTTCCACCGGAAGAAGTCTTGAATTTCGTCCATTCACGGTCATCTTCTTCTCCATGGATAACTCCTGAAAAATACTTAACCTCAATGATGAACACTCCATTTTCATTGACAATTACATTATCAAGCTCAGTCTGCTTTCCGTCAGCATATACCGGAACATTAGTGAATAGTTTATCTTCTTTACGCAAAACTTCGCAGATAACATTGGTAGCAATCTGCTCGCCCATTCTCCCGGCCTGTTTCTCAGGTGGTTCGTATGATACTCCGCCTTGAATAACCAGCCAAATAATAAGCGCTATAAAGCAAATAAACGCAATTATTACTATTAAGCTAACGATTATATCCATTAAATCTCGTAAATCCTCTGTCTCACCAAATACGCCCGCTACCCGGATAGAATGCTCCGCATACAGCCTACGCTATGAAAAAAAGAGTCTTCCGGATAATCCGAACCAGTCGGACGCTCTTTGCACGGGCGCATTATAATTATAACAAAACTACTATGAATTAACCATCTGTTTCAACTGCACACAGTCTCTGACTATCAAGTTCTCTCTCCGCATCTCCTGCCCGAACACTGATATAGTATGCGAATCCGAAGCAGGCTAGTAATACCTGCTGTGCAAAGAACAAAGCATTTGAGTTGTTCTGCCCCGTCAGAATGCTTACATCTTTCGTCTCAATAATCATTATGATTTGTGCCACTAATGCGACTATCGCCATAATCGCACTAATTATCTTTATGCTTTTCAATATAACCTTCATATCCTTCATATTCGTTTCCCTCCTTTTCGCTTAGCCTTTTCTCTTATGTGATTTCGATGCATGCAGGTTCGGCTGGGGCATCTGTTGCGGAACCCGTTTCGAAGAATTCCAACCAACCTTATCGATAACCTGCTCAAGTTCTTTATAGGTCAGAACATTCTTCTTCACCAGCTTATCAGCAATCACTTTCACCAGTTTAGCGTTATCTCTTATAATATCGAGCGTAACATCATACACTTCATCGAGGAGTTCCTCGATATGCTGATCTCGATTATCCAGACAATAATTGGAATTGTTATCATGCCGAAAATCAAATGAATCAAATCCATCTCCGCATATGCCGGAAACAAAAGTGTCTGCTATATCGTATGCTCTTCTCACATCGGTATGGCATCCTACATCGACAATATCAAGAAGCACAGATGAAGCTGCTTTTCCCCCGAGTTTAACGGAAATATCTGCTATAACATCATTTTCTGTAAGCGTACACTCTTGCCTGTCAGTTGCTGTAGTACCGCCACCATAAAAACTGCCACCCTTAATGGACACTGCCTTAACCGAGTTTGGTCTCCAAAACTCCGATACAACAGCATGGCCGGCTTCATGAATGGCTATCACTTTTGCTTTCTCTCCCGTACAGGGTTCTGCCTCGCATGTTTCACTAGTAAGATAACGAATACATGCATTCTCAAGATCCGAATCCTCGATTACATCCTTCCCTTCATACGCGGCATAGATACCGGCATCATTCACTATCATTTCAAGCGATGCACAAGTACATCCCGACAGTAGGAATGACAGCTTATCCAAATCAACGTCCTTACTCACTTTTTTCTTGGATAAAAAGAATTCCAGAATAAGTTTCGCATCATCTCCTGACGGGAATTCCATTTCAATCTTTCTGTCAAAACGGCCTTGTCTCTTTAAGGATCTCGGAATACCAAAATCCTGATTAACGGTTGCAATCACCATAACGTTTTCATTTTTGCACGCCTCAAATCCGGCTTGTATCGCAGCATACTCCTGTGAACATCCGTGGTCGCTTTCCGAGTCCGTAAACTTGTCCATATCGTCCAACATAATTACCGACGGAGCGTTCTTTTTTGCCTCGCGAAATATGTAAAGAATCTGCTTAATGAGTTCGTCCTTCGGACGATTCTTTCGGATTGTATAAGTATTACATCTGCATTCTTTCAGGAAACACTCCGCCATAAGGGTTTTGCCAACACCTGGTTCTCCGCACAACATGATTCCTCTGGGCGGCTTCACTCCAAGTTTTTTGTATTTCTCGATATTCTTCATGGAATCGCAACACATCAGCAATTCCTGTTTGATACTGTTGTAACCGATAATTACATCAAATGCTGACACTCGCTAATCCTCCTTTTTTTGCATTTCCAAACAAGCCTGTATATGTTTAGCCTCTAATCCCGCTGTTTCAGAAACAGCCTTGTTAATACATTTTTCTTCAACTTTCTTGCATACATACATAATTCCAAGTGTCAAACATGCACCACCAGCTAGGCCTACCCCTGCTCCTGCTAAACCTGCTCCAACAATTACCGGACCCATTTGTGCCCTTCCGGCATTAATCAAACTCTGCACAAATACTTCAGGCCCTCCAGCCAACTTTGCTGCCTTAGTTAGTTCTGCATAATTCCAACTCATAGCACTCCTCCTAATCTTCTTCAACTTCAAGAATCTCAAAATCTGCCTGTCCTTCCATGTAATCATGACCACCCATTTCTAAAATCTCATTTCCTTGACTGAAACAGCCGCATGTGTAACAACCAACCTCTGTTGCCTCCTCTTCGGTGTCAAATTCCTCATCCAAAATTGTTTCCGTGCCATCAGGCCAAAGCATGTTAATTAAATATTTCATCATAAATTCAACCTCCTTTTACATATTGTAATATTTCTCACTTTTACCATTCCAATACTTTTTGAAGCCTTCTAAATCTTCAAACCCACCAAAAAACGCAAGCGACTCAACAATACTCATCATTTTGTCTTCTCCCAATTTCTCTCTTACACTTTTAGAAAAATCACCCCCTGAAATAATCATGATAATTAGATATTCTGCAAAACTAGCGCGCGACACAGTACTGTTACAGGAATTATGTTTTCTCATAAAGCTATAAATTTCTTCAACATAACACTGTGTTTCCTTGCTCTTATAATCTATCAAACTCATTTTTGATAATTCTATTAAGTCATCAAGGAGAACTTCTCCATTTAGCATTAGCATCTCAATACCCGGCTGTAACCGTTTGGGTATTCGTTCTCTAATAATCTTTTTCAACTCTTTTTTATCATCAACATTCTCCATATACTTTGTGTAATCCATGTATTCTTCAATACATATATTATTTATTTCTATTTTCAACCATTGATCGCGAGCTATATTGGCAAACTCAGTTACAGAGTGGTTATCTATTCTTTCTTGCCCCGGAAATACTCCAAACATCCTGATCATTTTTGCAAATGCCAAGTTTCGCTTCAATAATTCAAGTTCTTTTTCCATTTCTCCTATTTTGTCAGTAACAGACTTATATAAATCTGTGTTAGGATTATCCAATATTTCTTTAATCTCAGAAATAGAATAACCAAGTTCTTGGAAGAACTTAATTGTCCATATACGGTCGACTTCTTCTTCAGTAAATTCTCTGTAAGAATGATCTCTCTCATCTGCACTGAGAGAACCTCTTTTTCTTATCAAGAGTCCCTCTTTTTCATATACAATAATGCTTTTTCTCGAAACCCCCAATTTATCTTTTAAATCTTTAATTCTGTACATTTTCTGCCCTCCTTTTTCTAACTACTAAGTATTTTAATACATTGTCCTTGGGGCAATGCAATACTTTTTTATAAAATAATTAAGGAGCAGGTTGTTCTGCTCCTTACCTAATATAATCCACTATTCATTTTTTAAATTTTAAGCATCCTTTTTTAGCCGATTATCTGTTAGCTTTATGCGTTATGGTTTCTACCAATGTTCCATTAGGATACATTACAGCAGAATACTTACTTTGGCCTCCATTTCCGCTTGCTTTAAGAATACTTTTGTCTGATGGTGTCCTATACGCCGTAATTGAATCAAATATGCCACTTGATATTCCTGATAATAATCCTGTTGTTACGCCCGATTGGAGTGTGCTTAAAAAATTACCCATATTATTTCCTTTCCTCATACTATGAAAACATTTTTTACTTCTTTTTGATGTTTTTATTATATCTATTCACATATAAAATAAACATGTCACAAAGTGCGAAACAATAAGTGTATTTTTACAAAAAGTGAATAATCCATGCGGAATGTGTTTTTACGAGCATAAAAAAAGAGAGAGGCGAACCTCTCTCTTTGTTAGCATTATTTTATATCTTTTTGGGCAAATCAATATGCAGTCTTGAAATCTCCTAATTCTTTCAGATAACTTCCGAACTCATTCAGGCAACCGTTAAAGACTTCATCCGAAAAATGCCCGCCCCAGGCGCCACCGTCTTCCGTAGGAATATACTCTATTTCGATTCCCTGATCCGCAAGTTCCTTCACGCGCTGACTGACAGTCGGATACAATTCCGCATGTTTTTTTACCGCCTTTAACAGTATACTCATATTATAATCACTAAATTCATTCCCAATGGGCGATCCATATAGTCCTTTCAGGAAATGAAAAGTCTGCAAAAATCCATCTTCAATCAGAGTCGGACAATATTCCAACTCGACACCGTAGTATTCGTATTCACTCAAATCTTCTTTTACCCAACGAACCATTACATCCGGGGTACGGTCAGTTGGCTCTTGTAGCAACTCATACCGGTATCCAAGTCCCTCCATGTACTGATTAAGCACCGGATTGGAATGGTCAAACCAGTCAGTCCACGCTATGGACGACGGATCAATTTCCTCACTCTCCGGCACATTATTATCTTCCTCTAAAGCACCCTTATCATCAAGTGACGACCGGTCATTTGCTCCCTGGGTTTCAAGATCGGCCTTTTCGCGGAGTTCCTTAAGTTTTTCAAGAAGTCTCTGAAGGTATTTGTCTACCATCTCCGAATTATCGGAGTTCTTCATTTCTTCCAGACTATTTGCTGCATTTTCAATGAGTTTGATTGCCCCGTCCGGATCCCCGTCACCGGCCTTCTGATCGGCCCATCTGATTAATGTATCAATTAAAGCTTCGTATGCCTCTTCGTTTTTGGGGTCAATCTTTATCGCCTCCTTGAAACTTAAAACAGCCTGTTCATAATCAAGCTCCGACAGATATTTATTGCCGAGATCGACCTGCCTTGCCGATTTGCGGGACGCTGAAGTTGCAGTTGCGGTTACAATACCAATGGCAGCTAACACAACGATAACTAACACAACGCTTACGATAATAATCGGCGTTTTCTTTTTCTTTTTGATAACCGTTTCCGAACTGCTTTCTTTTGATACTGTTTCCGATTCGTTTATTTTAGAATCCATTGTTGTTCCTCACTTCTGATTATACGAATAATATTTATCACACAATTGACATTCATTATACCCTTTTCGTTTTGATTCCACAAGGAATGCCTGAATTACATATAAAACCCCGTAATGCCAATTTGGTGTGCTACCCGTCAAGGGGACAGTGAAAAATAATAAGTGATTGGATACCGTCAGTTGAGGAATGAATCAGCTGGCGGTATTCTTTATGCTGCTACTGCAAATGCTGCATGATATTCCATCGGGGTCATCCGATGAA
>JAFXXN010000069.1 GCA_017542245.1 Lachnospiraceae bacterium
CATGGACTTGTTCTTGGGCTTGTTGCTTTGATGGATAACCAGTATCGGATCAGGTCCAACAGAGAGTCCGGCGACGGACGATATGATATCAGCCTGTTCCCCAGGGAAAATATGTATTATACTTGATTAGTGTATCATGATGGTGTAAGTGAACAGATGGGAGGAGTAATTTGTTTGGATATTAAGTATTTGTTGTTTTTACAGGAAATTAGGGAGAGCGCGCCCGAGTGGATTAATAATCTGATGCAACTTATCACCGATACGGCCGGAGGTATTCTTATTCTGCTTATACCGATGATTGTTTTCTTTTGCGTTGATAAGAAAAAAGGAGAGTTTATATGGATTTCACTGGTGATAGCATCGGCGATAAATGTATTTGTAAAATGCTTATCCTGTGTTTATAGGCCTTGGATTCGATCGGAATTGATAAAACCTTCGGCAAAAGCCATTGAGGGAGCAGGAGACTATTCTTTCCCAAGCAGCCATACCCAAGGAAGTGCATCAGCATTTGGTTCTCTTGCGTTTGTTTACCGCAAAAAGAAATTGCTATCCATAATATGCATCTGCGTGATACTGTTGGTTGCATTCTCTAGGAACTATCTGGGGGTTCACACACCGCAGGATGTTTTAGCAGGTTTATTTATTGCTATTGTTGGATTTGCTTTGACATGCCTTATACAGAAGAAAATAGATGGCTCGGAAAAGAATCGCATAATCTTTTGTGGGATTGCGGTTGTTACTATAATGCTTGCTTTATTATTTGTAAGTATGAAAGAGTATCCTATTGATCTCGATGCTTCCGGAAATGCTTTGTATGATCCTTTGCGCTCAATATCATCATTTGCCAGCAAGGCTGGTTTGGCTATAGGATTTTTAGCGGCCTGGATACTGGAAGAAAAATATATTGCTTTTAGCACAGAGAATTTGACGTTAGGATGTAGGTTTATCAGAGCTGTGACAGGAATTCTCCTATATTTCCTAATGGCAATAATAGCTGCGGGAGTTTCTTCAATCATACCAATTGCATGGGTGGCGGCTTTTATGCAAAACGCTATTATGTATTTTGGTGTTATATTTTTTGCACCACTCATATTCATAAAAATTGAATCGCACTCACGGTCATGAACATGGTATCAGCTGCTTAACTATAGCAGCTGATATTTTTTTTGTTATTTCGCTTCTGTCAGATACGGCTTCAGTTTTTCGACAAGTTTATGGATCATCGTTCCCGGAGCTGATCCGGATGGAGTTTTTCCTTCGTTTATCTTTTCAAACTTTTGGGCATTGGCTATGGCGGCATCCATGTAGGGATGTAGGATCCGATACATATCATCACGATTTTTCTTGTATTCCCCTTCTCCAAGAGATTTGAGAATTTCTGTGAGTTTGGGCCAGTATTCGTTCCTGTGAAGATCTGACTGCAAGAAACTGAAATGAAGTAGAAACCATAATTCTACGCATTGATTTGACCATATTGCATGATATGTGGTTTCAGCATTGGAATCCATTTCGCAGAGACGAGCCGTTTCATCAATGTGGGTAGCAGGAAAATCATCTGTATCGTATACTACCCATGCATATATTGATTCCGATATCTATATCAGCATAAATAATATCGGCTATGGATGCTAAGGATGCAGAGGCGCGCGCCAATGCTCCAAAGGTCAAGAATCCGTATCTTGAAATGGCAAACTACATCCTGAATCATAGGAAAAAGGAAGCTTAGCACGGAACGATTGTAAATTAATTATCCGGATTCAATGCCCGTGATCACATCCACAATAGGTGTATGATCACGGTTTTTTTATTGACAAATGTAGAATATCAATATAATATATAGAATATCGATATAAAGATATTCGATATACAGATAGGAGGCATATATGAGTAATATAGACAAGACATTGTTGTCTGGAAGCATGGGGACAATGCTTTTGAAGCTTTTATCGGAAAAAGATATGTATGGATACGAAATGATCGAGACCTTGCGCTCGCGTTCGCAGAATGTGTTTGAATTGAAAGCTGGAACGTTATATCCTCTTCTTCATGCTCTCGAATCTAAGAATTATCTGACTTCGTATGAGCAGGAAGGTGTGGGGAAAATGCGAAAATACTATTCCATTACCGACGATGGCAGGAAATTCCTGAAAACAAAACTGGATGAATGGGAGACTTATTCTGTCGCTGTAGCTAATGTTCTGGCATATGCTGTGTAGGAGGACGTGACAATGAACATGGAAGATTATATTGATACCCTTAAAGGGCAGATCAGGGATAAAAATGCGAAGAGTTTTGTGGCAAATGAGATACGTTCGCATATTGAAGAACAGGCTGACGTGTATGAGAACGGTGGTTTGAGTCGTGATGATGCTCTTGAAAAAGCGGTAAAGGATATGGGGGATCCTGTAAGCGTGGGGATAAATTTGGATAAGATTCACAGACCACATATGGAATGGCGGTTTTTAGGATATATTCTTTTCATAAGTGTTTTGAGCGTTGTGATTCATTATCTTATCAATCGGGGAATGAATCCGGGACAGATAGGATTTTCTGATTTTCCGCGCAGTACTTCCAGAGCTCATATTATGGGGATACTTGTTAGTGTCATATTGATGCTGGTTGTGTATCGCCTGGACTATACAGTTTTACTTGGAAAAAGCAGAATAATCGGCGGCATATTTCTTACGGTTATTACATTGCTTTCGATTCCCTTTGGTTACTATGTGAATGGAGTGAATGGCTGGATAGGTATTGGTAGCGTTTCCGTTTCGGTTCATGCAATATTTCTTTTATATTTACCAATATTTGCAGGAATTCTTTATGAATATAGAGGAAAGGGAAAGATAGCCATTCTTTGGATCTTTCTTTGGGGGATCGCGCCGATAGTATCCAGATTGATTAATGGTGACTGGTCTGTTCCATTTATGCTGTTTATGTTGATTGCTGAACTGATATTGATATTTTTGGCAATTCGAAAAGACTGGTACTTGTTTAGTAAAAAAGCAGTGCTTATAGGATTCATATGCGTTGTGATAGTTATGGCGGCAATGTGTTTTAACAAGGGGATGCATTTCAATGATTATCAGAGACTTCGATTGGAGAACTGGATGGCACGTTATAATATCGGGAACTACGTGTCAGATGATAATGGGATGAATTATATCAATACCAGGCTGAAAGAGGTCTTTGCCAATAGCAATCTTATAGGAAGAAGCGATGAGGCTGTTCAAATTATGACAGAATTGCCGGGATACAGAGATGATCTTATTGTTGGATCTATAGCAGCATACTGCGGGATGCTGGCGGTAGTGGGAATTATCATCTGCTTGCTTGTGCTTTCAATGTATGTTTTCCGGATTTCATTGAAGCAGAAAAACAATCTAGGATATATTATCGGGTGTGCGTGTGGTATTACAATAGCTTTTCAGTGCGTAAGCAATTTGATGATAGTTTTCGGGTTGCTGCCAATGACAGGTTCTTTCTTGCCTATGATATCACACGGAACATCGAGAAATATTGTTAATTATATGCTTTTTGGACTGATTCTCTCGATATACAGGTATAAAGATATCCGAAAAGAGGATATGATGAAATCAGTTCTTGCTAAAGGTAAGGTCGCAATTTAAGGGATCTGTATAGTGCGTATAGACCAACGATTATACCTGCGCGAAACTGCGTAAGCACCAAAGATTAGCAACAAATCATGTTGCGCTTTTTGGATAAGAGTGATAAAATCAAGGCAAAATCAGCTGTAAGGAGGATGCTGCCTTGATTTTTAAGCGAAAGATCTATGAAAAGCTTCTGGAATGGAAGAAGTGCGAAGGAAGCGAGGCACTAATGATCGAGGGTGCCAGACGAGTTGGCAAATCGACCATTGTGAAGGAATTTGCGCAAAATGAGTATGAGAGCTTTCTTTTGATAGACTTTGCCCGGACCTCAGAGGATGTAAAAAGTTATTTTGTGAAGTTCAATAATGATCTGAACACGCTTTTTATGATGCTCCAGAATGTTTATGGGGTAGAACTGAAGGAAAGGAAAAGCCTGATCATATTTGATGAGGTTCAGCGGTATCCTACAGCAAGGGAGATGATAAAGTACCTTGTTGCGGATGGAAGATATGATTATATCGAAACAGGCTCCCTCATTTCCATAAAAGAAAATGTGAAGGATATAGTGATCCCGTCAGAGGAGAGATCGATACGGATGTATCCTATGGATTTTGAGGAATTCTGTATCGCACTTGAAAACAAACCGCTTGTGTCATATATCCGGGACTGTTTTTCCAAGACCATACCATTGGAAAGGGCGCTTCATGATAAGGCAATGCAGTTATTCAGGGAATATATGCTGGTTGGCGGTATGCCGCAGGCGGTTTCAGCATATATTGATTCTCATAAGGATTTTGGCGCTGTTGACAGTATAAAAAGGAATATACTGAGCCTGTATCGTGAGGATATTATGAAGATCAATGCTAAATACAGGTCAAGAGTGATAGCACTTTACGATATGATTCCGGCACTTTTGTCAAAGCACGAGAAAAGAGTGGTGTTCAGCAACATTGTTGACGGAACGTTTGCGGAGCAGTATGCCGAGACCTTTTTCTGGCTGACAGACAGCATGATCGTCAATGAATGCAGAAAAACCGATAATCCCGGTATTGCGCCTGCATTAAATGCTTCCGAAACATATATCAAGTGCTATATGTGTGATACCGGACTCCTTTTGAGCCATGCGTTTAATGAGAACGAATTATTGGAAAACGAAGTATATAAACAGATTTTGCAGGATAAGCTGTCGCTGAATGAGGGGATGCTATACGAAAACCTTATAGCACAGATGCTTACTGCGAATGGGCATAAATTATTCTTTTATACTCGGTACAGTGAAGAAAAGCATCGCAATGATATAGAGATCGACTTCCTGATATCCAATAACAGCAAACTGAAATATAAATCCTTCCCGATAGAAGTGAAATCCGGGAAAAGATACACAACCAAGTCATTAACAAAATTCAAGGAAGCGTACGGAAAGAGAATGGGTGGTGCTTATATCATACATCCAAAGAATCTGAGCATTAAGGATGATATAATCTGTATTCCGCCATATATGACAATGTGCCTATAAAATGACATAAACAGTTTTAATTCGGAGCAGGGTGGTCTGATGATGGTCAGCCCTGCTCTTTTTGTGCTCAAAAGATGGCCTAAATGGGCATAAACGCACATGCGTTCGGGGTTACAGTTCAGGGATTAGCCAAGCCAAGAAATAATAAGGGCTACAGCGATTTGTTTGTGAATCTTTCACAAACCTGAAACTTGCTTTTGAAGTCGTTTATTCTCGGCGCGAAGGGAAATAAGTTCCCGTCGTTGGATTTCATGTGCTTCCTTAAGTGTCAATAAAGAGCTCCTTATTTGTGGGATGGTTTGTTGAGACAGTTAAGTTCTTTTTTTAGAGCATTTATTTGAAGTATAAGCTGACGGTTTTCATCTTCTAATTCCTGAATGCGTTTGTCCTTGTCTATGTCTGGAGAGGACTGCTTGGGTTTTGATCTAGCACCTTTGTTTCTTCCGTCAGTAGGAATAATTTCATCGGTATTAGGATCAATTTTACCAATTAGAGTACGTTTTGCACGAGAACATTTTTTTGCCTTGTCGTAGTAAGATTTGGAGTCATAGACATAAGTGATACCGGAACGTTTATCGAATTGCTTAATAATTGCCATTAGAACACCTCCTATATGGTTATGAGATAATTACAGCACATAACCATATAGAAAGCAATTGAAAAAGTGCAAAAAATGGCTGTTTTTCGCACTTTTTCAGAGATTTAGGTGGTGAAAATATGGTTACGAGATACACGATTTGGCTGGCCACTGAACAGTAACAGCTTACGCTGTTCCCAAGAAAATGTAAAAAAACGAGACAAAATCGAGAATAACGCTTGAACTATTCAGATAAGTGAATATAATAATATGTGTAGCGTTGAGTTGTTTATATGGAGAATACCATGGATTTGTATACAACTACAGAAATGTCAAAAATCTGGGGAATTTCCTCAAGAAGAATTGCTTTACTTTGTGCGGAAGGCCGAGTTGAGGGATCTATAAAGAAAGGGAAAACATGGTTGATACCGTCAGATTCAAAGAAACCATCAGACCCTCGGA
>JAFXXN010000013.1 GCA_017542245.1 Lachnospiraceae bacterium
ATAATAATAATAATGTAAATAATAATAATAATGTAAATAATAATCTACCTAAAGAAAACAAAAACATCAACATTCCAATTCCTCCCGTTCAGCAAAACAACATGAACATAAATAACAACAACAATTCTAGTAACAATAGCATTCCAATTCCCCCTCCATTACCAACCAATATCAAAAATACAACTTCAAATAATAATTCAAACAGCAATAGCATTCCGATTCCGCCTCCATTACCAACCAATACCAAATCATCATCAATTCCGAATCCGCCTCTTCAAAACGCTTCATCAATTCCGCTTCCTCCTCCTCTTGAGAGTAAACCCGAGTCTACCGCTTCAATTCCGATTCCGCCTCCGCTTCAAACGAATGTTATTAACACATCTTCTTCAATTCCGATTCCGCCTCCGCTTCCAACGAATAATACCTCTTCGGCAATTCCCGTTCCGCCTCCTCTTACTAATATTGTTCCGAGCCCATCAATCGAATCTTCTTCGAAACCAGTCTCGCTCGAAGACGAACTCAATTCGATTAAATTAAAAAAGGTCGAAAGCAACAATCAACCTAAAGAACTTTCCCTCGAAGAACAGATTAAAAATGTCAGGTTGAAAAAGGTGGAGAAAAAACCTGAGGAGGAAAAGTTGATGACTGGAAATGAAAGAAACTTTTTGCAAAATACGTTAAAAATGGCGCTCGATTTGCGAAAAAAAAATTTGCATTTGTATTCCGATGACGAAGACGATAAAGATCGAGATGAAGAAAGCGATGACAGTTGGGACTAAAAAATTAAAAAAAAATATTTGAAAAATTAATATTATTAATATTAGAAAAAATATAATTATTTTATTTTTATTAATTTATAAAATGTTCCAAGAAATTGCGATTTTATTAGGAATAAAACCGTCGAAACAAAACGAAATTAAAACCTTCAAAAATGAAAATAATTTCCTCAAAAACATCACCGACATTTTAAACAGCGAAAATTCAAACAAAATTTTAACAGAAATTCCCAACAATCATTTTCAAAATAATATGCTCATCAATTTCGTTGAAACAGTCGGTTTGGTTGAAAATTTCGGAGAATTTGAAATCAATGTGAACAATAGTAACATCAAAAGCGATTTTTTTAATGGAATTAAACATGTTGATAATATCAATCACAAAGCGAATTTAAAATTTTCGGATGAATTTAAAAATAAAATTAATGAATTTGAATTGCCAAAAGAAACAGAAAAAGTTTCTATTGATGCTAGTAAATTCAATGCTAAAAATAAAAAAGAAAAAGCGGATACGGATGATAAGGATAATGATGAAATCGAATCCGTAGATGATAAAGAGTATGTTACTTTTGAGGCAAATTCGATGGATGAACTTCTTTCCAAAGTTCGTACCTATACCTATAATAGTGCATCCTCAAGAGTAATGACCGATTCTGAGAAGATGCTTGGAACACAGGTAGATTATAAGGGTTAAGGAGGTGTGGCTATGCCGGTTTATCTTTATGGTAATGCTAACGGAACCTATCAGCCGCCTAATATAGATGTATTTGCTCTGGCTAAAGCGCAGAATAATAAGCCCGTCCTGTTTAAGGATACGGAAGCAGGAAAGAATATGCCTGCCGTCAAGGTAAACATTTCTGCTGAAGGGCTGAGGGCTTTGCATGGAACAAAACTTCCGGGCAGTATGGATGTAAACGCAATGAACGAGCAGCGGAAATATGAGTCAGAACATATACCAATAGAAAGTTTTTACAGTCGTCTGTCACGCGAGTATAGTAACGGGGTGGAAAGCGTAAGAGCCGTTGAAACTGATCATAAGGTTACATGGGCAGATAAAGAAAATGCACTTTTAAACGGGTTTAGGACTATTGCAGATGAAATCGCTGCCGGTTATGCAGATGGAACACGGATAAGGTATGCTTTGGATAATGACTCCGAAGATGGCTATCGTAAGCTGTCCAAGGATGAGGAACTGGATATTCTTCAGCAGGAATTTGAGGAATTTACCGAATCCCGGTTTGGAAAGAAACAGTAGGAAGCCGCTGAAATGGTGAATAAACAGATGGAAGAACTGCAAAAAGTTCTTGAGAGAAGCGGAAAGAGCAGTATCAGACAGAGAGCATACCAAACGGAGAAGATACCGGATGACTTTTTGGAAAAGATACTGGAACGGGCAAGAATGCATATTGCGGGACTAAAATAGTATTTGATGTAACATATCAGGTATGGAATGCGGGAGGGCATAGAGCCTTCCCGTTTTACATTTCACAGCAAAAAAACTGCGGTTCACGTATCGGTGATCATTAGTGCGTCTGAAATAACCGATAATATAAATATAGTATGCCCAAAGGAAGGATGTTATATGAAGCTGGCAATCTGTGATGATGATAAGAAAATACGGGAACTGATTGAGGAGTCTGTCAGGGAAGTATCTAAAGATATGGAGATCGAAGTGTTTGCTGATGCAAGGGGTATCCTGGCTCCCGGATTCGACGCAGATATACTTTTTCTGGATATACAGATGCCGGGGATTGACGGAATGAATGCCGCAAGGATGATACGTGCGGATGGAAAGAAGACGGTCATTGTATTCGTTACAGCACTTGAGGAAGAGGTGTTCAAGGCTTTTGAGGTCGGGGCATTTAACTATATCGTAAAGCCTTTTGGAAAGAAACGGATTACGGAAGTAATAAAACGCGCGATTGAGCAGGCTGATGAAGTCCGTTATATTGAAAAAGCTCTCACGGAGAAAGAGGATGAAAAACATTCCGCCCATGTCATAACCGTAAGATCAGGTGGCTCAAACAGAAAGGTGATACTGTCGGAAATAGTGTATGCTGAAATCTTTGACAGACGGATAATTCTTCACATGAAGGATCGCGATAATGTTGACTATAACGGGAGAATATCGGAACTGGAAAGCATTTCCGGTCAGGATTTCTTTCGGGTTCACAGGGCGTATCTGATCAATCTGGCTTATGTGAAATCCTATGATTCCAAGTCCGTCCGGGTGGGTGATGCAGAAATTCCCGTTGCCCGGGGAAAATATCAGGATCTTATAAAAGCTTATCTTTCCTATTACACACGGAGGGAAGGTCTATGATGGAATATCTGGTTAATAATTTTCAGTCATATGCGGAAGCGTATATCCGTGTTCTTATTGAACTGTATATGCTGCTGAATGTGGCTCTTCTTATATATTGGCTCAGGCCGTTTATGTGCAACAAAAGATCCGTTTATGTCTCTGCGGCAGTGTACTATGCGCTGTGGCTGGTCTGTAACTACGCAGGAACAAGCAAGGAGATGGACAGGATCCTGACTACCGGGTTTTTAGTTCTGGCAATTCTTATTGCCTGGCTTTTAGATGACAGAAGAAATCCGGTGCAGAAGGTCTTTCTGTTTTTTGTTTTTCGTCTGATAAGCTGGCTGTCTATAGAACTGTTTACTGAAATAGGCTTCTGGGAGAGGGATCTTGTTTTTAAATTCGATTGGTATAAGCATAGTATAGAGGCTACCGTCATTGAATTCTTCGTATGGAATCCTGTTCAGTACGGACTTGCATTAATGCTCTTATATGCAGTCATAAGGATTCTCCATAAGACATACCGGTATAAGCGTGATGAACTGACATGGCAGGAGTTAATCCTGCTGCTTGCACCGGCGGCAAGCCTGCTTTTGGTAAAACCGATCATGTCATCCTATTTTTTTCTATGGATGGACGGAATAGAAAACGGAAGCATCAAAGAGAACATACCGGCAAACCCATATAGGGCTCTTTTTTGCCTGGTGGCTTATGTGCCGATCATTGCAGTGATCGTGCTTTACCAAAAACTGAAGGAAAAGCAGGAAGAGGAGTATGTGAAGGACTCTGCCAGAAAACAGGTCGGTGATATGGTCGGACATGTGGAGCACATCGAGGAAATATACGACAGGATGAGGGGGATTCGCCATGACTTTGGCAATC
>JAFXXN010000014.1 GCA_017542245.1 Lachnospiraceae bacterium
TCCATAAACGTCTACCTGGGATGCCTGTCTTTTATGTTCTTCTTATATAGCAGCGTAGTGTTTAACAGTCGTATTTACGTCTTTATGTCCCAGAACATCAGCAACCATATAAATATCACTTGTTCTGTTATAAAGCGCTGTACCATACGTTCTACGGAGCTTATGAGGGGTGAGTTTTTGAGTAAGTCCTGCGTTTTTTCCATATTTTGAAATCATATATTGGATGCTTCTTATTGATAAACGCTTATGCTGAAGAGATATGAAGAGAGCAGGTTCTTCAGAATCATTGAGTAGGGAAGGGCGTTCATGATTGATATAATCCCTCAGAGTATTCCGGATAATCTCGTTTATGTAGAGATGATCTTCATCGCCGCCTTTTCTGACGATAGTAATTGTATTTTCATCAAAATTTATATCTGAAAGATCAAGCCCTGCACATTCCGAGACGCGGATTCCAGTATTTAACAGAAGAGTTACAATTGCCAGATCTCTTTTTGCAGTAGGTTCAGACATGACTTTGGAATGGTAACTAGCAGAATTCACAGCTGCGACAGAATCCATTAGAAGCTGAACCTGGTCAGGATACAGCCTTCGGATATCTTTCTTTACCTTTTCTTTCTTCTTTACAGCAGCTTTCACTGTGGGATCAATCTTAAGATAGTCATATTTGATCAGATATTTATAGTAATTCCGCACAGCCGCCATTTTTCTTGCAATTGCACGTTCTTTAGCAGGCTTTACATTGCCTTTTTTATCCGGTTTGTGGCCTGATGCAACATAATTTTGGAATTCATTGATGTCCTGAGGGCCAAGATTTTCGACAACTTCAAAGGGGATATCTTTGATTTCAAGATTCTTGCACAGGGGATTCTTTTCCTTGAGAAATCCGTAGAAAAAAAGAATATCCTGCGCATAATTAAAAGCGGTGCTTTCCTGATATTTGAGAAGACATTCCTCAACAAATCCATGTGTATGCTGAGGAAGAATGTTTTTAATGCTTTCAGTATCTTTACGGCGTTTCTGCCTCAATGAATTGTAATATTCTGAATTTTCACCCATGACTTAACCCCTCCGCTTTTTTCTAAAATAATCGTATCACAAAAGAGGAATTTTGTGCAATGATATTTGGGTATAAAGCAAGGCGGAACAGAATATAAATTCTTCTGCTCCGCCCGTGTCTCTGATATGCAGTTGTATAGTTCTGAGTGTTTGTTAATAAAAGCGCTGTATTGCGTTTTCAAAATTCTAAAGGTATAATTCTAAGATTTAAACCCTAATCTTTTAAAGATTTTCCGTGTTATAAATTGGAAGGGTTATATTCCGAGATATCGTGCTATACTCTGAATCAGTATTCATTCCAGTGAATCCTGTCTTGAGGATTGATCTCTATCTGTCTGACTGGTTTGATTCCCTTCAATGGTCTTCCGATTCCTATAAAACACGGCATGAAATAATCCTCCGGATATTTCAAAACTTCTCTTGCATGTGTACTTTCCTCACCGAGCGGTATTCTAAGATTACATCCCAGTCCCTCAGCTGTTGCCGCAAGAAAAATATTCTCAATACAGCACCAAATTGATGCAAACCCATTTAGATGAGATACGTTTTCCGGATGTAAAATATCCGTCTTTTGTTTCAATAAAGGTATTATGATAGCCGAAGCGTCAAAAAGCATTCTATATTGCTTTGGAACAGCATTGCGATAACACTCCTGCTGAAGCTTATCATTCAAATTCCAATCCCTAATGAGTTGCTCCATATCCGCATCCGATATTCCTTTAGGAATGCACTCAAGAAGCCTGACAGCAACATCCTTATCTGTTACCACTACAAATTGCCAATCCCGCATATGATCATTCGTCGGTGCTTTTAGCCCTGCGGAGATAATTTTTTCAAGAATTTCTTTTGAGATTACTTCGTTTTCAAAGTCACGAATTGTTTTTCTTTGATTTATCGCCTCAAATAATTCCATATTTCAATCCCCTTTCCTTAGAGCATAATATAAAATATAATTTACTATCACATCATTTCGACAAACGGAAAGTTATCACGCGATTCTCCATTCTCTTATTGACAAATTCATGATCATCTTCCACAAATTTCATTTATTTCACTAACCCGGAATTTACTATTCTTCTTATAGTTCTTTTAATCCTTCTTTATCGAAATAATAGATGTTTTCTCTTTTATAGCCATACTTTGATCCACTGACACTGATATGGGGTTCAAATGTAAAAAGACTGACATCTGCAAGTTTCGTCCTGTTCCCTTTTTCAATATAGATCCTGTCTTCTTTCTTACGAACTATGGAATGTCCGAGATTGCCCATAAAATCAAGATTGATGTAGCCCTCTGTCTGAATGAACTCATTCATCTGATAATATAGCTCTTCAAATGTCATCTCAGGCCGTACAATTTCCATCATCCTGTTATGGAGTCGTTTTTCCATTTCAACACCTCTGCGCCATTCAGCGTTCCTGATTGTGTCATATGATCGAACAGCTTTACCGTTTTGGACGATAACAGTTCTTGCATAATCTCCCCACGTTCCTTCCACCTGAGGACTGAGATCTATAGTGATAATATCATCCGTTGCAATATATCTTTCCGAAGTAATATATTCCCTTCCGGAAACTGAGACCGTTGTCTCGTCACCTGCAAAAACAAATGCTCCGATATCATAGTACCAGAAAGAATCTGCACCAAGTTCTCGCATCTTCTCTTCACACAGAAAGCGTATTTCTTTAAGTGGCATTCCGGGCTTTATTTCATCTATTATGTATTCGATAGTATCCTTAGCTATCTTCTGAACTTCTCTGTATGTGAGAATCTCCAGAACCCTTTTGATGTTCTTCTCATTCGGGACTATGGTATTTAAATTAACTTCCGGGTGTGCTGCCACATATGAAGTCAAAAATCCCATCAGATTGTCCTTCGTTTCCATGTAATCATCTATGATCCTTTGATCGCTTATACCAAGATTCTTCAGTATGATCGCTGAAACCACGCCCGTCCTGTCTTTTCCGGCACTGCAAAAATATAGTACATTGCTATCCGCATTCATTATTGTATGAATGATCTTATCCATATGTTCATCCATCATAGCAAGATAAGTTTCTGCAACAGCATCAGGTGAATTAGGTGTGTCTCCACCACCGGTCACCGGCAAATGATAATAGACAAAGCCTTCTTCATCCTCAAGTCTGCAGGGTTTAGCTATATATTCTTTTTCTTCTCTCAGATCAACGACCGTTGTTATATCATTTTGAAGAAGCCACTTCACTTCCTGATCTGTAAGTTTTCCGGGATAATCGCTTCGTATATAACGTAGATTTCCTGTGGGTAGTGCCCTTGTATTTAATGTTGATTGTAATAATGTTCCCATATGCTATCCATTTTCCAAAATAATATTCCAAGATAATTCACATCAAACCATGCGTTGGCATAACGTTCAAAGCTTTTTCATCATCCAACATGCATCCATGTAAGATCCGTCTGCATATTTCATGTTGTCAGGAAAAATCCCATATTTTTCAAATCCCATTTTTTCATATACAGCAATTGCATTTTTATTCTCGACCATTACTTCCAGTTCAGCCTGTTCATAGCCTACTTCCTTTGCCACATTCAAAACCGTTTGAAGCATCGCCGTTCCTATTCCGCAGCCACAGTATTCTTTATAAAGAGCTATTGCAACATCACATCTATGCCTATATCTTTTGTATGGTGCAATGCTCATAAGAGAGCAATTTCCTATATGCCTCCCATCAATTAAAGCAATAAGCATTAGTTCGCGTTCTGCATCTATTTTTGCTTGCAGGAACTTTTCTTCATTCTCTTTTGTTATCGTGATTTCTTCCGGTTCCCTGATTAGATAAGGTGTTTCTGCGCTTGTTATCTTCAAATACTTGACCAAATCATCGGCATCCTCTGGCCTAGCATTTCTTAGTATGATTGTTCTACCAAGCTTGTCCTTAATAGATATTTCTCCAAATACCATTTTTCTATATCTCCTCGTAATTTATCCTGAAATATATTCTTCTTGCTTCCGTGCGGTCGTCAAAGCCTGACAATGTCATTCGCTTTGGAGACCTGTAACATGTTTCCGTTGCTGATCCGGTACGCTTCCCCCCTCAGTTCTTCCTTTCCGCCCTCGATTAAGAGGTAGGTCCCGTCCGGAATGGCATAGAAAACATTTCCGTAACTGTCTGAGAAAGCAATATCCTCATATGCACGCAGCCCATCCAGAATATCATCCTTGTTCTCCTGATAATGTGGCAAAAGCATTGTTTTCGTCAGGCCAAGGCCGGGTAAAAACCTTTGATATGCGGGATCCATCGCTTCGCCGTCTCTTTCAGGCTGGGCATATACCGTCTCTGCACTGTTCATACTTCCGGCGCTGATCCCGATCAGAATACCGTTATAGTCCTTCAGCAATGCCCGCAGGCCGATCTTGCTGAAAA
>JAFXXN010000070.1 GCA_017542245.1 Lachnospiraceae bacterium
AGTAAAGAAGAGCCTTGATGATTTTTAGGAGATGAATTATATGTTTAAAAAGGGAGACCTGGTTTTATACGGTACTAATGGACTTTGTGATATTACAGATGTAACGACAGTTGATATTCCCGGAATCGATAAGGACCGGCTTTATTATATTTTAAGTGCAAGAAGCAGCAAATGTACGATATATGTTGCTGCAGATGGGGACTTGTCAAAGATGAGAAAGCCCATATCAAAAGAAGAGGCAAAGGATCTGATTTCAAAAATTGGAGAAATAGAGCCTTTGAAACTAAAGGATGAGAAAAAGCCTGACGCCGAATATAAAGAAGCTTTACAAAAATATGATTGTATAGAACTTTTTAAGCTGATAAAATGCATTTACTTTAGAAGGAAGAAAAGACTTGATGAAGGAAAGAAGGTTACTGCAGCGGATGATAAGTATATGCATCTTGCAGAAGACATGCTATATCAGGAGCTGGGCGTAGTTCTTGATATTCCTAAAGATCAGGTCCTTGATTATATTATTAAGGAGATTGAAGGCAATAGCAGATGATAAGGATTAATGTTAAAAAGGCTTCAGGAGATAATAGTCTTATAATGGCTGTTAGTAAGTTTGAAAGTGCTGTTACTGCAGTTATTGACGGGAAAGAATATAACGTAAAGAGTATTATGAGTTCAGTTATAATAAACTCAGCCGACAGTCTTGATCTTGTTATAAATGGACCGGATGAAAACCAGGCTGCAGATGCTTTAAACATCCTGTTTTCTTCTTGAAAAAAAATTTATGATGAAATAATTCGAAAAGCAAAACCGAATACAATTGGTTCATGCACCCTCCTTAGATGAGAACGGACATCGAATCAGCAAGTGGATTGAGTATTGATTAGAAGAAGGGACTTCAGATGATGTTGTTCCGCCCTCCTTTCGTCGTAATTTTGCTTGATTTTTGTGTCGTCCCTCGAGTCGTCCCTTGATGCTTGACGGCCCACAAATCCAGTAATAGTGCGATTTTTCCGGCTCGGCCAAACTTCGAGCCCCGTCTATCGCTCGCCTGAAAACCCAGATAAAATCTGGGTTTTTTTGATTTTTAGGGGACAAAATAAGTGGCCATTAAGTATCCAGTAAGCGAAATGAGAATGCCGAAAACCTCCTTTTTTTATCATGTTTTAACCACATTTTTGTCCCCGTCTATCAATTAGAAGTCATATTTTATCGAATCTTTTGAACATTTTCAATAATGCAGGATGGCACATTTCTAAAGCAAAGTCGGGTAAAAATCAGAAAAATACCTATATTTACGTTGACACATAATGAAGTGTGGTTTATATTTAAGTAAATAAAGGAAAAAAATAAAAAAATACCGAGGTTTACAAGAATGATACTATCTTATAACGAAGCCGTAAAAAAATATGGAAGTTCGTATAAACTTACGAAAGCAGTTGCTGAAAAAAAGATTTATAAACTGGAAGAAGGCATCTATTCCACAAAAGGAAAGGAATCGGGTTTGGATATTTTAATGAAAAAGTATCCCAATTCTGTATTAACCGGGGAGTATGCATTTTATTGCCATGGTCTGACAATTGTGATTCCGGAAAGATATGATCTTGCTACGATATCTAACGCGGCAAAGATAAAAGATACGCGTGTTCATCAGATATATGAAAGAGCAGACTTATTATCTATTGGTGCAGTAGAAATGACAGTTCAAAGTACAATTGTCAGAATCTATGATAAAGAGAGAATGTTAATAGAACTTTTGCGAAATAAAAATAAGATGCCATATGATTTATATAAAGAGATTATTATGAATTACCGAGATATCATAAATAACCTGGAAATATGGCGTATTCAGGAATATGCGTCACTTTTTCCGAAAAGCAAAATGATATCAAAAGCACTTGATGAGGAGGTGTTGTGATTTGGATTTACGAGATATGACGGACGCATATGAAAATGAAGGGCTTACTACAGCACTTGCAGAAGCACGTGTATGCCAGGATATTGTTCTTAAAGCAATTTCGGAAGGCTCGCTAAATCGTAACGTGACGATAAAAGGCGGAGTGGTGATGAGAAGTATAACTCATAATAACCGTAGAGCGACGCAGGATATAGATTTAGATTTTATTCACTATTCTCTAGACGATTCCGCAATAAGAGAATTTGTTCGGAAATTAAATTGTCTGGATGGATTATCAATTGAAATGAAAGATGAGATTAAAGAACTAAAACACCAGGACTATCATGGAAAAAGCATAGAAATCATCATCACCGATGACAACGGAAATACCATAAACAGCAAAATAGACATCGGTGTTCATAAACATTTGGAGATTGATCAGGATGAGTATTGTTTTGATGTCTGTATGGATGATGAAGGCGCAACCTTACTTAAGAATACAGTTGAACAGTCTTTTGTTGAAAAGCTCCGTTCGTTATTAAAGTTTGGACCAAACAGTCGCCGATATAAAGATATTTATGATATGTTTTATCTGAAGGATGTCGTAAACACTGAAAAGGTTACCGAAATCATAGGTCTCTTGATTTTTAATGACAAGGGAATGTTTGAAAAATCGATGAGTGATGTTGTTAAAAGAATCTCAAGGACATTTCTTGATGATCAGTACTTAAAAAGAGTATCGGAATCCAGGCAAAGATGGCTTGATAATGACATCCGGGAAATAACGGATGGAATAGTAGAATACTTGAAAACATTATAATTTAAAGAATATATACGGGAAACAAACTTTAAGGTAAAATGATATATGGTAACAAAGGAAACTTTTGGTTTTGCGTACTAAGACAAATCGGAGCTTTTCAGAGATGTATTTAAAAGAGTATGATTTTGCAAGCCTGGTTAAAGACTGCAAGGAAATCAGGGAAAAGATTCAATATAAGGATGTATTTGAATGTGGATATGGTAAGTATTATATATCGGCAAAAGATATGCCTTTTGTGGGTTACTTCCAAGGTTACTTTGAACAGACTTTACAGAAAAAAAACAAAATTAAAGAATCTGATAAATTAAGAGCAAAATGCAAAAACTATTTGGAGATTTATAAATCTGATAATGAATTGATTCAGATAGTTAACTACAAAAAAGGCCGAATAGATTGTATTCATCAGTGTTATTATGACGGAAATAAAATTTATTTGCTTCCATTTTCCGGCGAAGGCGGATTCTATCCAACATATTCTTATGTAGTTGTATATGTAGGTTCAGAAATAGTTGAGGAGTATGCGATATCTGGAAATCAAGTAATATTTGATAAGTATAACAGAATAGATGGGAGGCATTTTGAGTTTGCAAGAATTAACTATGTTGTTGGAGGAACAGTTCCAGTACTTGAAGAGCGTAAAGGAATTATAAATATTGACACGCTTGATTATTCGGAAACATATTATGATGATTTGTTAAGACATCGATAAATTCAAGTTTGTAGTGATGGAATATTTTGGTTTTCCTCACTAGAGTCACTTTATTTTGAGGCAAAAAACGAGCCGAAAACCATAAGAATCAATGCGATAAAAAACATTGAATTTGGCAATTGTTTATAGAGCAATAAAGAAATAAAAGCTCCTATGAATGGGGAAATGGCGTAGAAGGCACTGGTTTTTGCCGCACCAAGATCATTCTGGGCACGAATGTAGAAATACACGCTTAATCCGTAAGCAATAAAACCCAGAAGGGCTGGCAGAAATGTCTGAGAAGGAAGGGCCGTATATGATTCAGTGCAGTCTCGGAAGAGACCGCACAGGTGTCATAAGTGCAGTCATAGAAGCGGTTTGCGGAGCAACCTATCAGGAAATCATCGATGATTATATGACCAGTTATGATACGCTTCATAGTATCGACATGAATCCGGATTCATTGCAGTATAAACTGTTTAAGCAAAGAATCGATGAGCAGCTGGAAGCTATTCTCGGTATTAAAATTGAGAAAGTGCCGGTCAGCGACTTGAAGACGCCTGCTTACAATTATCTGACAGAGTGTGGTATGAATGAGCAACAGATAGAGAAGCTGATAAGTAATATAAGTTGATTTTTGGTGGATTAGCAACAGCGGAGAATTTTGGTTTTCTATACTGACAGGAAAGAGCAAAAGTATGGACGAAGATAAAAATGAAATATTAAATATGGTCGAGAAAAACAAGAAAACGGAAGAAAGGCTGTTAAGAAAAATCGTTATTTTGGTTTGCCTGACATTTTTGGCATTTATTACCGGACCTGTTCTGACTATTTACGGTCTAATTGCGATTCCGCCTATGGGTGGAGGGATTTCTCATGATCAGTACACAAAAACGGTTTATGCAGAAGTGATCCGTTATGAACCGGGAGAGTACAATTTATCGTTCCCTGTTGTTGAATACAAGTATAACGGTATGTCTTATACTACAAAATTGGATTTTTCCTCGTCAGGTATTGAGCAAGAATACCCTGTTGGTTCTAAGATGAAGTTGAAAATAGATCCAAATAACCCAACGGAATGGCGACTTCCACACAGTCTGGATAATGTGCTTAGTCAATACAAAATTCCTATTACAATAATAGGTGTGGTTATGGATATTTTATTTACTGTTGGATTAGTACAGGTAATCATCAATGTATTGAGCATTTTTCGATTTAAAAAATCTAATTGAGGAACGATTGTTAAAAACATAACTACCGAGTAAAATTGGAATTTCTAATTTAGAAATAGTCATGTTAAAAACTCAGCTTTTGGCAGCAGAAAAAGATTCTTCATAGGATATGGTCGGCATTTATTGTTTTGAAATGGTCAGGAAATGGCATGATAGATGGAGAATAAAACCAGACAATAAAAGGCGGAATTGTCAGGAAAATACGGAAAGTGGCCACCAAGTGGCCACCTGGGGAAAGAGAATGCCGAAAACCTCCTTTCCATGCGGGTTTGCGGTTACAGAGAAAATTCGAGCCCCGTCTATCGCTCTAAAAACCCTTAAGTGAAGATACTATTAATGCGGAGATGGAAGCTAAGCAATGATTTTTGACTTAAACCTATTGACATAGTAGGTAATTGGCAGTAACATAAGAAAGCAATACTTAGAAAACGGAATTAGGGCAGAAATGTTGACCATAAACTTAAAAAAAAAGAACATGTTTTGTTGGCGAATGTATATATCCCGGGCTATATTCTTAGATCGGGTGTGTTTGTGCGCCTGACTCGATAGTTTGTACAGAAAAAGTATGACTGTGAGAATATAACCGGAGGCTTGATAGCTTCCGTTTTTTTATAGATATATTTTATAAACATAGGAACGAATGATAAGTCAATGAAAAAATGAAAAAAGATAAGATATAAAAAACGAAATCATTGGAGAAATGTAGTATGCCGCATGTGGATGTAAAATGTTACCCGGGAAGAACGGAAGAACAGAAGAGAAAATGTGCCGAAAAAATAACAAAAGCGATTATGGAAACGATGGGATGTGATGAAACCAGTGTTTCGGTTGCGATAAAGGAGATTGAAAAAGACGATTGGAAGGAAAAGGTCTGGGATAAGCAAATTATTTCGGAAGAAGAGTATTTGTATAAAAAGCCAGGTTATTCTTTTTAGTAAACTATTGATAGATAATAATTGAAAAAAGAAGCTTAAGTAAGAAGGCAGTGTGATATATTTCATGCTGCCCCCTTATGTTAAAATGGGATAAAGAAAGGGATGGTAAAGGAAATGATTACAAGAGATGACGCATTTGAACTGTTGAAGAAATACAACAAAGATCCTTTTCATATTCAGCATGCATTGACTGTAGAAGCCGTTATGAAATGGTATGCAAATGAACTCGGGTATTCCGATGAGGCAGAATACTGGGGGATAGTCGGACTTTTGCACGACATTGATTTTGAATTATATCCGGAAGAGCATTGTTTAAAAGCACCAGAGCTGCTAAAAGATGGTGGAGTCGGGGAAGATATTATTCATGCCGTATGCTCGCATGGGTATGGAATAACTGTCGGATGTGGTGTGACAATTGATGTTGAACCGATTCATGAGATGGAAAAGGTTTTGTTTGCGGCAGATGAATTAACAGGTCTTATCTGGGCAGCCGCACTTATGAGACCGTCTAAAAGCACAAAAGATATGGAATTGAAATCTCTTAAGAAAAAATACAAGAGTAAAGGCTTTGCTGCCGGATGCTCGAGAGAGGTAATCGAACGTGGTGCAGAACAACTTGGTTGGGAACTCGACAAACTTCTTGAGATGACGCTTAAGGCTATGGCTTCAAGCGAAGATACTATTAATGCAGAGATGGAAGCCGGGCAGTGATTTGCCGGAAATCAGGTGCTTATGAAATCTATTTTAATTAAGGACACGACAAAAGAAGAACGGGAACAGATTATTAAGGAGTCCATGGATTGTGGCGGAGGAGGATGTGAGAATTGTTCTTCCTGCTGGTTGGGCGGCGGTTCGCCATGGGGTATTTATCAGGATTATATTGATGGTAAGCGCGAGATTAAGGAAATTAATGCAGAATATATGGAGAAATATCGTCAGGGAAGAAACATCATGTGAGGAAAGATTATGTCTGATGCACCATTAATAGAAGAATCATCTTTAGAAGAACGCAGGGCTTTTATAAAGGAAAAATACCCGTGTATTGCTGATTGTGATATGTGTGGTCTTTGCAAAGTGTTTCATGGAAAAGATCCGGAACAGGCCTATGTTGATTATATTGTCGGAAATCGTTCCTTTATGGAAGTTTCCTCAGATTATAAGCATTAGAAGTTTGGTAATCAAATAATGTTTATTGTATCTAAGCACTTTTCTTGACTGCTACAAAATTTAAAGAAAATAGTGAATTAATGACGTTTTTATACAGGAAAAATACTGAACAAATGACATTTTTATTTAAAAATAATGTTGAACAAATGACATTTGATGAAGTATAAGGGACTTCGATGATGTTGTTCCGTCCTCCTTTTTCAGAAATTTTACTTGATTTTTTTGTCGTCCCTTGTGCCGTCCCTCGATTTTCGCATATCGCAAATGCAGTATTTATGTGGGTTTGCAGGTTCTGTCAATCTTCGAGCTCCGTCTATCGCTCTCGTAGAAACCCAGATAAAATCTGGGTTTTTTGTGCTTTTTTCGATTTCTGTGATAAACATGTAATGATGCAAGTGGTAGACCCATAAAATCCCCGGGTATGATTCGTATATTATATGAGCGGATGAAATAATACCAACAGGAGGATTTATAATCATGAAAAAATCTGTAATTGCAATAATCGCTTGTACTTTGGCTGTGATGTTAGCAGGCTGTGGTGTTAAAAACACCGGTGGAACTGTTTCATCAGGCGGAAACAGTTCGGAACAGCTCATCGTTGAAACAAATATTACCGAGGAACAGGATGTTTCGGAAATGCAGCAAGATGCAAATACTCCCGATACGTCTACAGATAAAACTATAAATGTAGTATGGAGGAACATGTATTGTTGGGCTATGGGTAGTGACTATGTTTACATAGATTCAGACGGATTAATTTATGCGGAGCACGAGATGGAGGAACCTGAGTTTATGCCATTGGGGGCATGTGATGAAACTTTTACAGGTGAGCAGTTTACAGAAGAAGAACTTAATGAGTTTCTCGGAATAAATATAAATGATGAGGGCCGGCAGAAAGAGGTGCTCAGTAAAAAGGGTATTAGATTTGGAAAGTGAGTAAAAGAGTTTTTGTTTAACTTGTTCCATTCCGGCCGGTCCATTTTGGTTCCGGTAAATGCCTCCTGTAAAATGATGGCGTCCGGATAAGCTGACTTGATGTTCCTGATTTGTCGAGCAATGGATTGTTCCTTTCTTACTGTATTTGCAGGTTCCGTAAGACCAAAAAATTCTCCGATGCGTTGGACTACACTTCCGGTGCTTTGATAGAAAAATGCGGATAACCGCAAAAAAATCATGAACGTCATTGACTTAGCCGTACGGCTCATTATATAATCTATCTAAGGAAATGAGTCGTACGGCTAATTTTTTACATGCGGCAATGATTAAGCCGTACGGCCAAGAGGTGTTTATGAAAATCACTAATTCAAAAACTTTTGGCGAAGCTGTAAAAAACAGAAGAAAACAGTTGGGATATACTCAGAAAGATATGTCTGAATTTTTGGGTGTTAGTATAAGCTTTCTTTCGGATCTGGAAAACGGAAAGAAAACAATAGAACTCGAAAAGGCTCTTTTGGTTGCAAATACATTGGGCCTGGATGTTGAGCTAAATGAGAGAGGGCAATAAAATGCGGGAGTTGAAAGTTTATATCGAGATAGTAGGGAATTGGACGTATGTCGGAACGATTAAGGGAAAAGACTCCGAAGATGCAGTTTTTACATATGTAGATGAATATATATCATCCGATAATCCATGCCTGCTTTGATGAGATATTCAGAAAATGACCAATATTGAATAAGAGAAATAAGGCCTGCGGAAAATCCGCAGGCCTATTTTAACATCATCCTTCGATGAGTATCTGTTTCTTTTCGGGAAGCTTCTCTTTGTCCTTCTTAGGAAGGATGAGATTCAAAACACCGTGCTTGAAGCTTGCCTTGACATCTTCCTCGGTGATGTCTTCGCCGACATAGAAGCTTCTCTGCATTGATCCGGAATAACGTTCCTGTCTGATAAGTTTGCCCTTCTTATCCTTTTCGTCCTTATCCAGACCCTTGTTTGCGCTGACAATGAGATATCCGTTGTCCAGTTCCAGACCAATCTCTTCTTTCTTGAAGCCGGGCAGGTCGATATCTACTTCGTAGTGATCGTCATGCTCATGAACATCGGTCTTCATCATCCTGTCGGCATGTCTGCCGTACAGCTTTCTTTCGGTTCTGTCCAGATCTCTGAAATCCGGGAATGCGAACCAGTCGTCAAATAAATCTTCTCCATAAATACTAGGTCTTAACATAATGCTTACCTCCTTTTCACTCAATACTGTTAATAGCTACTGAGCAAGGGGAAGGAGGGATTAGATCATTGGAACACACCGTTCTTTTGGTCTTCTCTGTTCCTCTGTTCGATTATGTTATAGCACTAAAATTAGCACTCGTCAAGAGAGAGTGCTAACAATTTTGTGAAATATTTGTGAACTGTCTATGCCGCGTGAGCAGAATGCACATAGACATGGCCATACGAAATTCGGTAAAAATTTCCCTTGCAGGCTGTGACATGTTACCATTTTTATCCTGATGTTTCTTCTTGTTATGCTATAATATCAGAGGGTAAATATATCGATATCAATTTAATGGCATATTTGGAGGTGAGAGATGTCGATTGCAAAAACGCAGACCTCTGAGAGTTTTCGATTAAGTGCATTGCTTTCATTTTCGGGAGGACTACAGGATGCATATACTTATAACGTGAGG
>JAFXXN010000071.1 GCA_017542245.1 Lachnospiraceae bacterium
AACACAAATACCCTTACGGTAAATGCAAACAAGGACCGTAACGGGTACCAGTTCAGATGTGTAGTAACTGATAATGCAGGAAACACAGCAACATCAAATGCAGCAACGCTTACCATTGGCTCTGGAACAACGACTGAGATTAAGATTACATCCCAGCCTGCAGATGTAACAACAGCGGACGGAACTACAGTTGCCTTTAAGATCACAGCGACCGGTAACGGGCTTAAGTATCAGTGGCAGACCAGCAAGGATGGCGGAAAGACATGGGTTAACTCAGGAATGACCGGATACAACACCAATACCCTTACGGTAAATGCAAACAAGGACCGTAATGGATACCAGTTTAGGTGTGTAGTAACTGATAATGCAGGAAAAACTGCAACATCAAATGCCGCAACCCTTACCATAAGCTCTGGGACAACAACCGGAATTGAGATAGTTTCCCAGACAGTAGAGGTTGATATAACGGAGGGAGGTACCGCTTTATTTGAAGTAACAGCAAGTGGCAATGGGCTTAAGTATCAGTGGCAGACCAGTAAGGATGGAGGAAATACTTGGGTAAATTCCGGGATGACCGGTTATAACACGGATACACTTGCTGTATACGCAACCATTGACAGAAGCGGATATAAATTCAGATGTATAATCACTGATAACACCGGCGCAACATTAACATCAAATCCGGCAACTTTGAAGGTGCATAAATAATCAAATTAAAATTGACGAAGCGGGAGGGGATTGTTCAAATCCACTCCCGCTTAATTTTTTGGGGGAATACTGAAATCTGTTGAATTTTATGTAAAAATATGGTAGCATATCACCATAAGAATAATGCGTAACATGGGCGAATCCCTGATAATTAGAAAGGAGGATTTCACATATGGCTTTTAAGGTGGGTGTAGGGAAGTCTGATTTTGCAGAATTAAGAAAAGACGGCAACTATTATGTTGATAAGACTGAGCTTATATATGAACTTGCAAATGATACTGAAAATGAAGTTACTCTGTTTACCAGGCCAAGAAGGTTTGGTAAAACACTTATGATGAGCATGATGGAAAACTTCTTTAGTATCAGAAAGGACAGTAGGGATATTTTTGAAGGGCTCACGATTACTAAGCATGAGGCTTTCTGTAAGGAATGGATGAATCAGTATCCTGTTCTTTTTATTTCGTTTAAGGATATTGAAGCAGAAAATTTTATTGATGCATTAGCAGTGTTAAAAACAAGACTGGCGGATGTCAGTAAAACATATGCGGATTTAGCTAAAGAAAAAGCGGTAAACTCTTTTGATGCAAAAAAGTTAGTCAGGCTACAAGATGAAAAGTGTGATCTGGCTGATGTAAAAAATTCTCTGAAAACAATTATGCGTATGCTTTATGCAGCGTATGGGAAAAAAGTAATACTGCTTATTGATGAGTACGATGTTCCTTTGGCAAAAGCCAGCGAAAAAAACACTTCTGCCAATAAGTATTATGATTTGATGCTTGACGTTATAAAAGGTATGCTGAGCATAGCATTAAAGGATAATGAATACTTAAAATTTGGAGTAGTTACCGGATGTCTTCGTATAGCAAAAGAAAGCATATTTACAGGTACCAACAACTTTGCTTCTTATTCTGTACTTGACTCGAGATTTAGTGAATATTTTGGTTTTACGGAAAAAGAAGTCGAAAAGATGCTTCTTGCAGCCGACAGGTCTGAAAAGGCATCCGTTATAAAAGAATGGTATGATGGATATGTTTTTGGTAAAAGCAGTGTGTACTGTCCATGGGATGTAATAAACTATTTGTCTGAACTTAGGTTTGACAGTGATGCAAAACCTAAGAACTACTGGAAGAATACAAGCCATAACGGAATTTTGCTAACATTTGTTAAACATACTGATTTTGATGTAGCTGATAAGTTTGAATCGTTGCTTAACGGCGGTACAGTTATCCAGACTATCTCCGATGCATTAACTTATGATACTCTTCATTCATCAGAAGATAATCTATGGAGTGTTCTTTTGATGACGGGATATATAACCAAAGCTGATCTAGAAGAGGCCGGAGAAACAGTTGCCCTTAAGATCCCTAACAGGGAGCTATCTTCGATATTTGAGGATGCTGTGGTAAAGTTCTTTAATGAAACAGTCAGCAACGATACCATCAAAGAATTGCTTAATGCTTTATGGGAGAAAAATGAAGCAGAAGCGAGCAGGCTGCTTTCGGACCTTTTGTGGAATACAATAAGTTATCATGACTATCACGAAGATTATTATCACGCCTTTCTTGCCGGTGTGTTTGCCGGACGTGGGTACAGTGTGGCTTCAAATAAGGAAAAAGGTCTTGGCAGACCGGATTTAGAAATAAAGGATAAGAAAAACCGACGTGTAATCATTATTGAAGCGAAAAAATCAGTAAAAGAATCCGATATGGATAAAGATTGCTCTGAGGCGATAAAACAGATCCGAGTTTTGAAGTATGCTGATAGTATCGATGAAGGGTTTAAACAGGTACTTTGCTATGGCATAGCATTTTATAAGAAAAAAGCGAAGGTAATTTGTTTATAATGTTTTATATGACAGTTAAGACTTCTTTTAGGAGTCTTAATTTTTTCTTGTTTCATAATATACCATTGATATTAATATGGTTTTATGCTATACTATAAATATCTTTTACAGACTTATTTTGGGTTTCAAAGAAAGGAGATGCTGTATGTGTATTGAAAGACGAAATATGATAGGAAAATTAAAAAGAGAAAAACTGCTGGCAGGCTTGTGCGGAAAAGGCATAAGTCTGTTTTTGTTTAGTTTAGTCTTATCAGCTGTTATCGCCGGGGTGATTATACCCGGCACTGGGGTCAAGGCTGATAATAGTTATGATGTAAGAGATATAGTAGCTATTAATGCAGACAATTTCCCAGATGATATATTTAGAAATTATGTTTCGGAAAACTTTGATTCTGATGGGGATGGATATCTTTCACAGGGAGAGATTGCAGGAGTAACATATATAGATATATCTTATTCTGATTGCGAGTCTCTTAAGGGAATCGAGTTTTTGTCTTCGCTTGAAAATCTCTTCTGCAGTTCAAACAAAATAACAACACTTGACATAAGCAGAAATATTAAATTAACATATCTGGACTGCTCGTGGAATCAGATTACTACACTTGATATAAGTAGTAATTCTGAATTAACATATCTGAACTGCTATGGGAACCAGATGATAACACTTGATCTTTCAGCATGTTCTGAATTACGGGAATTATATTGTGGAAATAACCAAATAACAACGCTTGATATATCGGAGTGTTCAGAATTGACACAATTATATTGTGGGACGAACCAGTTGGAGGCACTTGACATAACGGGATGCCCTAAATTGACAGGCCTAGGCTGTGGAGACAATCAAATAACAGCACTTGATATATCAGCATGTTCAGAATTGACACAATTATACTGTGGGACGAACCGGTTGAAGGCACTTGATATAACGGTATGCCCTAAATTGACAGGACTGGGCTGTGAAGGCAATCAGATAACAACGCTTGATATATCAAGGTGTTCAGAATTGAAAGAATTAATTTGCGGAACAAATCGGTTGGAGGCACTTGATATAACAGGGTGTCCCAAATTGACATACCTAGGCTGTGGAGACAATCAAATAACAGCACTCGATATAACAGCATGTCCGGAACTTACAACATTATATTGTAACTGGAATCAAAT
Organism: Lachnospiraceae bacterium; assembly: GCA_017542245.1. Lineage (GTDB taxonomy): Bacteria > Bacillota > Clostridia > Lachnospirales > Lachnospiraceae > RUG11977. Next base: position 3,713 of record JAFXXN010000071.1, read on the forward strand.
AACAACGCTTGATTTGACATCATGTACAAAATTAGAACGCTTAGAATGTAGCAACAATGCAATAGAGTCACTTGATTTAACATCATGTCCATTACTCACATCGGTTAGTTGTGAATTTAATAAACTACAATCACTGGATCTCTCATCGTGCACATCACTTACATGGCTTGCTTGTGGATGTAATCAATTAATGTCTTTGGATGTATCGTCATGTCCTGAATTAACCACACTATACTGTGGTGAAAATAATTTGACAAAATTAGATTTAGAGGCATGTAGTTCATTACGAGCTTTATCTTGTGGTGACAATAATTTGACTAATTTAGAATTGGAAAAAATCAAAGACTTAGAATCATTGTGGTGCAGTAACAATCAGTTGACGAGACTAGAATTAATTGATTTTGCATCGTTGAGCTACCTTGACTGTGCTGACAATCCGCTTGAGATGGTTATGTGTATTAACTGTCCGGTCTTGACATACAATAATAATAAATTATCCACTCAAAGATTAGTTATAAAGGATTGCGCTTCTTTGGCGGAGATCAACATTTTCTATGGGTCAATAGATGATATTGAAATATGTGATTGCAATTCATTAACATTTTTTAGATGCTCCTATATTGGAGTAAAAAATTTAAATATATGTAATTGTGAGAACTTAGCTGAAATAGACTGTGAACCTAACAAGATAACGAGTATAGAAATAGATAATTGTCCAGCACTGAAAAAACTTAATTGTCAGAATAACGTTATTGAAAAACTCGATTTGAAAGGGAGTACAGCACTTAAGGAGGTATATTGTCAGGATAATGTAATAAGTAATATAGATTTAAGTGGATGTATTTCTTTATCTACACTTGTATGCCGAAATAACAGATTAAGTATCATGGATATTAGTCAATGCAAAGCATTGGTATATGCCGATATTTCAAAAAATAATTTGACAGGTTTGGATTTAGAGAACAATACTGAATTAAATAACTTATATATTCGAGAGAATAATATTCATACCTTAGATATATCAAACTGTAGGTATTTATGTGATGTCACTGAACATGAAACCAGTACTCCCGGTTATTACTATTATAATGGATATTGTTTAGATGTTGATCCGGATGTACGAATAATAACCGAACCGGTTCAGCTTTCGATAGAACAACAACCTTCAGACATGATAACAGTTGAGGGTGGAATGGTCAGATTTAAAGTTATAGCACTTGGTAGTGGACTTAAATATCAATGGCAGATTAGTTCAGATGGAGGAAAGAATTGGATAGAATGTGATATGGAAGGTAATGATACATTTGAACTTTGGGTTGATGCCGATATAACAATGGCCGGAAAAATGTTTAGATGTATCGTGGGTGATAAAGTAGGAGCCACATTAACATCTGGTGAAGCTACCCTTAAAATAACATCTGATATAGATGACTTAGATGTTGTTATTAGTACGATTAACTTCCCTGATGGTATTTTCAGAAAATATATTTGTAAGCAATTTGACAAAGATTGTAATGGAATTCTTACTTCTGAAGAAATATTAGAAGCCAAAACTGTTGATGTAGATAAAACAAGATGCAGTTCTTTAGAAGGAATTAAATATTTAAGGGAACTGGAATCAATATCTTGCAAAGATAACATGCTGACTGACTTAGATGTTAGAAGATGTGTAAAATTAAAATCACTAAATTGTTCCGGAAATCAATTAATGACTCTGTATTTAAATGAAAGTTTAGAGAGCCTTTATTGCAGCGATAATCGACTAACCGATTTAGACCTGGGATATAGTAAATTGATTTCTTATATTGATTGCTCAAATAATAATCTGACAGCATTAGATGTTAGTGATTGTGGATGCCTTGAGGACCTTTCATGTAATGATAATCAGTTAATAAGCCTAGATATTACAGGGTGTTATAAATTAATAGAACTCGAGTGTTTCAATAATAAACTAACCAATATAAATCTTTATGATAATAAAGGTTTAAGAGAATTAAAAATTCAAGATAATAGTTTATTGCGACTGGATATTTCCAATAATCCGAATTTGAAGGAGATGTATGATAAAGGATATAAATATCCTGGACATTGTGAATTAGAATTTGCAACTGTTTATACACCATTTGGCTGGGCAATGAAGTTGTGTTTCCTTATTTATGATCCCGAAGTAAATATTATTTCAGAATATACAGAACCTATTATTGCTGAGCAACCATCGGATATTTTTGCACCTGTCGGAGTTGTTGCAAAATTCAGAATTAGAGTTGGCGGTAACGACATGAATTACAAGTGGGAGGTAAGTACTGATAGGGGAACATCTTGGACAGATTCAATTGATGAAGGATTTAATACAGATACGCTTTTTGTTGAAGTTAAGGAGGAGAAAAATGGGTATCTATATAGATGTGTTGTAAGTGATAAGTATGGAATAACGGTTGTTTCTGATACTGCATCGCTTATGGTAGCGTCAGCTGGTGATGAAAATGAAGTACCTATCAATGAAGAAAATTTCCCGGATAATATACTTAGACAGTATGTATCTAAGAACTTTGATAATGATGGCAACGGAATGCTTTCAGAGACTGAAGTAAATAGTGTTAGGCATATTAAGCTTAATGGCACTGAGTGTAAATCCTTAGAAGGTATAGGTTTCTTTACTGAATTATCTTCGTTGGATTGTAAAGGAAATAAATTAACAGAATTAGATATAAATCAGTTTAAGTCATTAGTAAAGCTAGAGTGTGGAAATAATCAGCTTAAGCAAATTGCAATAAGTGAAATGCCGTTATTATCTTCGTTTGGATGTAATGGGAATCCTTTGGAAAGTCTTATAATAGACGGCTGTGATTCTTTAAGTGGTTTTAATTGCTCAGAAACTGATATTTTAAGTATTGAAATAAAAAATTGTAAGATATTTGAAGAATTATTATTTGATAAATCTCATGTATCAGTTTTGAAAGTAAACGGATGTCCTATCTTGCAGGATTTGAATTGTCAAGATATAGGGTTGACTCAGTTATGGGTAACGAATTGTAACTCATTAAAAAATGTGGGATGTTCAAATAATGCGATAAATATACTTGAAATTATTAATTGCTCTGATTTAAGAATGCTTTCTTGTTCCTATAATGAGATAGAAAGTATAAGTGTTAAAGACTTTATAAAGTTGGAATTTTTAGGGTGTTCAAATAATAAGCTAACAACATTGGAGGTTATTAATAAACCATCTCTACGGGGACTCGGATGTGATGATAATCAAATTGAAAATCTGATAATTCAGGATTGTCCATTATTATATGATATAGGATGTAATAATAATCAATTAACAGAATTACAGCTGGAAGGATGTAGCACCTTAGACTGGTTAGAGTGTAGAAATAATGGATTGACAAGTTTGGTGCTAAAAGGATGCAAAAAGTTATGCCACATCTTTTGCTCCAATAATGCGTTGACGGAATTGGATTTGAGAGAATGTCCTAATTTATTTAGCTGTGATTGTGATAATAATCAGTTAACAGAAATAAAATTTTGTGAGATAATGAAAAATCTATCAAGTATTAATTGTGAAAATAACAATTTGACAAGTATTGATATTAGTGGATGTCCGAATTTAGGTACACTTCTTTGCCAAAATAATAAATTATCAACTTTAAGGACGATAAATAATCCGGAGTTGTGGGCTCTTGAATGTCAAAATAATTTACTTACAAGCCTAGCTGTAGCCAATAATCCGGAATTGTATTATATTAATATTGAGAATAATTATTTGACAGATCTTGATTTTACCGGATGTCCGAATTTAAGAACTCTGGTTTGCCATAATAATAAATGTTCAACCCTGAATACGATAAATAATCCATATTTATATTATCTTGATTGTCATGATAATATGCTTACAAGCCTGGATATAACACATAATCCGGAGTTATATTATCTTAATGCTGAGAATAATAGTATTACGGAGCTTGATATTTCTGATTGTGAGGAGTTATGCAAAGTATATGCTACTGAACCGGAATCAATTGGACATTACAAAATAGTCATAGAAGACGAATTGGGATCGTATTTGATGACTAAACTTTTATATTTTGATGAAACGGTAAATATTATAGCAACGCATGATGTTGTTATGATTGAAGAACAGCCCGAAGATATTTCTGCTGAAGCCGGAGCTACTGTTAAGTTTAAGGTTAAAGCAAGCGGAACGGGTCTTAAATATCAGTGGCAGGTTAGCAAGGACGGAGGGAATTCGTGGGTTAATTCCGGAATGACCGGATATAACACGAATGAACTTACCGTTGTTGCAATAAAAGAAAGAAATGGATATAAGTTCAGATGCGTAGTAACGGACAAGGAAAATAATAAAAAGATATCTGATGTGGCAACATTAACTGTCAGTGCCTCAGAAGTAAAGATTACATCCCAGCCTGCAAATGTTACAACAGCATCTGGGACCACAGTTACCTTTAAGATAACAGCAACCGGTAACGGGCTTAAATATCAGTGGCAGACCAGTAAGAATGGCGGGCAGACTTGGGTTAATTCCGGAATGACCGGTTATAATACGGATACTCTTACTGTTTCAGCTATATCAGATAGGAATGGGTACAAATTCAGATGTGTAGTAACGGATAAGAACGGAAATTCGGTAACATCTGATGCAGCAACATTAACAATCAGTGTTTCAACGGATACAAAGATCACATCCCAGCCTGAAGATGTTACAACTGCCGCAGGAACGACGGTTACATTTAAAATAACAGCTAGCGGAACAGGGCTTAAGTATCAGTGGCAGACCAGTAAGGACGGAGGGAGTACTTGGGTTAACTCAGGAATGACCGGTTATAATACCAATACTCTTACAGTTTCAGCTATAGCAGACAGGAATGGATATAAGTTTAGATGCGTAGTAACGGATAAGAGCGGAGGTTCAGTGACATCAGATGCAGCAACATTAACTATCAGCGCATCAACAGATACAAAGATCACCTCGCAGCCTGTAGATGTTACAACAGCGGATGGAACCACAGTTACATTTAAGATAACAGCAACCGGTAGTGGACTTAAATATCAGTGGCAGACCAGTAAGAATGGAGGACAGACATGGGTTAACTCCGGAATGACCGGGTACAACACAAATACCCTTACTGTAAATGCAAATAAAGACAGGAATGGTTATAAATTCAGATGTGTAGTAACGGATAAGAGCGGAGGCTCAGTAATATCTGATGCAGCAACCCTTACCATTGGCTCCGGGACAACAACTGAGATTAAAATCACATCCCAGCCTGAAAACGTAACAACAGCGGACGGAACTACAGTTACCTTTAAGGTAACTGCAACCGGTAACGGACTTAAGTATCAGTGGCAGACCAGTAAGAATGGCGGACAGACATGGGTTAATTCCGGAATGACCGGATATAACACAAATACCCTTACGGTAAATGCAAACAAGGACCGTAACGGGTACCAGTTCAGATGTGTAGTAACTGATAATGCAGGAAACACTGCAACATCAAATGCTGCAACCCTTACCATAGGATCAGGAACAACGACTGAGATTAAGATTACATCCCAACCCGAAAATGTAACAACAGCAGACGGAACCACAGTTAGCTTTAAGATCACGGCTACCGGTAACGGACTTAAGTACCAGTGGCAGACCAGTAAGAACGGTGGACAGACATGGGTTAATTCCGGAATGACCGGATATAACACAAATACACTTACGGTAAATGCAAACAAGGACCGTAACGGATACCAGTTCAGATGCGTAGTAACTGATAATGCAGGAAATACTGTAACATCAAATGCAGCAACGCTTACTATAGGCTCCGGGACAACGACTGAGATTAAGATTACATCCCAGCCTGCAGATGTAACAACAGCGGACGGAACCACCGTTACATTCAAAATCACAGCAACCGGTAACGGGCTTAAGTATCAGTGGCAGACCAGTAAGGATGGAGGAAAGACATGGGTTAATTCCGGAATGACCGGATATAACACAAATACTCTTACGGTAAGTGCAAACAAGGATCGTAACGGATATCAGTTTAGATGTATAGTAACTGATAGCACCGGAGCTAAATTAACATCATCTCCGGCAATTTTGACTGTAACCAAATAAACAAAATAAAATTAGCGAAGCAGAAGGGTTGGAAACGAGAGAAGATAAGAAACATGGATGAAACGATTCTAAAAGAAATACTGACATTCACTTATGGAATAGGATCCCCTTCTTTGGAATTTTTAAGAGAAGGCGGCGCCCTTATGTGATGTGTTATGAAAATGAATATTATATAGGTTTGATGACAAAAAATTCGGGCTTAAGATTATTCAGTTGATTTTGAGAATAAGAACTCCTTAACTTGCAAATAAAACGAGTTAAGGAGTTCTTATCGTTGATTTGCGAAATGAAATACTCAAATGGTGAATTTTCAATAGATAAAAAATACGAGAAGACATTACGAGATAGGATTGATATGTTTAGATATTCAGAGCGGACATATAAAGATTTGAGGCTGACATTTGTTACGACATTTGGTGTAAAACTTAATGAACATAAGGGTATTGTTGATAATGAGATAACTCTTGAAGATTTGTTTGAATGATTATTTGAACTCCTTAATGCTATTCGGAACATAGTTAAGGAGTTGCAATATATAACAAAATGTAAAAAATCATATAAAAACGGAACCAATCGGTAGAAGGAATGAATAAGCGAAAATATCGGCTTTTAATGTGAGGTTGGAGTTTTGAAAGATATGATAAGAGTATTATTCGTATGCCACGGCAATATACTGAAAATATCCTGAAACACCCGAAAAACAAGGGGATTGAGGGTACAAGATTTGAAATTTACACCTTTTTTATACCTTTGGAAACCCATAAACCTGAAAGGAAGGGCAGACCGATAGAAGAAGCAGGGGATTTGAAAGTCTCCTGCTTTTTTGAGCAATATTGCGCATTGTTCGGAACAAAACACAGCATTATTCCGAATAAAACATTGACATTGTTCGGAACAATAGTTATAATGTAGTCAGGAGATTATTCGGAGGTGTTCTATGGCAGAGTATATGACAACGAAAGAAGCATCTGAAAAGTGGGATATCACAGAACGCAGAATTAATGTGCTTTGCAAAGAGGGCAGAATTCCCGGTGCGTATAAAGAGAATAAAAGATGGGTTATTCCTATGAATGCAGTAAAACCGGCAGATAAGCGTCTGAAGGGGGAGCACGGTGTTTCGCTTTCCGAGAAAAAAGTTACGGTTAAGAGCGGAAAGAAACTTCCGCTGCCTATAGGAATTTCTGATTACCGTAAGGCTTCCGATGAATATTATTATGTTGATAAAACATTATTGATCCGTGACGTTATTGATGAACGTCCACTGGTTTCATTATTTACCCGCCCGCGCCGGTTTGGTAAGACGTTAAATATGGATATGCTTCGGGTGTTTTTTGAAAGGACAGAGGAAGATACTTCTGTTTACTTTCGTGATAAAAAAATTTGGGCATGCGGCAAGGAATATCAGAAGTATCAGGGAAAATATCCGGTTATTTTTGTGACTTTCAAAGATGTGAAATGTGAAGATTGGGAAACTGCATATGATCTCATATATAAAGTATTAAGAAATGAGTTTGAAAGACATAGTGAGCTGCTTTCAAGTGATAAAATAAGTTTATATGAAAAAAAATACCTTACTGGTTTGTTGCAGGGCGAAGCAAATGAAAATGATGTGGCTTTAGCATTTTTGAATCTTTCAAGAATGCTTCACATTCATTATGGGACAGCTCCGATTATAATTATTGATGAATATGATACGCCGATTCAGCAGGGACATGTTCGTGGATATTATGACAAAGTGATTGATTTTATGAGAACATTGTTTTCGGGTGGATTAAAGGATAATCAGCATTTGTCTTACGGATTTTTGACCGGAATTCTGCGCGTGGCAAAAGAGAGTATTTTTAGTGGACTTAACAATATAAAGGTGAATTCCGTTTTAGATAATCGCTATAGCGAGTATTTTGGATTTACCCCGGAAGAAGTTCAGAAGATGGCGGAGTACTATGGTGCATCGGAGAAATACGATGAACTTTGTGAGTGGTATGACGGATATCGATTTGGTAAAACAGAGATATTTAATCCGTGGTCCGTTATCGGATATTTTAATAATGAATGTATTCCTCGTGCTTTTTGGCAGTCTACCGGAAGTAATGATATCATTGGCGAAGTATTAGGTAATGCGACAACAGAAACGTATGAGAAACTGGAATCCTTGATGCAGGGTAAGTCTTTTATTACTCGTATTGATACAGGAGTGATTTATCCGCAGCTTCAGAATAATCAGTCATCTATCTATAGCTTTTTACTTGTAACCGGTTATCTGAAAGCAGTAACCAATGACCAGCCTTTTGGTGATGATTATATGTGTGAAGTAGCACTTCCCAATAAAGAGATTTCTTACGTTTACAGCAAAGAGATTTTGTCGAAGTTTGAAAATGTGATTCCGCCTTCAATAGCAAATGCTATTCAGGAGGCAATTTATACAATGGATATTCCAAAACTGCAGAATAAATTGGAAAACTTTTTGATGCAGACTATAAGTTTCCATGATGCGGCAAATGAGACATTTTATCATGGATTGGTTTTAGGTCTTTGCGCAATATTGGATAATCAGTATAACATCACTTCTAACCGTGAAGCCGGCAATGGACGTTTCGATATTCAGATGCTGCCCCTGAACAAAAAATTACCTGGCATTTTGATTGAGCTAAAAGCCGGAAAGGAATGTACGGAAAGAAAATTGAATGAGCTTGCGGAGACAGCATTAAAGCAGATAAATGATAGACGGTATCTTGTAGAAATGGGTGCACAGGGTGTAAAGGATATTATACAGTACGGCATAGCTTTCTCGGGAAAAAGTGCAAGAGTCAGAGCGGAAATAAAGTCACTTCATATTTGAAGAGGATGGATGGAATGAAAAATATATCTGATCGTAAAATTTTTCAAATTCTCCCGAATGGTTTTTTTAATCTTTTGGCGGGAGGAAGTAATCAGGAAATCTATTCGGAATGCTTATTGTTGATATATGAACAGTTTGAAAGAGAGATATCCTTCAGGGTTGACAGAAAACAGATTAGAGATGTATTGGCTTCTTATTTATATGATCATAATATTTCATTAGATATGGAGGATGAGGTTCAGAAAAATTATTCGGATTTGGCCAATACAATTATTCGAAAGATGGCCAGTAAAAATATCGGCTGGTTAGAGGAAGAAACGGATGATGCCACGTTGGAGAAGGCTGTTTATATGACGGAAAACGGCTTGGCGTTGGCGGAGTTTTTATTATCTGTTCAAATGCCTGAAAAAGAGGAGTACTCTGCATATATCATACAGATATATAATACACTGATGAATCAGGATCAGTGGAAAGAACACCCATATATCAACGGATTGAAGAGTATCTCGATGCAGGCAAAAGCACTGTCAAAATCTCTTAAGAAACTTTCTACATACATACGAAAGATTATAGAGCGGATGATTGTTGAAGAAACCTTTGAAACCTTGACTGATAATCTGATAGAGTATTTTGACGGAAATTTCGTAAAAGAATATGCACGACTAACAAAACAGCAGAATGTATATCGTTACAGGGGAATCATTCATAACAAATTAGAACAGATCAAAGAAAATAAACTGCTGATAGAGCGTATGATCGAGGAGTGTAGTGGTGAAGAAGAAATCTCTCATGATGAAGCAAGAGAAAGAATGGACGAATTATTTATATCTACCAACAGATTCCTGTTCGATGATTATGAGAAAATCATGAAGGACATTAAACATAAGATAAATGTTTATCTTCAGGTTGGAATAGGACGGGCACGATTTTTAAGAAATAGGGAAATTGACGAAAAGAATTATGTAGAAAGAACAATTAAGATTATGGCACAGGAATTAAGCGATTTGTCAAACAGAGATTTATTGCCCGCGGAACTTATGCCGCTATTTGCATTTGACAGAAATGAGTTTATTGACTTGGCTTCAATACGATATCCCGGCAAGGAAAAAGCGATAGTAAAAGTGACAACACAAGATGTGGAGGAACTGACAGATGAGGATTTGGAAGCAGCAAGAAAGCAACAGGAAAAAGAGGCATTTAACCCTTATTCGAAAGAATTAATGAAACAATTTGTTGAAAAATGTCTGAATGGAAGAAGCAGAATATCAGTTGAGGAGTTACCTGTTTATAAAAAGGAAGATTTAATGGCTGTGCTCTCTGCGGTTGCCTATGCAAAAGATAATGGCTATTCGATAGAGGTTCAGAACGGTTATTTAGAGGTGAATGGTTTGTTATTACATCGATTTTTGTTGGAAAACGAAGGGGAATAATATGGGATTCGTACAAGATTATGATGAGCTGATAATGACGGAAAGAGGATTGTTTCAGAAAATTTGCAGAGTGTTTCTGAAACAGACCTTTATTGTATGCGACCGAAATGAAGAAAGCCGAAAGATGTATTTTTTTGTGAGAAAGCATCAGGAAATGTTTTCTGATTATTTCCAATATATGGGATTTGACATTGCAATTGATCTGGACAATAAGGTGACGATGTTGAAGAATCAGAAAAATGATGGGCTACAATCAAATCGCATGCGGTTTCGAAAATATGAAAGTATTGTTTTATGTTGTCTTTGGACAATATATGTTGATCAGGTCAGGGAGGGAAACCTGACCAGACCAATTCTGATCACGGTATTTGATCTGCGACAGGCCATGGAAAAATATGGTGTAAAAGAAGACATGGAGGGAAAAGGGATATTAAGAGATACACTTGAACTCTTTTCGCGATATCAGCTGGTTGATATAAATGGTGAAATCGGAAATCCGGATTGTACGATCAGATTATATTCATCCTTGCAATTTGCATTGGAGCTTGAGGAATTTAAACGTTTTGTAACAGATGCAGATAAAAGAATGCGTGAGAATGGGAAGATGACGGATCTTTTTGAGGATGAGGAGTCCATGGAGGAAGATGATGAATCGTAAGACTATCAAAAAAATGGCACTGGTTAATTGGGCATGCTTTCAGAGAGAGGAAATCCGTATCAGTGGCTCTACTTTATTCACAGGAGTAAATGGAAGCGGAAAATCGACAGCTTTGGATGCATTGACTTATCTTCTGACTGCTAACACACAATTCAATTTAGCAGCAAAAGATCGTGACCGTACTGTAAAAGCATATGTCCGAGGGGATACCAAGAGCAATGGAAAAGATCAATATCTGAGAACCGGTGAAGTGATAAGCTATATAGCGGTTGAAGTGATGTCTGAAACGGATCGGAACACTTTTGTGATAGGGGTGTGTATTGAGTCTCCGAATGTGACCGACAAATGTTCTTCCTATTGGTTTATCTTAAAGAATACCTCTTTGGCAGATGTGAGGATGACATCTATTGATGAAGGAAAGCTATCAGTCTACCCAAGAAAACAGATGACGGTAAAAGGCAATACTTTAAAGATGGCGGATTTTATGAGCAGAGATAAGGCGAGAGCTCAAATCCTGCGCACGTTGGGACTAAGGTGCGATCCTGAGAAATACCGCAGCAAACTTGTAAAAATGATGGCATTTAATCCGGAAAACAATGTAGACCAGTTTATTCAAAATTGTGTGTTGGAACCCGGAAATATTAATTCATTGAAAGAACTGCGTACTCAAAAAGAGCGTTTTGAAGAATTTAAGGGTATTTATGAAAATCTAAGAATATCAAAGGAAAAACTTGATCTTGTGGAACGCAGGACATTGGAATATGAGAGCCAGAACAGATTATACTTAAATCGTTTTTTGATGTTGAAATATCAGGATTTTCTAGCCGCAAAAGATGAGAAGGAAAATACAGAACGGAGCATTAAAATTTTAGGACAAAAACGCGAAAACATAGCAAATGACATAAAACAAACTGAGAAAAAAAGGGATAGGGCGCGTGACAGATATGACAATGCAAAAAACAATCCGGGGTACGCTGATGTTAAAGGAAGCATTGATTCTATCGAAAACCAGTTGAAGGATCTAAAAAAAGAAATTGAGAGTAATCAGGAATGTGTTAAAAAATTGTTTGAACTGAAGGAAAAAATCTTTCAAATGAAGGATCTGTTGAAAGAAGACTGGGAGTTTTCAGATGAAACAGAAATGGTATTTGAAAAGCTTGGAAATGTCATTTTTCCGGAAGACCGTTGTCAGGAAGCGATTATCCGACTTTCCGAAATGTTAAAAGTTTTATCTGAGAAGTATCATAATAATAGTTTTTTGGCAAAGCAGGAAAAACAGAATGTACATCAGGAATTATCTAAGGTTATCAAGGCGCTTTTGGATTTGGAAAGTAAAAAAGTGCCTTATCCTGAAGGCGTGGAAAAAGTAAGGCAGACAGTTTTACAAGAACTTAACAAAACCCATAAGGATGTTCAGGTACGTTTCTTTTCGGAATTGGTACAAGAAATAAAGGATCCCTCCTGGAGAAATGCGATTGAGACATTTTTAGGCAGAAAGCGGTTTTATCTTGTGGTAGATAATGCTTATGTACAAGAAGCATTGCAGATTTTAAATTCGAAAAAGCTGCATGATACGAATATCATCATAGGAGATAAATTACCGGATAATGAGATACAGAAGGGATCTGCAGCTGAGATTCTGGATATTCCGAACGTAATTGCGAGAAAATATGCGAATTACCTTTTGAATGGAATTCGTTTATGTGACAGCGTGGAAGAATTACATGATCATCCTGAAGGCGGGTTAATGCGGGATGGCATGTTGGCAAAGAGTTATTCTGCCGCAATGATGAATATGAGCAAAATAATAAACAAGAACTGGAAAGAAAATTGGCTGCCGAAATTTTTAAAAAGAAAAATATGTATCAGGAAACTCTTGATGAGCATCCCGAAGTGGAAGCAGAAATGAAAACAGATTACGAGAGACTCCGAAAGAGGTCGGATAATGCTGTGGTAATAAAAGAGAAGACAGTTGTAAATCAGAAAGGTGAAGCAGAGGGGGCAAAGAAAGCTATGGAGGATGCACAGCTGGATTATCTGAGAGCTGCGGGCATGAATCTTGAGAAACGTGGTACATCTTTTATACCTTTCTTTAACGAAGAAAAAAAATTAATATCAAACGTGAAGATTGAGGAGGCATCCAATAAGCTTGCACAGCATGCGAAAGAAATGGAAAGCACTTTTATGACGGATTTCGTTGCTGAGATGAATGAAAGCATAATAAAAGCGAAAAAAGAAGTTGATGGCATCAATGAAGAATTAAAGGGGTTGCCGTTTGGCAATGATACATATGCTTTTCGAATGGACGAGCGAGAAGACAGAAGTGAGTTCTTTCGAATTTGCAGGAAATTGGATAATTATGGGACAGTGGAAATGCTGCAGAGTATGAACGCGGATGATGAAGAATTAGCCCATGATATAAAAAGTTTCATGGAAAAAATACTTTCAGAGCAGGATGAAAGCGAATATACGGATTATCGCAGATATTTTAAGTATGATATGAAGATTCGCACAAGAAGAGGCGAAACAGAGATTGAAGCAGACTTCTCGAAGAAACAGGGATCGGCAAGCAATGGCGAAAAGCAGACTCCGTATTTTATCATTTTGGCGGCAAGCCTGATGCAATGCTATCCCAAGAATACGGAATGTATCAGGGTGGCGTTTATCGATGAAGCCTTTGCGGCATTGTCAAGGGAAAGAATTGAACAAATGGTAAAGTATCTTGAAGATAATCGTTTTCAAGTGATGTATGCGGCACCCCCTGAGAAAATCTCAAGTATAGGTGATTTGATTGATACGACGATAAGCCTTGTTTCTTCAGGAAAATATACAAAAATGATTGAAGGATTGGTAAAACGTTAGGATGGAAAAACTGACAGGATTACAAAGAAAAACTTTAAATATGCTTCTGGATCGATATGAAAACAGCAGAACATATACCGGAGAAAACAAGGTTAATCAGACGTTCCGCGTTATGGTCAAAGATATTTGGCCGGAATATCTGGATGATTTTACTGACATAATGGAAGTAGAAGAATTTAAGAAGCAGGTTGAACAACTGGAAAAGTCGAGTCTGATTTATGTTCAGCGTAAGAAAAATGATGAAATTTTTTCTTTGTCAGTCAATAAGGAATATATACCTGAGTATTATCACTTGCTGAACCGAAAAGAGAAGAAAACTCTCCTTGATGAGGAAATTGGAATGTATCAGGATTTTTCTGAAGATCAGTCAGTGTTAGGAGCGTTCTGCAGAAAACAAATAGAATTGCTCATTGCCGGAAAAAAAGCGCAATATCAGAAAGATAGGGCGGAGAAATATATAAGTCTTCTGAGGAGAATTCTGAGCAATGATCATGAATTATATGAAAGAGAATTATCGGTTTTAGTTTTGGGGGACAGTAAAGCATTTGAAAACTCGTATCGAAAAGTGGTATGTAAAATCTTAAGGACTTACGGAGATTATGAGGCTGTTTTGAATGGGGAGGATGAAGAAAGAAATATTGAAATGCTAGTTTTAGAAACACATAAAGTATATACTAATCCCGGATATGTGTATTTTAAAGGGGAAGCTTCAGTGGTGCTGGAAGGCGGAGAGGTTTTAATATTCGAAAAAGACTTACCGGTGGCTTTGTCGACGGATTATTTGGATCGAGTGATAAAGATATGTCCGAAGGAAAACCGAGTATTGACGATAGAAAATCTGACTTCTTTTCATCGATTTGCGAAAACGGGATTTTTGTGTATATATTTAGCGGGATATCACAGTTTACGGATATCTAAATATCTGAGTAAAATAGATAGACCGGAGGAAAAAGAATGGTTACATTTTGGGGATATTGATCCGGATGGATATATGATTTTACGAAATCTTAGAAATAAAACAGGGTTAGATTTTAAGCCATATCAAATGAGTGAGGAGATACTATGTACTTACAAAAAGTATTCAAAGAAATTGGAATGGCAGGATAGGACAAAAGCAAAAACTTTGATAACAGAAGAGTTTTATCCGAATGTGTTAAAATATATGTTGGAGAATGACATGAAACTGGAACAGGAAGTCGTCGTTATTGAAATGGAAGAGTAGATCAAGCCGGTTTATTGGAGCAGGTGGCTGAATTCAAAAGAAAGTTTTATCCGAGAAACCGGGCAAGGTATTTCTAAGTTGAAGTTCTCCAACACCAATTATATCTTTAAGTGGGTAAAAAAGTGACTTAAAGATATAATATGTGCATAATCAAAAAAGGCTGAAAAGCCTTGAAAATACGAGGTTTTATTACTATGATAAAAGTATTATTCGTTTGCCACGGCAGGATTTGAAACGACCTAAAGAAATGGCGGAAACAAGCCATTCTTTGGCAAGCGAGTATCTGATTTACACCATGTTTACACCTTTTGATCTGAGGTCATCTGGCTTACTGAAAGAGAGAGTATACGAAATGATAAAAATACTGTTCATTTGCTGGGGCAAGAGATTTCAGTAAAGCAGGTGACCTTGAAAATACGGCATTTTGAAGAGTTATCAAACGGATTTACACCTTTTGAAGGTGAACTACCCGATGAATGATAAGAGCGCTCTGCGTGATGTAGAGTGCTTTTTTGAATGCCTTTTTTAATAAACGACCTAATATAACATAGAATAGAAATGTAAAATGATATTACGGCTGATGCGAAATGACTATACAGAGAAAAAAACTCTAAATAGCGAAATTTATCTTGAAAAATGCTTTGTTTCGTGTTATAATGAAAGCGCAACCTGGAGAGGAGGCGTATTTATGCTAATTAAAATATCTATTGAAAATTTTAAGTCGTTTGATCAGAAGGAAGAACTGTCGATGATATCTTCCAGCAAAATGCAGGGA
>JAFXXN010000015.1 GCA_017542245.1 Lachnospiraceae bacterium
AAAAGATTAAGTTTTTGTTCAGCATTTTTACCTGAAAGCGAACAAAATTGTAAAGTTTTGAAAGATTTAGGTTTTCCTGAAGTGCATCTGTTTAGGAATTTTAAATCTGTGAAGGAATTGGGATGTAGTTATAAGTCACTTCATAACAATATGACTGTTATTTCTTTTTGTACTTTCTCGAGAGTAACAAAAGAGAAGGGAATAACTGACGCTGTATTGGCGATTTCTAGAGCTCAAGAATTGGTTTCAAACAAGCGATTTGAATTGCATATTTATGGTGGAATAGATCCGGAGTATAAAAAAGAATTTGAATCACTACTTAATGATTATTCATTTGTTAAATATGAAGGCAGTGTAAATGCTGAAGACGCAGTGTTGACTTTGCAGAAGCATGATATTTTATTGTTCCCGACTCGCTACCCTGATGAAGGTATTCCTGGAACTATAATTGATGCATTTGCTGCCGGTATCCCGATAATCTCATCAAAATGGTTATATTTTGATGAGATATTTGAAGACCATAAAACTGCCTTAGGATATGATTTCCTTAATGTTGATTCACTTGTTGACACGATTATTTATGCTACTAAAAACATAGACGAGTTGATTAGTATTGGCCGGAATGGTCAAAAAGAATATGGAATGTATGATTCTTCAGAAGTTCTTCCGGTGTTAGAAAATCAATTAGCTTAAATTTTCTATGAATGCGGATTAGTTGAGGTGATTTATTTTGCTCGTTAGTGTAATCGTTCCGGTTTATAATGTTGCTCCATATCTTCGCGAAGCGTTGGATAGTGTTGTTAACCAGACATATAAGGATCTTGAGATCATTATCGTTGATGACGGATCTACTGACGGGTCGGCTGATATATGTGAAGAATATGCTGATTCAGATGCCCGCATTAAGCTGATAAAACAGCCAAACAAGGGCTTAAGCGGAGCAAGGAATACCGGGCTTGAGAATGCCACAGGCGATCTTGTTGCTTTTGTTGATTCCGATGATTCAATATCTCCATTGTTTGTTGAATTGCTCGTTAGTGCGATGATCTCTTCAGATTCACCAATTGGAGTATGCAGATGCTCCATTATTTATTCTAACGGCAGCATGAATGGCGTAGCAGCATCTTCTGTTTTCCCGACGATATCAAACGGTATATATGAACGCGCAGATGCATTAAGGCTTTTGGTAGAAGAGACGATGAGCGTTAATGTTTGCAATAAACTATTCAGAAGAGAATTGTTTTCAGATGTTAGATTTGCTGAAGGACACGTTTATGAGGATGCCTATCCTTGTTTCAAGCTCTTTGATAAGGCTGAACGTGTAGTCTTAGTCGATGAATCTCTGTATAACTACAGGCGTAGACCGGACAGCATAACTGCTTCAGTAAGCATGGATAATATCAACGACTGCTTATTGGCGCACAACTGTGTCTCTGATTTGATAAGGCAAAAATGGAGCGACATAATTCCTGAATCTCTATATCTGAAGAAACACCAGAAGATCATGACGTTCCTTATCTTAAGCTACATTAAGCTGATCAAGAGCGGTACTAGAGATAAAGCGCTGGAGCGCGAATTAAGGGCACTCATATTAAAGACCAAGAGGGAAGTGGGGATTAAAACACTTGAGCCTAAAGCAAAGATTTACTATTACGTGATTAAAGTGTGTCCTGCGTTGATGAGAATCTTGCGGAATAAATAATAGAATTCGGTTTTGCTGACAGTTGTCCTGACAGGTGCGATTATAGCCGCGAATTCAAGGTCGTGGATACAGATGCGCAGTTAAGTAAACTGTCTTAATAAGCTCTCTGTTTTTGTGTAAACCTCCGATTTGAAATAAAAAAGTAGAGATTCTCACATAAAAAATATTTTAGTGATAAAATATTTTTGTTGCGAAGGTGTATTTTCTTGGTTTTTTATTTTGGAGGGTAGTATGAGACGTAAGCTGAGCCGCTTGCTCTGTATTGTCATTGCAGCATTTTTAGTCGTTACAGCATTGCCGCTGAATTCAATCGTAAGTGCAGCTACAGGCACTGTGTATTATCTGTATAAGTCATTGAATTCGAGTGCGAATATTAACAATGAGTTCTATTATAATCTGGAACCTGATTATATGGGTACAACTATACCTGAAGGCTACACCCGTGTTGGAGTTTTTGTAAATGGCGGTTCATTTACAGCCAGTTCGTCTGATAAATTCATATTTGCTAATAATGCAACGGTTAATGCTCAGGCTGTTGATTTTGAGAAGGCTAAGCTTTCTGTTTCAGGATCCGGTTCAATCATAACCAGCAAGATTAAAGTTACATCAGATGAGCCATCCTATAGTGGTGACATTGATTTTGATAGCATAAATTCATTCTATTATTTTGATTGTGAATTTTTGCCTAATTATGAATTCACTTCAGATTATGTTATTAAAGATAGTTTAAGTGCGAAAAAAGTAATAATAGATTCAGGTGTTACCGTAAAGATTGATTCTGCATTAGACGAGTATGATGATTTTAATCACAGGAACTCCAATTGGCTTTCAGTTATTGACAACATTACCATAAACGGAACACTGACTTTCGGAGAGATTGGCAGCGGGATTGTTGGAAATAATTGTCTAAACTTATACGATGGTACCATTATTCTGGGCAGCCAGGGCAAGATTGTCGGTGTTAACGGAGCTTGTATTGCTACACAAAGTCCCGTTAATGATTCCGTCTTTGACTTTTATATGAAAGACGATAATGGTTCTACCGTTCCGGCTGATGACAATGTTTTTGGTGAGTTTATATATAATTCATCAGAGAATAAATGGATTTGCAGTTACTATTCAGGCTATTTCGATATAATGTTTGATGATTTCAGCGGGGAATATTCAAACTGGAAGTCTACTGCATTTGTTAAATTAAATGGTAATGATATAGCAAATTATCAAAAAACTTCATTTGCTGCTAATCAGCAATTGAATTTCGAGTTGATCGTGCCACCGAAGAGAGCAGGGGAAACACCTCTTGTCACGATTAGAAATTACAGGTGGAATGTAGTTTCTAATCCTCAATTAACGAAGACAGCTAACGGTTATGCGTTTACACTTACACCTTCTTCTGATGAGGGATTTCTAATTGAAGTTAATTGGAGTGAGTATGACCGTATTGAACCCGGCGAGAACCAGTTCATGCTTGATATTGAATCTCAGGGGTCATTATCTTATCAGATAAATCCTATTGATAAAGTTTATCCTGAGCCTCATTCTTCTAAATGCAGCAAATTCTTATATGATAAAGATATATTGGATGATGGCATTGAAATCAATATTACGCTTGAATCAGGTCATGATCTTACTGAAATCCTGCTTCTTAGTAATTGGTATGACGATGTCAATTTAGCTCTTGAAGAAGATCCGTATTTCACCAGAACTTCAAGCGGATATAAATATACGATAAACAGAAATAACGCTGGTGAATGGAAATCTAGTGACTTAAGATTTTTCGCTGATGATTATGACGCTTATTATGAAGATGAGCAGTTCCGTGTAAATGCTGATACCTTCTATTATGGTGAAGGTACTCCGGATGCTTTGGTCTATGTAAATGGCGATCTGCAGTATGAATGGGAACAGGGTTATAGTTTTGAAGCAAATGTTCCTGTTGAATTTGAACTCACTCCGCCGTGGTGGAGACAATATAATGGCGTTACTCCTATCGTGGAGATAAAGCAAGGCGGAAAGACCTATTCAACGGAAGCAACAGGAGCTAATAAGATCGATGTTACTCCTGTAACAGGTAAAGATTATACATATTCAGTCAGTTTTACTCCTGCAACAATTAACGGATTTACTGTTGATATTTATTGGAGTGAATATGATAGAGTAAGAAAAGATGAGGGCGATGTTTGTGTAACAATAAGAGCTGATGAATATAAACCGTATACGTTTATTGATCAGCCTGATGTGTCTGTTGAAAGCCCCGGCGATTCTAATACGAATAAGTATTTGATCAAAGAAAACAATGTTCCTCAGAACGGTATCCGAATAAAACTGGAATCTGATGAAAATAAGATTCTGGCAGTTGAAGATTTTATTAGCGGCATCAGATATGTTCCGGATGATGTTGATACTGAAGGCATTGAGAGTATAATTCATTTCTCAGATTCTCCTTTGTTCTCAAAGGTAGGCGGATACTTATACTTGATTGTTCCGTCGGAATCCGGCGATTATGATTTTAGCCTCACTTATCACGATCATACCGGCAATCCGTTTAACGTTGCAGATGGAACATATCAGGTCATCTATGAACAGAAATTCGATGATGACGGTAATCCGGAATGCTATGTAGAAGTTAATGGATCTGTCGTCGGATTTGATACAGCTACTGATTTTGAAGTAGGTGAAGATCTGGTATTTACGCTTCATGCTCCTGCCAACAGACAAGGCCTTGCACGTAATATCCGTATCTTCAACGATGACGAGACTTTCTGTACAACAGATGGTTCAGATGGAAATAAGCTGGTCGTTACTAATGATCAGTTCACTTTCACGCCTTCATCTGAAAGTGGTTTCATAGTCTATATTGACTGGTGTGATTACGATTGCATCTGGCCTAACGATGACGGCAGCAATATCTGGATACAGACACACGCATTTGACAGGGGTTCTATTAATGTATCTGATTATTATTACAGTGCAACAGATCCTACAAATGCAAAGGATCATAAGTACCTTGTCGCAAGATCAGTATTTGATAACAACGGATATGTAGGCATCTCGTTTATCCCTGATAATGCCAATGAATTAATGGCGGTATTCATCGAAGAAGATGTTTATGTTGAGACCGCTAATGAAATGTATCCTGACGCTAAGCTTATGTCTTCCAATCCGAACTTTGTAAAGACGAACGGTATTTGGACATATAAGATTACAGCATTCAATAAGGAACATGTTCATTACCATATTAATGCTGCCTTCTCGAGCAATTCTGAGCCTGCAAAGGTTCTCGCAACAAGTATTGCGCTTAATGACAGGATCGGCATTAATTACTATCTGTATCTGCCTGATGAATTGGCATCCGATACAGGTGCATATGCAAAAGTTAATGGTGTCGTTTATGAGATCGGATCCAAGGATTCTCAAGGAAGATATCCTGTCAGAGCAAGTGTTGCTGCTGCAGAGATGAGAGACAACTTACAGCTCTTTATTTTCAGAGGAAACGGTACACTTTATCCGCTTATGGATAAAGCAGGTAATGATGCATCGTATACCGGATTTAAT
>JAFXXN010000072.1 GCA_017542245.1 Lachnospiraceae bacterium
ATATCAAAAGCAGGATTAACACTAAACAGAAGCATTTCTATAAGGCCTGATTTTACAGCCAGCGCTGACGTCTTTGGATCATGAGAACTCATTCCAATATGACGAATTACTCCTTTTTCCTTCATCGCCATAACATACTGCAGGAAATCTGAATTCTGAAGATATTCCCAGTCTTCCACGGTGTCCACAAAATGAATCATTCCGATATCTATATAATCAGTCTGAAGTCTGGTAAGAAGATCTTCAAATGCAGGCTTCACATACTTCATATCTCTGGTTCGAACATACTGGCCATTTTGCCATGTAGATCCAAAATGCCCCTGCACATACCACTTCTCCCTATTACCGGTCATAGCCTTTCCAATGATATCTCTTGACTTAGGATCAGGCATCCAACAGTCAATAATATTGATACCTTTTTCACCGGCATATTTCATTAATTCAATAGATTCTTCTTCCGGATGACGTTCTAGCCACTCTCCTCCAAATCCGATTTCACTTACCTTTAATCCTGTTTTTCCAAGAACTTTATAATTCATACTTATGTCTCCTCTACAAATTTGTCATCGTCTATAAAACTGAAATATATTCCGAGATAACTAGCTATTATGTAAACAGTATAAGTGCCACTAACACATCTTTAATCTTTCCTTTAATCCGGTTCATCAAGGTGTTAGTATGACGCAGTTGTTCTCTTCTTCTGCCATTTTTTCCAGCAGTGTATAAAGCGGAAACTGTCCGGATAGGAACAGGTAGGGTGTTTTCCTCGCAAGTAGGAGATATTGTGGCTCACCATCTTGCACTGATAACTCTTTCATTACGTCTGCTTCCGCCATGATATTGATCAGCTTCAGACATTTTTCATATCGAAGGTCCCTCACACCAGAAGTGATTGCCACAGCATCCACGTACAAACGTGGCGTATTTTTCTGATCACTAAAGCTGATTGTCTTGATTCGGGTTGCCTCCTTGCGTCTCTTCAGAAGTCTCATGCTCTCACAAAAACCAATGTATCCCTGACCGATTCCGGAATCGTACGCTGTCACAACCTGGACGTCGTCGTCATGCTCGTGAGCATCAATCGCTAAACGGTCGATGAGTGTCATGACATCCTCTGCATCGCTGCCAACGGATGGATTTTTTTCTCCGGTGCTATCTGCGACCACTTCAATAATATACTGCGGCCTGTTCACAGGATCTTTTGAATTCACTACGAGAATCTCAGACTGTTCAGCAAGATCTGTGATATGTTCTGCCGTAGCAAGTGTTTCGCAATTTTTATCATATATCAAAAAGTTTCCACAAAGTAAAACCGGAATGCCGTACAATTTGTCTTCTACGGTTAGCCCATTCAGTGCAAACGGAAACAAATCCTCAGGATCTTGCACAGCATCATGTTCAATCGACTGTATCCATCCGGCAGCGGTAATCTGTTCCAGCATAACAGCGTCATACATTAGCACATCAATGCCTTCCGGTGCTCCATCCGAGTAACAGTCCCACTCAGCGCGAACCAGATGAATATCCGGTTCAACCTCAGCCCATCTTCGCTCAATAAGCTCCTGGTAATACTCTGCATCGGGCAGATAAGGAAATACTGCATAAGTCAGGGAATCTATGCGCTCCTCTGCAATGGATGCAGTATTTTCCCTGCTTGAAGAACAGGCACTAAGCGAAACAACTAACACAACAGCAAGAAATCCAGTGATTATTCGTATATGCTTCTGCATTTTCATTCCTCTTCAAATTCCAATTGTCTTAGTCTTTTTTCCTGAAATATAATACTAACTAATTATAACATAACTCTTGACATAGTCAATGAAATAATATATAGTCAAAACGAGCTGAACAATGAATTTTTCCATTATCCAGCTCGCTAATTGTCTTAGGAGATATAATTTACAGAAAATCTTTCACACACTACCCGAACTCGGATAGCTTCTAACTCCATTGGGTTCATCATTTTTAGTTCAATAATCACTTCAGATCATAGTTCCAATCCGGACCACCCCAATAACCTTCGTACTTTGGATCAAGTCCATCTATAACTATACGACCAAACTCTACATATATCTTATGGTACTCGACTCCATATTCCTGCAATTCACCGTTTCTTGTAATAATAAGATAGTTCTCACCATCCTTCTCTCCAAACTTCATTTCGCCCCAGTTAAGATTAAAGGTATTCTTAAACTGAATAGCATTATCACGATAAGCTGTTATCGTAACAGTAAACAGGCCTGATGTAGGCCCCGGCGTGATAGTACAATACTCAGTCCTGCCATCCTCATCTATGTCAATATCAGACGAAGCCATAATAATACTATCTAATAAATTATCAGTGCCAACATTCGAGTTCAGAGTATCACTCGTTGTATCCTCATAAACATCATCACCGATATCCTCTTTAGGATTAGAGGCTATCTTCTGCAGAAGCAGATCATAGTTCATTGGGATGCCGACAGTATCACAGACATTATTAAACATCTTGGCAAGTTCTTCTGTTCCCTTATATGAGGTGATGTTAAACATATACTTAAAATTGGATGCTTCAGGCAGAGCGATACGTACTGCGTCATAATTGTCAGTATGCACTACCTTTATATCTGCTCTTACAGTCTGTTTTCTGTCAACCTGAGCTATACAAAACGCTAAATCCGTAACACCTCCCGGCTCATCTTCCGGCCATGCAATGCATTTACCTGCTGCATTATAAAGCGTTATGATCAAATTAACAAAGCCCGAATCAAGATGATAATCACTCATAAGTTCAAGATTTGCAAGTCTGCCATCACGATATCCGCAAAACTCAGTCCTATAGTCAAGCATCATAACATCCTGACTACTATTCTGGCTGTCTTTCGATTTAATAACCCAATCTGCATTTTCTAATGGATTCCAGGGAGTGACTCCAAGGAACTCTGTAGCCTTATCCCATGTTTCAAACTGCATATTACAACATCCGGATATATGACTGGAACAAATTCTCTGCATCTCATCCATTTCATCATACTTTTTCCAGTCTTCAGCTATCATGTCATAAATGCCTTGAGAGAAGTCCGAGTATTCCGTTTCTAAAGCATCAGCTAATGAACCGGGCTGTTCTGTCGCAAACTCCACCATACTATCTGATTTTTCTTCAAGAGTTTCTGTAACCTTACCTTTAGTCTGAGCATCTGTACCATTGTCTTCCGGTTCTCCCTCTTCCTTCTGCCCTGGTATAAGCGTCACGCTTGAAATTTTTCCAAGACCGGCAGGATATGTCTCCATGATTCTGCCATCGTAAACAATCTCATAGGTATTGCCTACCTCAGGCTGCGAACTATCCGTTATGGCATTTTTAGATACCGAAAACATATTAGAGGATCTCAATTCATCAGAACCGGGAACTGGCTCCACTAAGAATCCATTTTCACTCACTTCAGTAACCACTGCCTTAAACGTGCATTCTATATTAGCATTTGATATCTCAGTCTCCGTTTCATTCTTCACATCAGACTCCTTGCTCGGCTCCTTTTCAGAGCATCCAATTAATGCAGTCACTAGAGCGAGAACAAGCAAAAGTATCAAGCATCTCTTCATTGCAAGTACCTCCCTGTTTCTTCTACGGATTTTCCACTATCCCAATAAACATCGGTATTCCATTACCATAACTTATCACAAACATAAATGGTCTGTCAACTACGAAATCCACCTTTTCTTCTGGTGGCATAGCAGCAGTAGCATAATCTTCAACCGTATAAGCGGCAGCTTTTACTCCCTCTTCATCTTCTATCACACGTACACCATGTTCCACTTTATTGATAAATATATTTTCTGATGAATCAGCAACAGGTGAAAAATCAGCTTTAGTTATATCAAATGCATCGGTTATACCAAGATTCTCGAGATTTCCAACAATGTCCTGTTTAGATGAAACATCAAACTTAGGGATTGACATATTTATGATCACACGCTTTGACTGGCCATATTCAAGTCCTTGATTTACAAAGTTCATTACTTGTTCATCCTGGAGCAGATCATATACACTGACACCATCATCAGGCAGTATATATGACATATATCCCATTGCACCATCAAACCAATTTACAATAGCACCAAATTTGTCTCCCCAATAATATGCCCCTTGAGTAGATCTGTGCATAAAATCACACTTAATATCACCGCTCGCGGTATGGAAAGTATCAAGCGTGGTGTCATTCTTATTAAACTCGTCCAGCCACTTGGCACTGAAACATACCGTCGTCGCCAAAGACATAATAGCATCTTGATTTAACTCTAATCCGGAAATCTGTTCTTTCAGGATTCCATCGGTCTGATCATTCAGCCAACTTCTATATGCTTCCGAATACTCTTCTGAACCCATCTTTCCTGAAAAAGATGAGTTATAATAGTTTCGAGCCAGGCTATCCATAGTTTCCTTATTATATTCCATATCATCCCTAAGCCATATGGAAGAGGCCAGAATGCTTTTTATCTTATCGTCTGAGTAAACGCTATTCCACAGGCCTTTCATCTGTATTCTTAAGGTATCTATAGTTTCTATTCCCAGTAGGTCAAGTATTTGTTTTCTAGTATTCCCTTCTGACGTTTCTGCCAGCATACCAAGAGCTATATAAATATTTATGGGTGAATACACCCTATTTTCATGATTATTCTCTTTCAGAAACTGCCCTATAGCCTTGGAATTAAAACTTAAGATCCCTTTTTTACCGGCATCAGGATCATATCCTTCAATATTCTTCTGTTCGGCGACCAGATTCCCCCATTTTTGAAGGGCTTCAAAGTACGCTTTATTTTCATCTCCGTCCCATGTGTTGTCACCATTCAGATCAAAATCATGGAAATCCGGTTTTTTCAGTGCGGTCGGATATTCTGCGGCTGATACTATGTAAGTCTTAAGGAATTCCGACCCTGTTCCGCCTTCTGCCACCTTTTCGCTCTCTTTATTTGCAATTTTTTGTCCTTGGATATCTGAAACATCGCTATCGTTTTTATTACTTATGTGTATAAACAATATGATCAGACCTGCTGTAAGCATAAGCACTGCGGCAATATATCCCAGTTTTCGCCAGGAACTACCGGCTTTGGCGTTACTTTTCTCGGCTGCTTTAGTCTCATTTGATTCGGTTTTTTTATTATTTTCACTCCTTTTCAGGAGTTCCTCATTTATTCCCGAAAAACTTTCCAATAAATCCTGTTCCTTCATAAAGCCTCCATTCTTAAATATACCCATTAGCTTCAAGGTATTTCCTTAACTTTGCCCTTGTTCTGTTCAACGACACACTGACATTTCCGGGTGTCATATCATATTCTTCCGCAATATCCTTAACCGACTCCATGAAAAAATACCTGCGGATAAGTATATCTCCTTCACGCTCCGGAAGTTCAGAAGTAAAATCGTTCACCGCCTGACTTAATTCTTTAGCCATTAGCTCCGATTCAATATCCCTTCCGTCACCGATACACTCTGACAGTTCTTCATAAATCAGATTTACTTCACTGCCCCCTCTTTTTTTTGCATTCTCAGCCTTTATCCTGTCCAATGCTCTATTTCTGGTAAGCTTCGCCAGAAACAGATTGAGGTATTTGGGCCTGTTTGGAGGGATAGAATTCCATGCCGAAAGAAGTGCGTCATTTACACACTCCTCGGAATCCTCCTTATTGTCAAGCATTCTTTGGGCTATCGAATAGCAATATCCCCCATAACGCTTCTGGGTTTCTTCTACTGCCCTTTGATCACGGGCAAAGTACATATCAATTATATCAGTATCTGTCATAAAAGCTCCTTGCAAGGTGTGTCATTTATGTCTATATCATATAAGACGAAAAATAGCAAATTATCTTACATAATTTACAATATATATTTATAAAAAATAACAGTTATTTTTTGACCAATTTTGACCCACATTTTTATGAAAACTTTTTACCTATAGAAAAAACACCATTTCTGATAAACATATCACTTATCAAAAACGGTGTCTATTGATTTTAAATGATGTCTCTTAATCTATTTCAAACATAAACTAGTAGAAAGTCTTTATTAATATATTTAATCAATATCTACAGATACATAACTCCAATCCGTATACTCACGAGTTCCTTTATCATCAATCACCTTATAGGCTCTTACTTTTGCATACAATGTCTTTACCTTATCCGAACCGGCGGCTATGTATACCTTA
>JAFXXN010000073.1 GCA_017542245.1 Lachnospiraceae bacterium
CTCCTTTCCGCAGCTCATCTGTCAGTCCGAGCCGCACCGCTCCCCGGAAAGGTCCGAGCGGTATTCAACTATCTATGATTATTTATATCAGTCCGCCACCCGCAAATGTACCGGCTTCATACGCTGATAATATCCCTGCTACTTTCGGATTCGATGGCATCTGGAAGAAATCATTTATTTCCGAAATATTGTTTGTCTTAAATACTTTATCTCCATTAAGAAAATCAGTGTATGCTTGTCTCTTCTCAGCTGCTTCCTGTAGCCATTTTTCTTCCAATTCTTTCTTTTCAGCAGCTTTTTTATCTATCCTATCCTGAATCTTTTTCTGTTCTGCACGTTTTGTCCAAAAACTTCCTTTGGATTGTGCTTCCCAAACCTTACCTCCAGTTCCATTCTGATACGAATTTCCCCAACTCATACCATAACTCTCCTCTTTTGTTGCTCCAAAGTGGATCACACAATATCTGTTTTTTCTAATCGCACGGGCCCAAGAAGGATACCATAATATCAGCGATGAAATCTAAAAATGGCAGAAAATAAGGCTTGCTTTCTTGGGCGAGCCTATTTTATAATCTGTACACCACATTTGCTTATCGCAATTGCCATAGCCTTAGTCCTTAATCTCTTCAACCTTTGTTTTCGGATATTCCACATCCCAAATATCCTCTCCATAAGGCACATCTAATTTCCCATTATTATCAACTGTATATTCCTTTCCGCCAATCCTAAATACATCTCCGGATTTATAGTCTCTTGAGATACCTCCACTTTTAATAAAATTATAATACTGGTCATCATAATATGCTTTACTATAAACCGCTGCTGCATTCTTGCCTTCTGATAAGAATTGAGTTGCTGTATGATCTCCGACCGTTACTTGAAAGAACCCTTTTTGTATGCCCGCATTGTGCAACCGATTGCGAGTGTCCTCCGCCGAATATGTCAATCCCATAAATGTAGGATTCTGTGTTAGACGCATCCAAAAATTGTAATTTTCTCTGCCACCTAATTTCTTCAGTCCATCTTCAACTGCTCTATCAAACTTTGCTTCATTCCCCGGATTTATTTCCCACTGCGGAACCCCGTTCTCATTTATAGAAATTAAGGTTCCATATTCCGAGCAAGCATCCATTATGGGATCGGTTAGAACAACAGCATTATCTTTCGATTTTATTAGATTCGTATTGCTAATATCATTAGCTTTTTCATTACCAACCTTGGAAATCGATACAGATACTCCATTTTCTATTTCGTTCGCATCCTTTTTAACCTTATCCGTTGTTTTTGATAATACAGCCTTATACTGCTTGCTGTTTTTGGCAACGCCTTCAAACATCCCCCACTGACCATCGTTAAATCCGTTTATACGTAAACTCATATAACCATCTCCATTTCATTATATTGAATCTGCCTTTGTCTTTTGATAGTAGGCTTCTCAAAATATAATATAATCAGACTGTCAGATTGACGCGATTACCAACATCAATCCCACCAGTGGCAATTTCAGAAAATGCTTTCGTTTCTCCATTTTGTATTGCAGCAATAATTTCATCTACATTCTTTCCTTCAGCAAGCATAAGCTCCATTCGATCTTTTTCTTCCGCTCTCCGTTCAGTCTGTTTTTCTTCGATTTTTTTAGCCTGTTCTTCTCTCTTTTTTCTCGATACCTCGATAGAGTCCTTCATCGTCTGCTCTGATTTCTGTCTCTCTGCTCGAAGCTCTGCATTATGTTTTCCCGCATTTGGATTATAGCTAACCGACCAATAAGTCACACGGCCTTCTCCATCTATTTGAGTTCCACAGGCTAAGCATTGATGGCCTTGACTTTCAATAGCTTTTTTACACTCTTCTCCGTCTTTGACAACATCTCCAATAACCTTTTCATATTTCGATGCAACTTTTGGATCTGAAGCCATCTTTTGCAAAATATTATCTTCTATGTATATATTACTCGTGCCCGATGAGCCAAGCATATAGTTCATAAAACTCTTTGAATTAGTCCCTTTTCCTACCGTAATATTCACATCAGGATACTTTTCTTTCAAAGATTTCAAATAATCCTGTGTATTCTGTTGAACTGATTCTGTCTTTCTTGTTTCTCTTGCCTTGGTTGTTTCGCCAGCAGACTTTGTATCCTTTGTCTGTTTTATTTCTTTTGAATTCGTATAGGTACTTGCATAATTACCATATACACTGTTAATTTCCATCGCCATACTCCCGTCCTCCTTGACTATCTATGATTCACACTTGAACATCAAGGTATGTTCCTGCTTCCTTCTTCGCATTTTCTTCTTTAGTCTTCAGAATTACTTGCTGCATTTCCTTATCATCCAGATAAATAAATCCATCCTCTGAATCAGCAAGTTTCTTATCAATCATTTCTTCAACTGAGGTTTCCTGTTCCTTTTCTTCTATCTTCTGTTCCAACTCTTCAGCTTTTTTCTTCAGACTTTCACGAGTTTTTTCAATCTGCTTCTTTGCATTTTCTTCAGCTTCTTTGCGTAGCTTTTCATTTAACGTGTCTTTATGAACTGATACCGTAAAGTTACAATAATTTCCATTTTCATCTAAGTATGCATGGCTACACACTACAGTTACAGTGCTTCCAGTTGACTTCAAATAACTGTCAACAAATTTATGAGCATTCTCTACATCCTTTATTCTTTGGCCATACTCCTTAGCTGCTTTGGGATCTTTCTGCATTTTTTCAAGCAATTTGGGATTTATATCTAAAACATCCACCTGACCATCATTTTTTGCATTTACAGCACTCCCAATTCGTAGTTTCATGTATGGTACTTGTTTCTGCAAGCTCTTAAGGTATTCTTCATTGTTGCTTTTCCTGCTACCACTTTCTTGGGATTTTACCTTTTCTGTTTCAGTCTTTTGAACCGCATATATGCTTTCATATGCGCTATAGTTACTTGAAATCTCCATTGCCATATTCTCGTCCTCCTTTGACCTTTAATCCTGAAATCCGTTTCATCCGATTATGACGGGATAGATATACTTATCTAATCTCTTTTTCGGATGCTACGTTTCACATATAAACCCCTCTGCACGGACAGACCATGAAATGACATAAAACGACCATGCCTATATTATCACCACTGCCACAAACTCTTTTTCATCACAGGAAATCGCAAAGTTTCCATCACATTTTTCAACTACTCCCTGCACATTCGACAGCCCTATCCCATGACCGTCCTTTGAACTTCTTTGCCCCCTGTTTTCTTCAATCTCCACCTTCTGCACGCTATAATTCACCCTATTTATTGCAGAATAAATCATTTACCCCAGATAACAGGCTATTCAATTCTATCCCCTGACTAGATTTATACTGCTGAACAAACGACCGTGCTGCCTCCATCATCTTACTGCTGAATTCTTTCTGAACAGGATCCGCCTTATACTTCTCCAGAAGAATATCCGCTTCATTTGCGATATCTGTCCTTCCGCCACTAAGTTCTGATATCTTTTTCGCATGAGCTGATAAGATCTCTATCACATGATCATCCCTGGTTGCTTCATACCTTTCTACATAACCTTTATATGCCTTATCAAGCTCATCAAGCTCTTCTTCCATGGTAAGCTTACGATAGCCTCCCTCAGCATTCTCGTCCTCGACATATGTTTCTCGTGTCCCATTTTCATAGCCTTTTACAATCTCATCATAAAGTGAGGCATATACCTTTAGCATATTGTTTGCAGTATCAGATACTGAGATAAAATTCCTTATGTAATTCCCACCTTTATCCTTATCTCCATATATTGAAGGCATTCTGCTAGCAAACTCGTTGTTGTAGTCAGTCATAATGGGTTTATTATCTATGGATGTATCCTTATTGTCCGATTCCATCTTTTTCCATACTTCAAGCTGAGGGAATTCTCTTTTCATCTGCCATCTTGCCATGAATATTACTTCATTATCATAGGGATCAAATCCTTGAGTTTGGCTCTTTTCCCTAAGTGCCTGATATTCCTTAAAAGCTTTAGAGTCTGTCTTTTGCATATCTGCCAGTATTTCATCACCACTCTTAGAGTTCGGAGTTCTTTTAATTTCATCTCCCGACAGAACCTTTGGTCCTTCCAACTCCACGATCATTCCTTCCGGTATTTCTCTCGCAGGTGTCTCCGGTATATGCATTTTCCCTTTATTCTCTTCAAAAGCCGTCAATCCATCACCTGAGAACTCTACGATCACATTTTCACCATACTGCTCCCTTATGGCATTCATAGTCTTGAAGGAATCTTCCTTGGACATCTTGTCCATGATTTTATTGCCCTTCTCATCAGTTGTATTAAACTCATAACGGACAAGAGTATCCTTCTTACCATTTGCTGCACCGTAACTTTTTATTTGTTCTGTTCCTTTATAAAACTGGCTGTAGTTAATATTGATCGACATAATTTTCGCCCTCCCTGCGTATGATAAAATCCGTTTATATGTCTGTTATAAAATCTATCGTCATATCCCTATACATCCTAAACCCGTCCATCATAAACAGCCCATAAAATGACATAAAACGACGCTTACCTGTAGCACCGTTAAATCATAACCACCGCTGTAAACTCTTTTTCATCGCATGAGATTGCAAAACTGCCATTATATTTTGCAACCACGCCCTCCACATTGGATAGTCCTATGCCATGCCCATCTTTCTGAATCCCCAGTACTTTATTATCTTCAATCTCCTTTTTACTGGTCACCGGATTACACACTGTAATGATAAAGTTTTCTTCTTTCTCAATGAGCTTAACTTGTATTGATGCCGTCCGTCCTAGTGATATGACCTTTTCGCATTCATGAATGGCATTTTCAAGCAGATTTCCGAGCAATACAACTAAATCATCGTCTGCAATATTGATTTCATGCAGATCACTTACTGTGAATGTCATACCAATATTTTTGCCTTTAGCTATTCGATACTGCTGGTTAAGGACTGCATTGACCACCGGATGCCCTACATTAACCTCGGACATCTCGGTTGCTATATTCTTTGTCAGTTTCTCGATATACTCAACTGCAGTTTCATTCTCTCCGTTTTTTAGAAGATCTTGAACCGTCATCAGCTGTTTCTTATAATCATGCAATTTCCGCCCCTGCCGCTCATATAATGACTGCATATCCTGAAATGCCTGTATCTGATTTACCTTGCTCTCCATCTGTATCTCAGACATCCTCAAGCGTTCATCCTTGACTAATGATTCCTGTAAGAAGAACATTGATCCTATATTGATTACAAGCAATATTGCTGAAACAACCCCCTGAAAAAGCATCAAAGGCGATGGCGACAAAAAGAACACATAAAAGAACATCGCTACGATAGCCGTAACCAGAGGAAGCCAAATAAAGCCTTTCAGTATTACAGGCTCCTTTTTTAGATAGTCTTTTATCAAGGTCAGTTTCTTTCTTAACACAAATTCAATTCCAAGCGAGATAACACAGGCCAAACATGCCATCAGATTTATAAAAATATAGTTATCGCTACTGTTAACATTAAACAATACACAGATTTCCGACTGTATCAAAATCTGCAAGAGTATAGCCGAGCTTGAAAAGAATACACTCATCACCCAGCCTGAACGGTAGCACAGTTTTACAAAAAGCATGTGGGTTGCGATATATGTTAAAAGCTTTATCGAATAGTATTCCCCCGGTATCACTTCAAACAGTGTAGCATTACCTATCACAACAGCACAAAGTATGATAAATGATATGACCTTTTGCAACTTAGTCATAACATTTATCATAAAGGAATCATAATAAAATATGCATAGTCCGGTCTCCATAGCACATGCAATAACTGTAATCGCCCATTCTATCATAATTCTTTCCCCACAAACAATGTGTATTCCTGTTTTACCTGTTTGTATCTTGCCTTAGGCACCGGAAGCTGTCTTTCGTCATCCAGTGTCAGCATATAGTTGTTAATGCTCCGTATATGCCCCATATTCACCAGATAACTGTTGTGCACCCGCAGAAATCCATATTCTTTAAGCTTTTCTGTGAGTACGTCCAGCTTTTCATAGATCTGGTACTTCTGTTCCTTCAGGCAGATGATGTTCTTATGCCCGCTGGTTTCAATCATAATAATATCATTTGCCTTGATCCTTACCTCTCCTTCTACACAGTCCAAGACTATGATTTTGGATTTTCTGCGGATTTCCTTCATAATGTCGTCCATGCACTCGGCAAAGGTATTATCAAGGTCATCTTTCAAGAGGAACCGGCTGGCTCTTACCTTATATCCGTCCAGTGCATAACTCATAAATGCTGTTACCAGTATAATCGGAATCTCTTCCATCTTTTCCCGTATCCTCTTCGCGATTGTCAGTCCATCCATATCGTCCATGTTGATATCAAGGAAGATCACGTCTATATCGCTATTTATACTACTAAGCAGGTCTACCCCTGAGTTATATTCATAAATAGTCGAATCTATGCCACTTTCTTTACTGTATTTCTCAAGTAATACCTTAAGCCTTCCGGCATCTACCTTGTCATCATCACATATTACAAAATTCATAATCTACCTTCTCTTGCTATATTGGGGTTCATTTTACGATACTGATTGCCGCATTGTAGGCTACTCCCTAAAAATCCATAAAATCATCCCATTTCTGCTTATAGTATCGTCATTTCACCAATCTTTTGCAACCCCGACAGCATAGAACGACTATAAAATGACATAAAACGACTATTATAACCTATAAAAATTCAGTCGATATAAGAAATGAGGCAATATGCCATATTGCCTGCTACATTCAAGGAAAGGAGGTAAACGTTATGCCATACATCAGAGGTTACGCATCAGAGCCTTGGTCAAGCACCTATAGTTCTTATAACAGATACAACTCTTATAGCAACTATAGGAACAACTCTTCGAATTCAAGTCTTTCATTGTTATCCGGACTCAGTGGCATAAACTTTAATGACTACAGCACCATCACAAGCGGATCATACCGCAAACTGATGAATGCCTACTATGCCAAGAATCCATCTGCTAAAAGCACTTTGAAATCTAAAGACAATCCTTCCGTGCTCACTGCACAGAATGCAACTTCTATGGGTAATTCCATAAAGGATGTCATGAAGGAATCTCTTTGGGAAAAGAAGAATATTACAGAAACAGATGAAAAGACCGGTGAGAAGACTGTTAAACAGGATTATGACCGTGAGGCAATAGGGAAAGCACTACAGAAATTTACCGAAGATTACAATAAGGTTGTTGAAGGTGCCGGAAATTCTGATACCATGTCGGTACTCAGAAATGGTGCCTGGATGACTAAAACCACTTCCATAAATTCTAAACTGCTTTCAGAAGCGGGTATAACTGTCGGTGAAGACAACAAACTGTCCTTTGACCAGGACAAACTCGATAAGGCAGATATTTCCGCCGTAAAGACACTTTTCAAAGGCTATGGCTCTTACGCTTCACAGCTTCTGAACAGGTCAAACGCTATTGCCACCGCCACAAGTCCTTCCGCCTACAACCGAAGAGGAGGTTATGCTTACTCAGGTTACGGGCAGTCAAGCTTTAGTGTGTGGATGTAATCTTAACGCTTGAATGTAAAAGAATCCCGCCATAAGTTTTGTTATCTTATGACGGGATTTGTATTTTAAAAAATTAACAGTTTCTCCGGCTTTCCGTTCATTTCATCCGTTAAATATTCCCACAGAGATTCTCTGGATTCCAGATACATATCTGTTTCCGGATCCATTAACATTTCATATAATAATGTTTTCATTAAAGTTTCTAACGCAGTATCTCTTGATAGGTTTTTCTCTGTCATAAGCCTCTCTACTAAATATGCCGATAGACTACGTATGGCTCTTTTTTTTGCTGCACTACTAACCATCAGTTAATCACCTGCCTCTTGATTGTATCTGATTTTAATGTCTGAATAGCCTCTTTTGTTCTAAAAAAATACTGTTTAGGAAGATTTTCCGGTTTCAATTCATCTATAACTTTTTGACAAATTTCCTCAGCATACCCTGATTCTTTCAATTCATCAAAATATTCATTGATAATAGTTGTAGTTTCTGCATCTGCTGTTGGTCCTATAACGATATCATAATCATGTACGCTATCCTTACTCAGACGGTTTTCTATTATAAATCTTAACCATTCACTATCCGCTTTTTCAAAGATTTTCACTTTTAAGTTTTCAAATTGTTCTGAACAAATATAGTTATATCTATATGCAACCACAGGGATTCTCTTGGATGAATCTTTACTCTTGTCAAGTAATACATTACGTCTCTCTGCTATTGCTTTATTACGTAATGCCAGTTTCTCAGCATGTGAAGCTACAGCAGTAGTATAAAACCCCCTCCCAAAATCCTTATATCCTCTGCCTTTATTTACATCAATGTCATCAAATTCAAATATGCTCCCGTGATATAGTTTTTTCATGCAACGCTTCCCCCTTGCATCTCAATAAATTCTTCCAGATCATCTATTATTCCCTGATTTCCGGTTGAATTAAACATTTCGTAGCAGACATCAATATAATTAAGCACCCCATATTTTTTAAATATCTCCGATAAATCAGAATATGACAGAGACCATGCATCTGATAACAAAGGGATTAATACTAGCTGCATATTTAATACTTCTTTATCTCTTTTACTCATACCTTATCATCTCCTTTCAAGGAACATAACAAAATCATTTTTTATTCTTCTTTTCCATAGCCTCAAGCTCAGCTCTCATTATTTCTATCCGGCGACGGTTCTGTTCATCTTCGGACAAGCTGCTGTGGTCATCATCCTTTGTTATCAAAGAGTTTTTATAGCTTTCAATCCATTTCATCTTCTCCTGATCATACCTGTCCTGGGACAATCTAAAGCTCTTCCAATCCTGAGTCAATGAATACGCCTTTTCTATTATATTACAGATGTCAACACTGTATTTATACTTCTTATCATGCCAGAAATCATTATAAAACACCTTAAATGCTACCCAATTACGCTTTTCCTCATCTGTCTCATTATTATCTTCCATATCGACCTTATTATGAATTTCCGTTTCAATCTTAAACTGTTCTATCTCATACAGTTCAAAGAAACAAGCCATAACATTAGCAAGGTTTGACAAATGTATCTCATCCCGGCCACATAACCAGTCAAGCGAAACATTGCATTTCATAGCTATAGTAAGGGCTGTCATAATAGAAGGAAGCATTTTCCCGCCCTCATACTGTGAAAGGGTGGACTGAGATAAACCCACCAGCTCTGCAAAATCCTTTTGATTCATCTTTAGTACTTCTGTACGTAACAGAGCAATTCTATCACTGATAGAGCTCTTTATTCCCTGCTCTACATAATATTGAGTATCCATTCTGTTCCTGCCTTCCTCTCATTAAGTTCTTCTATTTATTCTACCACAAATATTAGAAAAGATAAAGTAAAATTTTGCATTTTATATATTTTTTTACAAAATATTACATTTTATAATTTTTATGTTGACATCCTAATATTTATGTGCTATAAATATTACATCTTCTAATATTTGCATTGCAATTATTCCATTCTATTCAACATTATTCAATTATAAACATAAGGAGGTTTTCTAAATGTTAAAGAACAGCAAACTCTGGGTAGATGCAGAAACTATAGCTCAAGACTTTGATATCTCAAAAACCAAAGCCTATCAGATTATAAGAGAGCTTAATCAACAGTTAAAAGCTGCTCACCCCACCGCAATTATATTTGCGGGTAAAGTAAACAGAAAATGGTACGAGGCTGCCTGCCTCAATAATATAGGGAAGGAGGACGAAGTATGAGCCAGTTATGTATAGAAAATAAATCTTTTTATACCGTTACAGACGTAAAAAATCTGACTACGCTCGGGAGAGACAAGGCTTACGCTTTGATGAAGTCAAAAGGCTTTCCCGCAATCAAGCTGGGAAGAACTTACCTTGTTACCAAGGAAAATTTTGAAGCCTGGGCAAACCAATATGCCGGAAGAGAATTTAAGATTAAGTAAGGAGAAACATATGGGAAAAAGATCTACAAACGGGTCAGGATGTTACCGTCCATACAAATACGGCGGATATGAATACCGTCTTCAGCATGGTTATAAACAAAACGGCAAGCCAAACATTCTCACCACACTCGGTAAAACCAAGACAGAATGTCGAGAGAAAATGAAAAAGAAGCTTGAACAAATAACGTCTATACCTTTAAGCATTGAAGATTGTTCAAAAATCACCTTAACAGAGCTCTGTTATAAGCATCTCAACGAACATCTATCTGAAAAGGACAGATTAAAGGGCAAGTCTGCCGACAGACGCGAAGGCACCATAAGAAACCAGATTGAAAAGTACCCTATCGGGAAGCTTCAGGTTGCTGCAGTCACTTTTCAAGATGTCAACAGACATATTGAAGGCCTAATAAATGATTCAGGGCTTTCATTATCATCCATTGAAAAAGCTTTTGATGTGATCAATTCAGCATACAACTGGGCTATTTCCCAGCAAATGCTTATGGTCAATCCATGCAATCCTATTAAGGACAAGCTCAAGCACAGATTTTCAAATCTTGAAGACAAACATTCCACAGATTCAGACATAATCGTTCTTTCAGACGAAGAGATAGAAAAGCTAAAATCCGAGGCTGCAAAACTTGACGAAAGAGGCAAACCTATCTATCAATATGGCCCCGGAACCTTATTCATTCTTGCCACCGCACTTCGCAGCGGCGAATACTGTGCCTTACGCTTAAGTGACTGGGATCGCGAAGCACATACTATTTCAATTACAAAAACCAGAGGAATATCAAAAGACCGTAATGCTAAAGATGGCGAACCGGTATATACAGCACGTGAGAACATAGTTAAGAATAATCACGCTCGTGAATTAGTTTTGTCAGAGGAAGCCGAGAAACTTCTGAAAGAAATATGTAAAAACTCTGGAGCTACTAATCCTGATGATTATGTACAGATCAACAGCGAGGGAAAGCCAACCGAACCCTCTCGTTTTGGTACAGATATAAACAAAATCTATAAGAATGCAGGGTTAGGCAAGGATGTCTCCGGTGTTCACATTTTAAGAAGAACTTATGCCACCATAGCCCATGAAAACGGAGCCAGCACCCTTGATATCGCAGCCTACCTTGGCGATGATGAGAAAACCGTAATCAAACACTATATAGCAACACGTAAAAGAATCCGTGTCGGCAACCAGACCAGGAACGTTGTTCCGCTGCCCAAACACAGATTGGAAAAATAACAAATGTAACTTGTAGTCCGAGATTAAATATGCTAAGTTTCAGATATACTCTTCTATTTGAAAATTGTAAGAATAATTGTAAGAAAGAAAATACAAAATACCGCCGAATGCTGATAAACACTGAATGTTCAAGATAGCAGGTGATGAACTCTGACTCCGTCATCTGTAGGTTCGAATCCTGCTATCCCTGCGATGACGTAAGGCTTCAGTTATAGACTGGAGCCTTTTCTTTATGCCCAGAAATGCCTATTTTACTGGTGTTTTTGAGTTTTGAAGGCTTCTTATTGAATAAAATTACTAAAAAGATCTGCTTCTTTGTCTTAATCACGTTCTGTACAAATCAGTATTTAATTCCTAAAAAAATCTGCTTTTTACTACTCTAATTGTACCTAAATTGTACCTATAGATAAAGTATTCAGCTACGAATTTATATATTATTGTACGAATTTAACCAGTGAATGTCAATATTTATTTGAAAGGAAGTTATATGCCTTCATCTGCACAAACACATGAATATTATAATCCAAACGAACAAAATAATCACCTTTTCATGAAACTGCCGAATTTCCTTTTTGAAGACCCGGTCTGTCAAAAACTATCAAGTAAGGCAAAACTACTTTATGTGAAGCTCCTTGATACTATGCGGCAAGAAAAAAACCAAAAAACAGACAGTGAAAACAGAGTCTATATTAATTTTTCCACAAAGATGATCTGTGACTTTCTGAATTGTAGTGAATCTACAGCAAAGAGAGTTCGCAAGGAACTGAAAGAATGCTTTGGAAAAAATAGAGGTCTCGTGAAGTTTGAATCCCATGGACAAGGTAACCCGGACTATGTCTACATTACGCGCTACTCGTCTGCAGCTACTACAGAAGAGTATCAACAAGCCACTAACAGTGAGAATCGTAGCCAATCGTCCAGCGAGTTCATTAATGAGCTCTCTAGAGAGACCAAAAATGAACCCTCTAGAGAGTTCGTACATGAACTCCCTAGAGAGACCAAATCTGATCCCTATAATAAGATAAATGATAAAGAGAGTTTAAAAAGAGATAATATATATCATCTATCCTTCACTGCTATCGCTCCCCAAAAGGATGACGACGATGAACAGCGTGATTCTTTTTCAAATGAGCATTTAGTACGAAAAACCAATCAGAAGCCATACTCTGTAGT
This sequence comes from Lachnospiraceae bacterium, assembly GCA_017542245.1. Taxonomy (GTDB): domain Bacteria; phylum Bacillota; class Clostridia; order Lachnospirales; family Lachnospiraceae; genus RUG11977. The sequence continues at coordinate 12,412 of JAFXXN010000073.1, forward strand.
CTTAGATGAAGTTAAAACCCAGATAAGCTTTGACCAGTTACTCACCAGTATGCCTGATAAAGCAGAACTCATAACCAGCATAGCAGAGGTTATGGCTCAGGAGTTTATCTCCAACTCTCCGGGACTTTCAATTAAAGGTTGTACTTACCAGCGAGCCGAAGTGAATTCCCGCCTAAAATCCATAGATATGCCCATTGTCAAATATGTACTGTCTTGTCTTTGCAGCAGTAAGTCCAAAGTGAATTATATCCGCCGCTATATACTCGCAACCTTGCTTAATGCCCCAGCAGCTTACGAGGCACAAAAAGCATACGACAAGCTGGCTGAGTATAACATATCAGCTGAGCATAGCATTAACCATAATTCTGCTAAACCAAATACTAAACATGCTTATCAGCCATACATCGGCCGCAACTATTCTGATGATGAGATACGAGCCTTAGAGCTGAAAAAACTGGGTATAACCTGATAACCCCAGGCTAAATTCTAGGCATCACATATCACCATTCAGATGTTAATCACAGACTCAGTTAACACCAACCAATATATGTCACCTACATATTACAGGAGGAAACACAAATGAACGAACTTACAGATAACAACAATTACACACAAAACGTAGCACCATCCGCACCTGCCCGGATAACACCTGAACAATGCCAAGCTATGTCCGATGCCGAGCTTCTTGAGATGATATCCAAATCTGCCGATCACAAGAAGGACTTCCAGTCATATATGAACTGCAATTTTTCCTACAACTATCTCTGTGATCAGCTCAAAAATAGAGGCTATACTTACGGCTGGCACAAAGAAATCCGCAGTGATTCTGACAACGTAGATACGATTATCATCAAAGTTCCGGCAGAAAAACCCAAGCGACAGACCTTTGAAATCGAGAAGTCCGTATCCGATGAATGGAGAGCCTTCAATAACAACATCCCGCATTCCTGCATCACACTCCGGCACGCACTCAAACGCTTTATGGCTGACTACCGATCCGGCAAGATCAAATTCGAGCTGCAAATCTGACCAGCACTTCTGCAAACATCAAGCCTGCTGTACCCACGGTCCGGCAATCTCCGTGGAAGCCTAATGCCCCCGAAAAAGTTGATACCCGCCCACCGGGCGTCTATCAATTTTCCGGGGATGCACGGATTGGTCGAGCCTACATCATCCCCCCCGTCCCGGTGATGATGTACTCTCACCCACTCCTGCATTAGGCATCCCCTCCACTTACCGGACCTAAACCACTTACTCCCCCAGTGCGACCGCCCAAGCTTCTAAATCGCATTGGAGGAGTAAGGCAAGTTTCGCATTATGGCAAGCCATAACGCACCACTCCATCGGAAAAGCCTCCCGGCTTTCCGATTCCGTTAAACTTGCCAGTGGGCTTTGCCCCCTTGGATCCCCCAGCAAGGCCTTCCGCCTCTGCACACCGGAGCACGACTCCTTGATAGCCGCATAGCATATCATCCACCGGATAATCTGCTATCCATCTATCAATCCGTCTAAGGGTTCCACCCTTGCATCCTGCCAAAGGGAGTGTCCCTTTGGAATCCCCGACCGTGCATAAGACTGTACAACTCCCGTGCACATTCTTATACACAGGTCCTGCTACACCACTGCAACAATCATCACACATCTGAAAGGACAGCATACTGTTATGGACCAACATAACCGCAGACGCAACAGAGCAATAACCATACGCATGAACGATGACGAATATAATGACATCTGCAACAAGATACATGCATCAGGACTTACACAGCAGGCCTACATGATCAATGCTGCCCGTGACACAGTTATTGCATCATCCGATACCGTTGCCGAGCTCAAAAGCCTGAACAAAAATTTTGACGACTTTGAAAGACAGCTCCGTGGACTGGCTACAAACGTCAACCAGATGGCACATGTAGCTAACGGTCTCGGAGCAATTCCGACAGTCAGCGAACTGCAGACCATATCCGAACAGATAGCATCATACAGGAAGGAAAGTGAAGCACAATGGCAATCAATAAGGTCGTTAATAAAGCAGCAAAAAGCCACGGGGCAATGAGGAATATTATAGAATATGTCCTCAAGGAAGAGAAGAACAAAGACGGATATATAGAGATAACAGGTCCTTATGAAGCACCCACGATAAATTACGATGATGTCTATAAGACCTGGCTGAACGAAAAGATACTCTGGGATAAGGACTCAGGAAGGATGTGTGCCCACAACATCATCAGCTTCCATAAGGATGAGCAGACAACTCCCGAAGAGGTATTAGATATCGGCAGGCAGTTCGCAGAAAAGTTCTTTTCCGGGCACCAATGCCTTTTAGGAGTACACCAGGACAAAGATCACCTGCACTGTCATATCGTGACCAACAGTGTATCCTACATTGACGGCTCTAAGCTGCATCAGACCAAGAAGGATCTGGAACGTCAGAAGAAATTTACCAATGAACTCTGCCATGACAGAGGACTTAGCATCGCTGAAAAGGGACATCACTTTGACGGATCTCCTATCGCCACAGACGAGATTATCGCATGGAGTAAGGATAAATACAATCTCCTTATCAATGATTCCAAGAAAAGCTATGTGGGTGAGTGTGCAAAAGCGATCATGGATGCCATACCCATAGCTAAGGATAAAGAAGATTTTATAGCTTTAATGGATAAAGCCGGATGGTCTGTACAATGGGAAGATTCACGGAAGCACATCGTATTCCAGAACGGATCCGGTCAGAAGGTCAGAGACAGCAATATAGAAAAGACCTTTCCCGGCTTAAAAATAAGCAAGGAATCACTCTCTGTGGAATTTTCCAAGTATATAGTTTCCGTTCAAGAGCAGCCCATCATCAATCATGCTTCAGATTCCAGACCTATTGCTACAGACAACAAGCCCGAAACTCCCTCAAAGCAAGATCAGAAACGTGTATGCTTTAAAGAAAAACTGGCCCAGAAGAAAAAAGAGGCCGACCTGTTTAACCGTGAGCATACTACAAGAGTGCAAAAAAATAGAGAGCATATATCACGATAATTGATTTTTTCGAGGAAAAACGCCCGGACGCATCCGAGCGAGTTCCCTCTTTGCGTATCGGGGATACGCGAATCCCTTCAATGCTCCGGCGAAATGCCGTATATCTATGTATAATCCTCGCGGATAAGCTGGGGAAGATTCATCGGAATCTCTTCCGCCTCCGTTTTCGGGACCGGGACTGTCTGGAGAGTTGTATGCGATGATCATCTCGTTAATTTCGATCATGATCTCGTCATTCAGGCACTTACGGAATTCAACCTGCAACGAAGGGACATAGGGCGGTTCACTCTGAAACCCAGGGATATCAATGAAGTACTGGTAATACATATTCTCCGTAATCTGTTCCAGCATTTCTCTGTCAAGTAACCGTACTGCTTCTAGATTATGAGAGATCCAAGAGCCATGCAAAGAGGTTTAGCTGGCA
>JAFXXN010000016.1 GCA_017542245.1 Lachnospiraceae bacterium
ATACACCTGGTGCTGAAGCAGACAAGGCATTATTGGTGTTTAAACAGATTTGTCAGCAGAAAGGAAAGTCAGGAATAATGTTAAGAAAAGCGTTACTTACGGTAACAGGAGTTCTGGCTGCCGTCTGTACAGGACTGTTTGTGTCGCAGGGAGTCACAAATGTCCATGCGGACAATGGCGCTGATACTCCGAAGGTTATCGAATATACCCTGGATGACGAGGAATATAGAGCCAAGTTAGACAAGATGCAGAAGGAGCTTGAAGAGAAAGAGTGGTATAAAGGTCCGGACTATTGGTATGTCAGCAGCAGGGAAGCTTATAACACTTTGATTTCCGGAGGTTATTATAATACTGTTTATATCGGACCTACGGATGAGCAGCTCGAAGAATGGAATAAAGAAGGGCGTACACCCATTGTTACTCCGTCTCTTTCGGCAAACGAATAAGAATTTTGGGATAGTGGATTAATTTGTATGTCGGGTGGCATGGAGGCTGCCCGGCATATCATGGAATGATAGAAGAATCTGATAAGTCGTTAGTATTGTGTTCGTAATCTATAGATTAAGAAGGAAAAGATACAGAGGTAAATAATGCAGATTACAAATTCAGAATGGAAGATTATTAATTTATTATGGCAGAAGCCGATGACCATAATGCAGCTTACAAAGGCACTATATGATGAAACAAAGTGGACAAAGTACACCGTGATCACACTTCTTAAAAGAATGCTTGAAAAGGGTACAGTTCATTATGTGGAGGAAGGACGAACTAAAACCTTCTATCCTGATGTAACCCGGGAGAATGCAGAGTATGAGGAATCAAAAGAACTTTTGGATAAGGCGTTTAATGGAAGGGTCTCACTTATGATAGATACTCTGGTAAAAAAAGAGATGGTGGATGACAGGGAGATTGATGAGATCTGTAAACTCTTAAACCTTAAGAAGAAATGATTTTTGCATCATCCAGGTACAAAATGTATTATTGATTAGATTTCATCAAAAAGTAGGAGGATGAAATGATAAGGACGTTTATATCCGTCTCCGTACTTATAGCAGCCGTTTTACTTGCAAGAGCAGTGCTTTGGAAACGAGTGAGTAAAGTACTGATCTATAGTTTATGGCTGATACCTGTAGCAAGGATGCTGTTGTTTCATTTCGCGGCCATCCCACGGGACATATCGGTTATAGATACCACGATAGAAAAAGCAGCAGTACGGCATCCCGTAGCCATATCTAAGATACTGAATTCGATTACCGAGTTTGAATCCGGGATGTTTGTGTATGTATGGCTTATGGGCTTTGCTTTCGTGCTGCTGGGATATACAGTTACATATTTTGTTTTTAGGTGTAAACTGAGAAAATCAAGGACATTATTACAGAAATCTCCTATATGTAAGCTAAATATATATACTTCGGATATCATTGATACTCCTTCGCTGGTAGGGTTTTGCATTTATATCCCGGATGGATTACAGGCTGAACCCCGGCATTTGAAGTATTCCGTAATGCATGAGGAAACGCATTTCAGGCATGGGGATCCTTTGTGGAATATTGTCAGGGTGTTAATGCTGGCACTGAACTGGTTCAACCCATTGATGTGGATAGCTGTGCGATGCTCTAAAAATGACAGCGAATATGCGTGTGATGAAAGTGTATCGGCTAATATCAGTGAGCAGGATAAACAGGATTACTGCAGGGTTCTTCTTGAGATAGCAACAGGATTAACCTTTGAGAGAAATTCGTCTCTGCAGTCAAGCATTTGCGGCGGCTCCTTAAAAAGAAGGATACATGCCATAGTTGTTGCAGAAAAGCACATGAATCTATTTGGAACACTTATGGCCGGTGTACTTATGGTGGTTTCGCTGCTGTCGTTGACACCTATGACCGATAGAACCCGATGGATAGATCAAACTTATGATTCCGAGTCGCAGTCTACAGTCATTGCTTATAAAAAATCACAATCTGTTATTGATGTTCAATCGACAAAGTTGGAGGAATTTGATTCAGAACCTAAACCTACACCATATTTAGTAACGGAGTATAACAGTTTAGAGGATAATTAGAAAAGTATGTTAATGAAGATATTAAAAGCATTCAGGCTGCTCATGGGCATTGCCCTTCTGATAATAATGGCTGTATTTACATTTGAACTCGCATATACCCTGCTTAATCCGCATATGTTCTATACAGCCAAGTCCATGGCAGAAATGATGATTGTAATTGTACCATCCGGGATAATCGGTTTCCTGCTGGTTAATTTTTCGATAAAGGGCAGGGAGAAGCAGATCTTGTTCCAAAAGATAACCCTCTGGGGACTATTAGCATTTTATGGGGCAATCCTGTTTGCTATTCTTTTTGGAAGTGGGATAGCACCGAGGGCACGGCTTTCATCTATGCCGGATAGTTTTAGATTCAGGGTTTCAACTTCGAACTTTATCCCGTTTAAAACCATTGCATCGTATATTAAGGGATTTTTCAGCAATACCCTCAGCGGATATATAGCAAATAATAATCTGATGGGAAATCTGGTCCTGTTTATGCCTATGGGGATATTTTTACCGGCTCTGTTTAAATCTTCCAGACTCAAGCATTGTCTGATAGTGCTTATAGGCTTAATACTGGTAGAAGTCTTACAGCTGGTAACAGGCTGTGGAGTATTCGATATAGATGACATAATACTGAATTTTGCGGGGTTCTTTATGGTATATTATATTATGAGGGCAAAGTTTATGGAGAAGATTAAGGAAAAGCTTTGTATCTGGATTTAGGATTATAAGAATGGAGAGAAAATATGACGATTAAATTAGGGAATGAAGAAGATAAAAAATGGATATTGGATACTTATCCATATACCAGTCAGGTTCTTTATGAAGGTGGAATTTTGATAGTTGCAGTTGATGATGAAAAAAAGATAAAAGGTTTTTCTTGGGCTTTTAGAAGAAATATCCCTATACTAACTGAGTATATCGAGGATTTTATCAATGTGATAGAAGTGTTCGATAAATCTGAAAGATGTAAAGGAATAGGAAGTTTGCTTATACAAAAACATATCGAGATAGCAAGGGAAAATGGATGCTATCAAGTAAGAGCCTATTGTGATGTGGGTAATATAGCATCACATAAGCTTTGGCTGAAAAATAAGTTTACAATCTCGCCAATTAAAAATGAACAGGATCAAGTATTAGGGTCGTATGCGGCATATAAAATCTGAAGATGTAAACGTCATTTTTTATAGGTTGAATTTGAATGTTAAAATATATATTAACAATTTTAAAAGACAAAGGTGAATTCAATAATTTACTTCTTTTAATGCAATTTCGACACTTCATTTGTTGTCTTAATATGTGAAGCTTCAAAATACAGTTGTTAGGAGGTTGACATTCATGGATGACGTAGCGATTCTTGAGTTGTATCGGGAACACTCGGAAGAGGCAATCCGAGAAACAGAGAAAAAGTACGGTAAGTACTGCTATTCTATTGCCTATGGGATACTCGGGAATCATGAAGATTCAGAAGAGTGCGTGAATGATGCCTTTGTTCGGCTTTGGGATTCAATCATCAAACAGGAACCGAAGAATTTGAGGATGTATCTTGCAAAAATCACTAGAAATCTTGCTATCAACCGTTATCGTGAACTGACTAGAGAAAAAAGAGGCGGATCCGAAGTGGTGGTGAGTTTCTCTGAAGTGGAAGATTTTGTTGCACAATTTGATGCAATAGAGGAGCTTATAGACGAACAGTCATTGATCCAGAGCATCAATGAATTCCTTAAAGGACAAAAGGAATTATATCAGATAGTTTTTATACAGAAGTATTGGTATTTTCTTCCTGTAGAAAGAATTGCAGAGCAGAACGGGATCAGTAAAAGCAAAACTCTTTCAATACTGCATCGCATGCGTCAGAAACTGAAAGTCAGACTGAGAAAGGAAGGCTATCATTTATGAAGACGAAGAAAAAAGATTATCTGCTTGCAATGACGGAATTGGATGATGAGCTTATTGAAAAAGCAGATCCATATAATGACAATAGAATTGATCTTAGGAAAAAACAAAAGAAGCGCAGAAGCAATATCCATATAATAGTTGGTATCTCTGGCGTGGCGGTAGCTGTACTTTTGGTGGTTGTAGTATTTATAAGTGGTGTTTTTGAAATTAAGAGTCCCGTTGGACAAGATCCTGTTAATAGCGACTACAATCCCGGGAACACTAACATTGATGTTCCAACAAGGATACCAATGCCTATAATAGATAATGATCCGGCAACAACTTTAACGCCATCACCTACACCGATCGGTTGGAAAGCTGTTGAAAAAATGCCAACAGATAATCCGGTTAATTCTGAAAACGCTATCCCGACTAGTGCACCCGTTAAGCAGAAAGCTCCCGATATGGAGTATTTAAGCTGGGATGAGATACAAGGGAGTTCATTCTATGAGCTTCTTCCTGAAAAGTTATTCCAGTATTATGATTTTTTGGAAGCATATACACAGACAGATAAGTTTGGAAGAGTTACATTGATTTGGTTTACCCTCGGAACAGGGGAGGAAGCGTCAAATCTTTCTATAAGGGTTCGAAGTGTCACGGATGCACCTGAACTTGACACATTAAGGGTTAAAGCTGAGGAGACCGAGCGTTATGATATCACAAAATATGAGATCCCATATTCGCAGACCGTACCGAAAGAATTACAGAGAACTATGGAGAATCCGGTTTTTCAAGCAGAGGAGTTTACCAGAGAAGTGCTGTTAAAAAGAATCGTTACATATACTGAAGAAAATGATGAGAAATATAGGGTTGAACTGAGCATTGAAGCCGGCGGCTATGTTTTTTATTATAACTATTATGGCAAGTATATGCTTGATATCTTTCCAGCCTTTGGTTTCAGCCCGATTCCCGATAAGACACCTCCAATAGGATTTGATTAAAATAAAAAATAAGTCAATGGAACAAGGGGAACATCACTACACGACTATGTATTGTCAAATTTTATCTCTGATATGCAGACCTTTGATAACTATGTGTATATATATAATGCATCAAATAAAGGCTATCTTGCTTATGTTGAAGATAATACTTTGAAAGAAGTATATAAAAATACTAATTTTGAAATGGCTATAAATTCCGATTCTAATCAGCCAGTATTTTTCATAAGAAGGAGTAATTCTGTTCTACAATTTGACAAAAAGAAAGAAAAGCTAGAAGAATATAACTTGCAAGTCAAAACGGGATACAATATAAAAACTATTCTCTGTGATCAAAAGTATTTCATTATAGTTTTCTGTGCTGATGATATGCCGGATTATGCATATTTAATTTCTAGAGAGGATATAACAAATGTAAGTTTTTCGTGTGAATAGCATTGGATATTGTGAAAATATCCGATGCACCCTATTAGGCTGAAAACAGCTGGAAAAAAATAATTGTAAAAAGCAAGTAAAATCCAACAGTTTGGCAGTTTATTTGTTAGAAGTTTTAGCAAAATGAAATTGCTATTTGACATATAGGCACAACGGTGATACAGTTATTATTGAAAAGTGATAATTGTATCACGTGCTGCTGTTGGAAAACACAATAATATGAAAGGGATTGGGATATTATGCAGCAGCTTATTTACAGGGAAAACAAAACAGGCATAAAACTATTAAAATGGATCCCATAACGTGATATTAAATGTAGAATGAAAATAATTCTAATGGCTATAATTTTCTTTTTTCGTCAGGGGGGATGGTATGCTGTTTCCGATTAATACTAAAAATTTTATTGAATATGGTAAATGTGAGAAAACCACAAAAGTAATCCATAAAGAAAAAAATATGAATAGCGATGAAGCTGTTCAGGTTGATATTTCCGAAACAGGGATGCAAATGATTGAAAATAGGAACAATAAAATATCGGCAGTTAATAATGTGCTTGAATTTAATGACCCCGTTATTGATTATTTTAATCGTATAGGAATTATAGAAAGAGTAGACCCTGATGGTACCGTTCAATGGGATTTGGGTTCGGAAGATACCGACAAGATGGAATCAATAATATTTTCCGATATAAGCCGGGAAGACTATGCTTTTTGGAGTTTATTGACAGATGATCCGACATTTTTAGGGCTTAAGTATACTGAAAATGAGATAAAAAGTCGCTTGATAGAAGCGGGGATAAAGACTGGATTTTTCAACGTTACCATTGGCGATAAGTCTACTACTCAATTCTTTTCGCAAGGTAAGGGTGCCGCCACAGTATACAGCAAGGAACAGTATGACAGTCATTACAAACATATAATTAGTGTCTGCTTTTTAAGATAAAAAACAACCGAAAACCATTGAAAATACTGGCTTTTCATCAATAAATATGGTATACTTAATGCAAGGGAAAACACCATTTTCATTAAAAAACCTTGCACTTTGGAGTAGCCATATGTATAAATTTGATAAAAATCGTCAAGCAGAACTTACAGATTTTAACCAACCTCTCGGCATGAAACTTAACCCTGATAACCGTTGGGTTAAGAAAGCTGATATGATCCCTTGGGATGCTATCGAAGAGAAATATGCAGAACTTTTTCCTAGTAAAACCGGAATGCCTGCAAAGCCTTTGAGGGTTGCCCTTGGTTCCCTGATGATCCAGAAAGAATACGAATATTCTGATCGTGAGCTTATAGAACAGATCAGAGAAAATCCCTATTATCAGTATTTTATTGGTTTGCCGAAATATCAAGATCAGGCACCGTTTGTACCGTCACTTCTAGTTGAATTCCGCAAGCGTATTTCAGATGATGTTCTTGTAGAAGTCAATGAAATGATAGTGAAACATAACATTAAAAACTCCAAAGATGATGATCATAAAGATGCCGGCGGAAATGGAGATAACAGTTCCGATTCCGGTTCAGGCAGCTCAGGCAACAATGGAACACTTATTCTTGATGCTACATGTGCTCCGCAGAATATCTCGTATCCTCAGGATGTAAATCTTCTAAATGAGGCCAGAGAAAACCTTGAAGCCATCATTGATAAAACTTGTTATGAATATCATTATGAAAAGCCCAGGCTTTATCGGCGTAATGCAAGGAAAGATTATCTGAACCTTGCCAAATGTAAAAAGCGCACATCAAAGAAAATCCGTAAAGCAATCAAGAAGCAGCTTGCTTATGTCTATCGTGACCTGTTGTATGTCAGATGGTTCGTGGAAGAAGCCAAAATACCATACAGCGAAAAAACATTGAAGCGCATAAAGGTTATCGATGAGCTCTTTGACCAGCAGGAATACATGTACAAGAACAAGGTGCATTCCGTGAAGGACAGGATTGTCAGCATCTCACAGCCATACATCAGACCGATAGTCCGTGGCAAAGCAAAAGCGCCTGTTGAATTCGGAGCAAAGCTTGATATGAGCATCGACGAAAATGGAATTGCTCGTCTTGAAAAACTTTCATTTGATGCTTATAACGAAGCCGATGTACTGATAACTGCAATACAACGTTACAGAGAGCGAACAGGTCATTATCCCGAGCGCGTCCTTGTAGACCAGATATACCGAAACCAAAAGAACAGAGCTTTCTGTAAGGAACACGGCATCAGGATATCAGGACCTGCATTGGGTCGTCCAAAGGAGAAAACAAAAGAAGAACGCAAGCAGGAATATGCGGATAACACGGATCGTATTGAGGTTGAACGTGATTTTAGCCTTGCTAAGAGAAGCTATGGCTTAGGCTTGATCAGAACAAAACTTGACGATACGACCCGTAGCTCTATTGCACTATCAATACTGGTAATGAATCTAAACCAAATGGCTAGGATTCTTTTGCGCTTTTTTGCAAAATTTATATTTTTGTTATTTGGGAGCACTTTAAAAGGCACCTCATTTATGCTCAAAGCTGGTTATGTTGTATAGCCGACTTAATGAGCATACACTAATTAGCAAGAATTATCTGAGCCAATATGAAGACGGTCAAAAGTTCCTTATTGGCGGGGAGAAATATACTCTTGGAACGGATAGAAGATTAAATATTCCATACGGTAAGGATGTGTATGATATAGAAGTTATATGTGACTGAAAAATTTTGTTAAGGAGGCGTATTCAATGAAAAAATTAAGTTATTAGTTTCAATTGCTTTTATTATGATTATTGTTTCAAGTGGGATAAAAGCCAGTGCTACTTATTGGAATTATACTGCTAATTTTGGTGAAACTGCTTCAGGGACACAGATAGTAAACTCTTATCCGGGGACTCCGGAAGCTTGTTATCTTTATGATAGTGTTTCTGTTGTGGGAAGTGATGGTACATGGACTTCTTGGTTATCAGGTGATTATAGATATGTTTGTCCGGCATGGTGTTCGTTTGGAAGAAATGGAAGCCAAACAAATATAATGAGTAAGAAAGTATTTAAGGATGAAGGATGTTATTATTATCAGGAGTCTAATTGGTTTTTCTTGAGTGTATCATATGGTACTACGAGAATAGGTGATTATTAAAAAATATGAGGTCGATTATGTTTATAACAAGATACCTGTTTTTTGTCAAAAAAAGAGCTTCAAGCACTAGAATGACTTTTTACAGTATACTTGTAACTGTAATCGGTCTTTCTTTATTATTGTTTTCTGTAGTGTTTCCTGAAGTATTACGAAGCGGAAGAAGGTCTATTAATAAATGTCTAAATGATAATATTGACAGTTATGCGGTAGCTTTGATTGACGACAAAACTTTTTTTGACGCAGATATTGGCAATAAAATATATGAGCAGATATTAAGAACAAAAGAGATAGACAGCTTTGGAGAATGGAGTACGGTATTCGTTGAAGTAGAAAAGGTTTTATCTGATAAAGAGGATTTAACCGATAAAGTAAGAGAGATACAGAATTCCAACTTAAAGATACTGCCCGATAGGGATCCTAGGATGTTCCAAGGAGTATACATGCAGGCATCGGCATTAAAGTATAACAAGATCTCTTTAGAATCAGGATACGTTCCCAGCATTAAAGATAATCTGCGTTTTGCGCTTTTGGGAAGCAATTTTAGTGATATACCGATAGGTACGGTTATTATGGTCAGACCTGGGCGTGAATATATAGTAACCGGAATCATGTCTAATAATCAAGAAATAGTCAATTCCATGACTCTTTTAAACGGAGATTCTGGTTTGGCCTTTGACTATACCACTAATCTGGACAATATGGTCTTATTGGTAAATCCTGAAATAAGCGGAAGGGCTATATCTTCGTCAGTTAATTTTGTTTCCTTTAGCGAAGGGGTTTCATTTGATGAAGGGAAAAAAATACTGGAAAATATTTTTTCGGCAAATGGGACTATGGTGAAAGTAGGAAAGCTTTCAGACAGGATAGATGAAGTAATGACAAGAACCGATTGGATTTTGTCAAGGTTTGGTGCTTCTGCGGTAATATTCCTCGTGCTTACCATCCTGGGAATATTATCTATTCAGCTTATGGCGTTCTTTACAAGGAAGGATGAAATAGGAATATGGTTTTCAAATGGTATAGGGCATAAAGATATAACAAGAATTCTATTTATTGAAAACCTAATAAAAATGGCGGTTTCTTATGTGATTTCAATTGCAATATACTTATGGGTCCTGAACCTTAACAAAATATCAAAATCGACAATGTATTATCTGCGCTGGGTTTTGTTTGTTTATGGGCCGTTGATAACGCTGTTGGTATCAATTGGTATTGCGGCAGGAGTTTGTTTGGTATCGAACATTTATTTAAGAAAAAAATCTATTCCTGATGTTATAAATGGTAATTGGTAGGGTACGAGAATGATTAGACGATTATTTGTAAATGACCGCTTGTTTTCTGTTTTACTTATGATACTGTTTGTTTCGGTATTTCTTATTATGTTCTATGGGCTTGACCTTTATTATCAGTTTTCAAAAATTCAGGAAAATGTAGATAATATAAAGTATAAAGAGGAATATGATTATGGAATACGATTCGAAGGAGATATGCTTTTAAAAAATGGAAAAGTTCCTTTTGGTAAAGGCAATATTATACTCCGGGGGGAATTTCCGATTGGGAATTCAATATTAAACCAGGACATAGTAGATATCCTTTGGGAGCAGAATGAGCCTATATTAGAGAGAATAAGTTACAATAAAGGTTTTTCACTTGATTCGATTGATAAGCCGTCCTGTATTTTGGGGGATGTGTGGAGAAAAAGTATAAAAGAAAGAGAAGATGGCGGATTTATAGATATCCTGGGTATGGAGTTTAGGGTAATAGGGTATTTTGAGCCACTGATGATCGATGAAAGTGATGATAGGGTTCTGATTCTTGGGGATTCGCTTTCAAGTATAGAATTATATAACATAGCTGGTTTTGATTGTAACATCTTTGTCTATAAAAGTATTTCCTTTTCCAATATTATGAAGGATTTTGAAGAATGGATAAGGAATTATTCGTTGGAAGAGAACATTAATTATCGTATGAACAAGGATATGGTTCTTGACAGCATAATTATCGAAGCTAAAACATATAATGGTTATGCAAAGAAGATTTTTGCAGCTTTGTCTGCATTTTGTATAATTAATATGTTTTATCTGTCATATGTATGGGGAAAGAAAAAACAAAAGTCTTTAATGATCAAAAAGATATTTGGATACAATATGATCTACATTGCAAAAGATATGCTAGGAGAAATAGGTTTACTAGAACTGTTCTCTTTAATCGTATCATTTATGATAACTTTTGTTTATGAGGTTTTTCTTGGTGATTTAAAAGAATGGGGGGCAATTATCTTTAAAGGAATGCCAATTGTGGTTATTATTGTTTTTGGTATGGGGCTTATAAACATTTTTTCGCAGTTGTTATGGGTTTTAAGGTCTCAACCTGTGGATGTCCTTAAAACCAATGAGTGAATTTCATTTGGATCAAATTCAAACACGAGAATTATAGAATTGATTTATGTAGGTAATAAATCATTGGATTAAATTTTAATATTTCATAATTTTCCAACATTAAAAGATAGAAGGGCAGAGTATATGATTGAGCTTAAAAATGTTACTAAAAAGTATGTGAATGGATCTTCAGAGCTTGTGGCCTTAAATGAAATAAACTTAAAAGTTCAGGATGGTGATTTTGTCGCTATTATGGGAGCTTCAGGATCCGGAAAGACAACTTTGCTTAATATTATTGGATGTATGGATGTTTTAACTTGCGGTGAGTACATTTTCAATGATATTCCGGTTCATTCCTTAAATCAAAGAAAACGAGATGAATTTAGAAAGAACCATATAGGCTTTATTTTCCAAAACTTCGCACTATTGAAAGACTATACTGTAAAGGAAAATATAGAAATTCCGCTTAGAGCACGGGGGATTGCAAAAAGAAAAAGAGCTATAATGACAAAAGAAATAATGGAAAAAGTGGGATTGCTAGAATATGAGAATTCTCTGCCTTCAAAGATTTCCGGCGGTCAACAGCAAAGGGTGGCTATAGCAAGGGCTATCGTTGCAAATTCATCTTTGATTCTGGCCGATGAACCAACAGGGGCCTTGGATTCCGTAACAGGCCAGGAGATAATGAATTTATTGAAAGAGATTAATCAACGAAGTGGAAAAACCATATTGTTAGTAACGCATGATGATAAAATTGCAAATCAAGCAAATAGAATTATCAAGTTAAAAGATGGTGTAATAACATCTTGAAAAGGAAATGATGTAGGAAAACGAACGCTGCAAATGAGGAGCTGGTTATCAGTCTAATTTACGGACGCTAAGTCCAAGAAAGGAGGCCGACATACCGATTGCTCCACCATTATACAGCTAAGCAACAAGATGGATAATTCCTTACTGGCTGTAAGGGTTATTAACCATAAATATATTGTAGTAGAAAGGAGTGTATTCAGAATGAATGATGTTAAAAAGAAGGTTGAGCAGAAAATTATTTGCTTAAACCAAGGGAGTGGTACGGCATATGAAAGGCTTGACGAACTGTTGTCTTCAGGATGGGTAATTAAGCAAATAGCGTCAGGAAGCAGTGCAGACGGAGCGTGTTGCTTTGTATGGTTGGAAAGAGAAGAGTAAATGGTTTCATCAGTTTTGATAGTAATTGTTATTTCCTATCTTTTGATTGATGTCATATATGCAAGAGCAAATAAGTCGAGAAAAAGATGGGACAGCAACGGGTGGCGGATGAATTTCAGTGTAAGATATAGTGATTTTGTTGTTTATATTAATTCAAAGGGTGTGGAAATTGAATGGATATATCTGCTGTATCATGTTTCCTGCTTTCTATGCAGGGCAAGGGATGCTGCACCCTTTCAGATATCAGTGAAGAAGCTGCTGAGGGTTTTCCAATCTATTTGAGGGTCAGTCGTGAGGGGCTGCCCTTTAGAATGCCACTTGTTGAGGGTCTATCTTGAGGGTCTAGTTTGAGGGTCTAGTTTGAGGGTCTGGTTTGAGGGTCTATCTTCGCAGACTTTATGAAACTGGAGCCAGTGAAGATCACATTGAAAAGTTTAAGGTGGAACTTCAGAAAGAGAAGAAAAAATATCAAGATAAGAAGAAAATAGAATGATAAACCATGTAAAATGCAATATCAAGGTACTTATTATAATACATATTGTTAATTGCAGGTTATAGTAAAGTATGCATAAAAAGACGGCTGCTGATGAAAAAACTTTCAGTAGCCGTTTCGTAGTTATAAAGATTTAGTTATTTCATAAAGATATATTTCTATCTCTTTTCTTTGCCGAAACCGGCCTATCCTTTCTGGGTTCATCAAGGAACTTATAGAGATTTTCTTCTGCCTTTTTGAGCTGCTCGATTTCTTGCTCTTTAGCCTTGTAAGAGGCGGTGAGAGTGTTCTTGTCAGCTATCAGCTTTTGGTAATGTTCCTCTATCTCTTTGATTTTCAGAGTGGCGGGATCTATACCGGAGTTTTTGAGCCAGTTCTTTGATGCTTTGAACAGTTCGATTTCTGTGTAATGGTTACGATAATATCTTTCCTGATCTTTGGAATTCTCGTAGTTATTATAAATCTTTTTATTATCAACATAGAACTTAGCATAGCGGAGAATCTCATCAAACTGCTTGATTTCTTTGTCAATAGTATTGATGGATTTCTTCTCGTGGGCAAT
Organism: Lachnospiraceae bacterium; assembly: GCA_017542245.1. Lineage (GTDB taxonomy): Bacteria > Bacillota > Clostridia > Lachnospirales > Lachnospiraceae > RUG11977. Next base: position 13,085 of record JAFXXN010000016.1, read on the forward strand.
CTGCTTCTGAAGCTCTGCGATGCGGTCGGCACGTCCTGTTTTTGACTGGATATTTTCTCTGCCGAACTCTGCATATACGGAAGCAAACGTCTTGAGGTTATTCTTATCTGCCCATTTCTCCAGGGCAGGATTTTCTTTCATTTTTTCCGTATTAGTATCAATGTAATCAGTGCTGATTCCGTGATAGCTGTCACCTCTGTTATATGCGTTTCCGGTACCGGATGATGTACTGGTGTTGAGCATCTTTTCAGCACGGAGCCTTGTCTTTTCTTCGATGCGTTCCCAGATCCGTTCTTTTGTATATTCTGCACCTAAAGTGTTCGCCCGGCCTCTCACAAAACGGTCCTTGCCGAAGGGACGGAAGGAGATGTATTTGGCGGATCCTTCTCCGAAGGTTTCACCGTTTATCTCATAGCCTTTATCCCTCATTAAACGTAGGAATTCTTCATAGGAGAGAGCCTTCTTTACACACTCATTGATATCTTTCTTGACCTGGGCTTTCCAGGAATCCCCTTTCTTGTAATGATACCATTCGTGGTAGGTTTTGCCAGCTTCCTTGAAGTCTTTTATGACGGATTTGCCATGCTCGGCACAGAGCCGGTCACTGGTATTTCTGATCTTATAGTAGGTCTTTTTACAGTCATGATACTTGGAGTAGTCCACGCTGTTTACGGCACAGAAGATGATGTGCGAGTGGATATGGTTCCGGTCGATATGCGTTGCCAGTACATAGGGGTATTTTCCCTGCAGTACTTCGTTCGCTAGCTGCTGGCTGATACGGTGTGCTTCTTCGCCTGTGACCTCACCGGGAGCAAAGGACTGTATCAGATGAAATGCCTGATTTGGGCTGCCACTTTTATTCTTCTGGAGCAGGAACTTGAACTCCAGATCCGCTATCTGGGGGGAGCAGTCGAAAGAGGATATCAGTACTTTTTCGTCGGTTTTCTGCTCATTGCAGATATACTTTATTGCTTGGCCCAGGGTAGTTTTGATACCATGGATCTTTGTAACTGCCATATCTTATCTATCTCCTTCTTTAATTCGTCTATGTCGGTCTTAAAAATGCTCCGGGTTTCGTTGATGCGGTGGGCTATCTGGTTAACATTTGTCGATACCTTGCTGAGCAGAAAGTTGTATTCTTTAAGCTCAGAGAAGTTGACTTCCAGGATGTAACCATCGACTATCATGCGGCGGACATATTCTGATTTGCTCTTGATGTTTGCGAGCTTGCATTTCCCTTCAAGTATCTCAAGTTCATCGTCATCTAAGTATAGGTGTAAACTGTGCTTCCTTCTTAAGTTCTTCATATCATAATTCCTTCCTTATAAGTGCTTTAGAGATGTATCTTATTGTCAATTTTTAAGAAACATAGGTAGTTGGTAACTGGATTTTTCAGGCAGTAGCCGAAACATAAAAAGTGGGGCTAGGGGATACTTCCCCTACAAGCAGAAACGGCGGAATTTTGACTGGTCAAAATTTCACGTTTCGGGGCCGAGGTTGTCCAACCCGGCAGTGCTTGCTAACTACAGGCAAGCACCCTACGGGGCTTGCGAGACATGGCCGCTTTAGGGCGGCCGGGCATGTCTCATAATGCCGGTTCCGGTATAAAAACTGTTCGGTGAAACAGATATAAAAAAATAAAACCATCAAGGCCTCCCGGTACAGGAAGCCTGTGACAGTTTTATTGAAATTTGTATGATTTATCCTATTTCGTAGTGTAGCACCTTTGTGGGTGGATTGCAAGAAGAATTTACTGCTGTTTCTTTTCTAAAAAATCTGATTCGGCGGCTTCTATTACAGCTTTGATCTGTTCAGTTGTAGGGAGCTGTTTCTGAATCTCCTTAATGTGAACATTATCGTATGTGGCTACACCCATGGGAGTAGTAATTCCTTGGAATGCATACTGCACCTCGGTGTGCTTCATATCTCTGCATATGAGTAATCCTATGGTAGGGTTGTCGCTGTCTCTTCTGATAAGGTCATTAACGGCATTGACATAGAAATTGAGCTTACCGGCAAATTCGGGTTCAAAGGGCTTAACTTTGAGTTCAATTACAACATAGCAGCGCAGATAAATGTGGTAGAAGAGTAGGTCTATTTTACGGATTGTCCCGGATACCACGATTTCTTTCTGACGTCCTACAAAGGCCCATCCTTCACCAAGCTCAAGAAGAAATCGTGTCATTCGCTGTTCGATGGCATCTTCTAAAGCGGTTTCATCGTAGCCTTCCGGAAGTTCTATAAATCCTAGGTTGTAATTCTCTTTTAATAATTCTTGAGCAAGTTTACTTTGTGGAACCGGGAGCTGTTCACTAAAGTTCGTTATTGCACCACCTGATACATGGTAGAGGTCTGACCTTATACAGTCATCCAGCGCATTTCGACTCCAGTTCTTTTCTATTGTTTTTTGAATATAAAAGAGGGCCTCTGGTACAGTTTTGCATTTTGATATGATCAGAATATGATGTCCCCAAGGCACATAACCAAAGAAGGCAGGAAATGGAAATTCTTCAACAGGTTGTTGAAGTTTTTGGCTTGTGACCTCAAAGCCTATCTGCTTGAGCTTTTGCCCCTTTGTACTGATCGGTATTTCTTCAACAAGCTGTTGAAGTTTTTCAGGCTCTAAGTTAGCTGTATAGAAAAGGTACCATCTTTTCATATACCAGAGGTTTGTTACACCGAATCCTTTAACATTCGGAAAAGCATCTTGGAGATCGAGACTGACTTGTTCTACTACGCCTTTGCCCCATTTTTCTTCTGCTTTGCGGGTAACGAGATCTCTGCCGAGCTGCCAGTTGAAGAGCAGGGCTTCTGAGTTGACTTTGACGGCTGCTTTTATCTGAGAAGCTTTGTAACGCTGCTTGATTTCGGATATCCAGGAACTATACTCGGCATCCTGATGAAAGTCGTGTGACTTGACAACATATGTTTCGTCTCCCATGACAGATTGCTCCTTGTAGATTTTGTTAATAAGGTAAAGACCTATGAGTATCATTTTATTCAATGGGGTATCGGATGTCAATACTGAACAAATGAAAATATTATTCCAAGATTGAACATTTATTCCGCAACGTGTCGAAATAGATGGACACGTAAGGGCTTTGCGGCTGAAAACTGTTGTTTTATGGGTTTTGTCAAGATATAATAAAGCAAAAAGCGCCGGAAGGGCAGGGATTATGCTGCTTGGGGCGGTAATGAGGAAAGAAGGTGTGTAATTATGGGCGGATATACTCCTCAGAAGCTAAGGCTGATGTACCTGGCAAAGATTCTTTATGAGGAAACTGATGACGGACATTATCTGACACGGAAGCAGATATGTAACAGGCTTTCGGAATATGGTTTCGAGGTGCCGAACAGGGAAACATTTGCAGATGATATCAAGTGGCTTTCCATCTTCGGGATAGATGTCGTAAGCGATAAGATCGGTAAGGATAATCATTATCATATTACGACCAGGAATTTTGAGCTGGCGGAGCTGAAAACAATAGTGGACAGCATCCAGTCTTCCCGTTTTCTCACCGAGAGCAAATCAGGAAAACTTATCAAAAAGATGGAAGCGTATGCAAGCAGATATGAGGCTGAGCTGCTTAATCGCCAGGTGTATGTCAGCGGCAGGATAAAGAGCAGTAACAGTGCAATTTTTTATAATGTGGATGTGGTATATTCTGCGATAAACAGAAGCCGGAAAATAAGCTTTCTGTATTTCGACATTCTTGCCCGCAGGATAAGGAACTCTGATGGCGGAGTTGAACTTAAAACTGAGAAGGTATACCGCCATGACAGGAAGGTATATATTGTGAGTCCCTGGACACTTATAAGCAATAACCAGAATTACTATATGGTGGGCTGTGAGGATGATGGTGAGATCAAGCATTTTCGTATGGACAGGGTAGCGGATGCGCATATAGTAGATGAGCCGTCGGATACGAGGTCTTTTAAGGGTATGTCAGTACCGGATTATGCTGAAAAGTGCTTTGATATGTATGACGGATATGAGGAACGGGTCACCCTGCGGATTGAGGATCCCATGTACCCGATCATTGCGGATCGTTTTGGCAGGAACAAGACAGTTGTCGCAGCGGATGATGAGCATCTGGATGTTACTGTGGCTGTTAGGGTGAGCAACCAGTTCTTGTGCTGGATATTATCCCTCGGGGATAAGGTAAAGATCATAAGCCCTGACAGGGTGGTAGGTGATATGAGGAAACTGCTTGCAGGCAGGAGCAGGATGTACAGCTGACAGTGCTCCAAGTTCACAGAGCAAGTGCGCATATAAAATAGAAATAATCAGAATAGGAAAAAAGAGAAGAGATAGGACTGATGAGAGAGTCAGGCCTGTCTCTTTTATTTTTCCTCAAAATATCAAAATAATAAAAATTTTTTTCGGAAGGGGGGGTAATTCTGAGTGAAAAATACCATTTGGGTATATAGAGGGGTTAAAAAATGGGGGACTCTTCAAATTAACAATTATCTGTGTAAAAGGGGGGAGTGACGGAAGTAAAAAGGCGGAAACGTTACGAAGTCATTGATATCAGAAAAACGGAGGCGAATGTAATGGGAAACAGTGAAAAAAACGTCATTTTCATAGATGAAGATGACAATGTGCTGGAGGGGACAGCTCCAATCCAGTTTAAGATTGACCGCTATGCAAAAGAGAGTGCGAAAAGAATAGCACTTGGGCTTAAAAGAGAGTATTTCCGCAAAAAGGAAAAAGAGAGTGGCGTAATGCTTGTAGACAATGCCGGAAGATATATTAAAAAAGCTGTCATGCCGGTCTTTTATGGGGACAAGTCTCCGGCAAATCTTGGCGGCGTTACTGTTTATGTGGACAGCGAAGAATTGGCAGAAGTACTGGAAAGCCTGAATGAAAGGCAGGCAAAGATAATATATCTGATTTTCTTTATGGGTGAGAATCCAGGAAATGCAGCTAAAAAAATGAATATGAAAAGAAAAAACTTTTATAAAAACAAAGAGAAAGCCATGAAGAAAATACGAAAAGGATTGGAGAAGAAAGGATATGAAAGGTAAAACCGTAAAGCGACTCCCTTCTGTTGAGCTGATCAGGCTGGTTCTTGCCGGGGATGAAAACGGATGGAGAAAATACTACTTTTTATATGATGGGCTGTATAGAAAGATACTTAAAGATGAATTCAAAAAGAGTTCCGTAATACTTACTCGGGATGAAGTAGATATCCTTATGGCTGAACTGTGGGAAAACATTCCTGATGCAATCAATACTTTTGTGAAACAGGATGAGGATGATTTTGTCATCTGTGATATTGGATCATCGTTCTTATAAAGCATACGAGCTGATTTGACAGTTTACCGGCTCGTGTGTTTTACGGGCCGGTGATTATATAAACTGGCAGTGATTTATCCTACGGCTCCTTTGTGAGCCAATCGCACATTGACAATTGAATATCATGCCTTGCATAACGCAGGGAGCAGTGAGTCATGATACGGGTACGCCATAATGACACTATTTATATAGGAAGAAAACGAGTTCCTCTTATGGTGCCGGAGCGTCGGATATCCGTACAAAATAAGGCTGTGGAGCCTTAAGACATTGATGCTGCTCTTTATAATGATACTTCCCCTTTAGGGATGGGGGCCGTGGAGGCGGGTGGAACACCCATGTGGTACGAACCTGGTGCCGGTGCAAGGTATTTTTTGGCTAAATGCACGAAGTGCATGGCTTTTACCACGGAAATGAGAAGCATTTTTGTGGTGACCTGTATAAAGGTCGTTAAGGTCTGCTGATCTGTTTCTACCTATTATATAGTAGATGGAAATTGATGGGTGGATGTTTATGACCCAATATAAAATTTCAGCGAGAGGAGCGTTGCTATGAAGCGTAAAGAACCAGAGGTGGAATGTTGGCTTGAGAATGGGGTAAAGATTTCTGTCCCCAAAGCTATCTTTGACCAGGTTGTCTTAAGGATGAGGTTTCCGGAAAGAGAGTTCGTAAACTATAAGGAAGGAGCAATCCTTTATGGTATGAGCGAGAGAAAATTCTTCGACCTTGCCAGGGATGCAAACGCCAGAATACAATACGGCGGAAAGATACTGGTCTGTGTGAAGGATGTGAATAAGTTCCTGGATTCTTGCCGGTTAAACTAAGAACAGTTATGCATGGATTTTACAGGGCATAAATAAAGAAAAAAGTTGGGAAAAGATAAAAAAAGGCTTGACTTTCCGTAAGACGAAAACTATAATATAGAAAAGATTATAGGAGGTGATATGCATGGCTAGGATGGGGCGTCCGAAATCTGATAACCCAAGAGAATATAAGATAACTGTCCGGCTTACAGAGGAAGAATACCTGAATCTGAAGAGGCATATCGCGAAGGATAATCTTACTATTGCACAAGTAGTGAAGCAGGGCATCGGAGATATGCTCTGCAAGGATAAGTAAGCCTTGTCAGACTCTCTTCCTGGCTTATGTCAGAAAGGAGAAATCTGTGAAAAAAGTTAGGAAAGACAGCAAGGGCCGGGTGCTACACCGTGGTGAGGTCTACATCAGGAGCAAGGGGCTTTACTGTTTCTCGTATACTGATGTGTGGGGCAAAAGGAGATATGTTTATGCGGCAGACCTTCCTGAACTAAGGGATAAAGAGGAAGAACTAAACAGGGATAAGCTTGATAAGCTTACGCCTTATCCTGTTTCTAAGGTGGACTTAAACTATGTCTTTGACAGGTATTTTACGATAAAGACAAATCTAAAGAGTTCAACCAGGGCTAACTATGCATTTAACTATGACCATTATATTAGGAATGGTTTCGGTAAGAGGAAGATTGATGATATTCATTATTCGGATGTGCTTACGTTTTATAATGCCTTAGCAGCAAAGGGGCTTAGCACCGGGATGATCGCTTCAATCCATAGGCTCATACATCCTGCCTTGGATTTGGCAAAGAAGGATAATGTCATAAAGAGCAACCCCTCGGACGGAGCCATGTCTGAAATAAGGAAGAACTCTGATAAGCCTGAGCATAGGGAGGCACTGACATTGGAACAGCAGAGGGTGTTCCTGAGTCTGCTTGATAAGCCTGAGTTTAACTCCTATAAGAATCTTTTTATAGTTTTATTCGGTACGGGAGTCAGGATAGGCGAGCTTACAGGGTTAAGATGGTGTGATGTGGATTTTGAAAACTCTGTTATCAGTATCAACCATAATGTCTCTTATTATCGCAGGCTTGAGTATGATAACAGGAGTGCATTCAGGGTTACACTTCCAAAAACGGCGGCAGGCATACGGACTATACCGATGCTTGACAGGGTAAGGGAGGCACTTCTTGAAGAAAAGAAGAGCCAGGACGAGACGGGGCATCATGCAATCGTAGAGATTGATGGGATGAAGGGGTTCATTTTCAGCAATAAGTACGGTATGCTCCACAACCATAACTCCTTGGATCGTGTTATCAGGAAGATTGTACGTCTCTACAATTCCAAGGAGACCGAGGATGCAGAGAAAGAAAACAGAGAGCCGTTCTTTCTACCGCATTTCAGCTGCCATATAACACGCCATAGTTTCTGCACCAGACTTATCGAGAATGATGTTAATGTAAAGGTAGTGCAGACTACCATGGGACACAAGGACATAAGGACGACATTGGATACTTATGCGGATGTCTCAGAGAAGAAAAAGAAAGAAGCTTTTAAGTTACTTGACAGTATAGTTTTCTAGGAAGAGTCCTGGCGGGATTTGACCATAGACTGTTGTACAACAAACAGGCCAGTCATTCATATTTACATCAAAAGTTCAAATATGGCCTGCTAAATTATTTAATCATTTGCAATGTAACTTGTTGAAAAGCCTTGTATTTGCAAGAATATTCAATGATTTGACATTGGATGTTATAACTATCATCGAATAATTTTCGAAAAATGAAATAAGTGCGATATACGCATTACAAAAAGCCGTTGCAAGCTTTTGCTTGCAGACGGCTTTTTTAATGTGTGTTACGGCATTCAACGAATGCCGTAACCGAGGAAATGCAAAGCGTTTTTGAGGTGCACTTATCGAGTGGGATTTGTGCGGAAGCCTTTTTTGTGTCTGATGTTGAAAAAATGTTTATTGATTCTTTTTTTAATCCTATAAATTTTTTAGAAAAATGCAAAATATATCCTTTGAATGTTGTCTATATTAATGAAGCTTCAAAAATAGTAGGGGGGGAGGTGAACAATGGTTGGATGATTTGGAAATACTTGAAATGTTTCGGAACAGATCAGAGGAGGCAATAAAGCAGTGCCAGAAAAAATATGCAGACTACTGTTTTAGTATTTCTTATGGAATCTTACAAAATAAAGAAGACGCCGAGGAGTGCGTAAATGACACATTTTTTCAAGCGTGGGATTCGATACCGTCTGTTATGCCGGAACATTTGAAATCTTACTTAGGGAGCATTGCTAGAAATCTATCAATTAACAGAGCAAAAGCCTTAACTCGGATGAAGCGTGGAGAGGGAACAGTACCTTTGGATATTTCAGAACTCTCAGAAGTTATTTCCCACCCCGGCAGTATTTGGGAAAAGATAGATGAAGATATACTTATGAAGGAAATAAACGAATTCTTAAAAGAGCAGAAAAAACTTTACAGAGTGGTTTTTGCACAGAAGTACTGGTACCTTCTGGATATTAAGAGAATAGCGGAGCTAAATCATATAAGTGAGAGTAAAGTAGGTTCAATACTCCATAGGATGCGTAAGAAACTAAAGAAAAAATTAGAGAAAGAAGGGTATACAATATGAAAGAAGAGGATTTAATCTATTCATTGTCGAAATTGGATACAGAGATTATAGAAGACGCAGATCCGTCAGCTTTTTCAGAACATAGAGCAACTAACAAAAAAAAGGAAATGCCTAAATTGGCAGTAGCGGCCCTGGCATTTGCATGTGTTCTCGTGCTTAGCGGCGGTGTAGTATGGGCGATGACAGCATCACCATTTAAGGATTTTTTATTTAAGAACAGTGACAAGGAGTTTGAACAGGTTTATACAGAAATAGGAAAAGAATATATTTTCGGTAATCATAAGATAGTTTATGAGGGATCCAGCTATGAGGATGCAGTAGAACATGGTTATTTGAATTTCAGTTTTTGGAACTTAGACGGAACGCCGGTTAAAATGGAAGGTTTTTTAAGTAATTCTAATATGAATGACTATCAAAATGCAATGTTATCCAAAAACCTCAGTCTTGTAAGACATGTCCACTCTCAATATTTAAATGTAGATGGAGATGAGATATATTTGATTACGCTTTATCCGGGGGCGGTAAACGGTATATTCAGAGATAACAATATGTATATAAAGTTTGCAAGGCGTGAACCCGGTAAGGATAGTGCGGAATTTTTTAAGGATAAACCTTTTAAATTTATGCTTTTGGACAGAGATCATTTAGAAGAGGTGAAAAATGAAATCAGTAAGCTAGAGGCTAGGGTTAAGGCGAACGAGTTAATGACGGATACATTTGAATGGGATGAGGAAACTGGACTTATCAAGCGGGTACCTAATTATGATCATGACTATATACAGCCTGAGATAATGGAAGTTCTTGAAAAATATGACTTATGCAGCGTAAAGAGTATCACGTCAGATCCACAGATTATTCAGATTGACAATGTTAAGTTTGTAATCGGCAGGATGGATATGCTTTTAGAATATAATACGAAGGATTTTTCGTTTGATGAATTTACTTTAAGACGTGAAGACGGGACGGAATTTAGTGTTCATCGTGAAAGAAAAGGTTCAACTTTCGGAGTTGATTATACTTGGACGGTCACGGCTGATGACGATTATCACAATCTTAGCGGTGGCAGCGGGGATACAAAGACCGGAGATTGGGTATCAAGTTTTAATTACGGATTCATCCTGGGAGACAACGAAAAGGTAACCATAGAAGTCAATGGACAAATATATGAGTAAAATAATCTAAGTGTAATAAAAAATGTAAAATTGGATAGAAAGCATATTGAAAAAGGCTTCCGGGACTTTGTCTCGGGAGCCTTATAATTGTATCGCAGGTACAAATAAACCACCTGCTATGCAGGTGTGTTCCTAAATAGCTTTAGCTTCAAGAAAAAACTCCATACTTGGTAGAAAGTATAGGTTCGCCAACCAACTTCTACAATATGGAGTCTTTATCCTATAAGTTATAGGATGGTATAATTTTAACAGATATTTCTCCAGGTGTATATTGATTTGCAAACTGCACCCAAAGAATAAAATGCTTCAAATTAATTTGACTATAAAATTGCTAAATGCTATAATCGGGGACGGAATAAGAAAATAATTTGGTGCATGAGCAAAAAAGGATGTACAGATGTGGAGGTATTATGAAGGTAGTACTTGATAAACTGACAAAAAGATTTCCAAACAGGAATAAAAAGATTAAGACTGAGGTTGTAGCAGTTGATAATTTCTGTTTTGAGATACCGGACGGAACACTTGTGGGTCTGCTCGGACCTTCGGGATGCGGAAAAAGTACCACGCTTAACCTGATATCGGGCCTTGAAAAACCTACAGAAGGCCGTGTGTTTTTCGGAGATACCGATGTTACGAATATGGCTCCCGAGGACAGGGGAGTAGGTCTTGTATTCCAGAATTATGCCCTTTATCCGCATCTGACCGTACAGCAGAATATCATGTTCCCTCTGCAGAATTTCAGGGGTGAAAAGAAGCTTACAAAAGAAGTTATGCTACAGAAAACTCTTGAAGCTGCAAAACTCGTCCAGATAGACGGACTCATGGAAAGAAAGCCAAATGAACTCTCCGGCGGACAACAGCAAAGAGTAGCAATAGCAAGGGCTCTGGTCAAAGCACCAAAGGTTCTGCTCCTCGATGAGCCGCTGTCTAATCTTGATGCAAGACTCAGGCTTCAGACAAGGGAAGAGATAAGAAGGATCCAGCGGGAGACTAAGGTTACCACGATTTTTGTAACACATGATCAGGAAGAGGCTATGAGTATCTCCGACCTGATAGTGGTCATGAAGGACGGCCGTGTTCACCAGATAGGAAAACCTCAGGAGGTTTATGATGATCCTGCCAATCTTTTTGTAGCGAAGTTCCTTGGTACACCTCCGATAAATGTATTTAAGGGCAGAGTAAAAAAGCATATGATATACATAGGAGACAATGCTATCTTAAAAGCTGATAAGGCAAAAGACGGAGAAGTATATGTCGGTATCAGGCCGGAAGGTTTCATTCCGGATGAAAAGGGTGAGTTGGAGGTTACGCTTAAAGGCCTTGAAGTTATGGGAAGGGATACGACTATAGTGTCAGACCATAAGGACTGTGAAAATGCAGAGATACGTTCGATAGTCAGTGCAGAAACACGTATTGATACGGCAGCGGGCAGCATCAGATTCAAGTTAAAGCCTGCCAAAACTTATATATTTGATGCTGAAAGCGGAGAGAGGATATACTTCTAAAAAGATATATAACGGGAAAACGAGCTAATAAAAGCATAGAAGAGGTTGCTGTATGAAAAAAAATAATATAAAGGGCTGGCTTTATCTCCTGCCGGCCATAATATTTTTAGGTATATTCATGATCTATCCACTGATAGATGTCCTTATTTATTCTTTTGAAGAAGGCTATAATTTTGCTTCACAGACCCATAACGGTACAGGGCTTTATAACTATTCTTATGTCCTGCACGATACATATTTTCTGCAAGCTTTGAAAAATACTTTTATCCTGGTTATTATCACGGTGCCTTTATCTACGGGTATAGCACTTCTTATAGCCATGGCGTTAAGCTCGATAAAAAAGCTACGGGAGCTGTTCCAGACAGTTTTCTTCCTTCCGTATGTTACAAATACCCTGGCTGTAGGTCTTGTTTTTATGATCCTTTTTAAAAAGACAGCATACTCCGACGGTATGGTAAATCTTCTCATCAATTTCTTTGGCGGTGAATCGGTGGACTTTATAGACGGACCTTACTGGGCAAAGATGCTGGTGCTTTGCATATACACCATCTGGATTGTAATGCCTTTTAAAATACTGATACTGACAGGAGCGCTTGCAAGTGTCAAGGATGATTATTATAAAGCAGCTAAGATAGATTCCACTCCCAAATGGAGAGTGTTTACCAGGATCACTCTGCCTATGATATCTCCGATGATATTTTATCTTGTGATCACCGGATTTATCGGGGCATTTAAAGCATACAGCGATGCAGTTGCACTTTTCGGAACCGACCTCAATGCCGCACAGATGAACACACTTGTCGGATATATTTATGATATGTTGTACGGAAGCAGCGGAGGATATCCTTCATATGCTTCCGCAGCGGCTCTGATACTCTTCTGTATAGTTCTCACCATTACCTGCATTAATCTTATGGTGAGTAAAAAAAGTGTAGTAAAGGGGGTATAAGGCGTGAAATCGAGAAAGACGAAGGATATTGTCCTGAATATCGTAAAATATACATTCCTCACCATTTGGGGACTCATCGTCCTATTTCCGTTTTATTGGATGATCATATCCTCCCTTAAGGGTTATGGGGCTTATAACTCGGAATACATTCCAAAATTTTATGCGGCGAATCCGACGCTTGAAAACTACAGTTCAGCATTTACAACTGTTAATCTTGGCGGATATTTCTTTAATACAATCATTTTTGCGGTAGTAACTACCGCTATTATGCTGGTTGTTATAACTCTTGCGGCATTTGCATTTGCAAGACTGGATTTCAAAGGGAAAAATATTGTGTTTACGGTATTTCTATCACTTATGATGATCCCAAATGAGCTTATTATAATAACCAATTTTGTAACTATCACAGATATGGGTTTAAGGAATACTTTTACAGGACTTATCCTTCCATCCGTTACTTCAGTATTCTATATATATTTGTTAAAGGAAAATTTCGAACAGATCCCGGAGAACCTGTATAAGGCTGCTAAGGTGGACGGTACATCGGATTTTAAATATCTGATAAGGGTAATGATACCTATCTGCAAACCTACCATGATTACTATTACAATCCTTAAGATTATAGAGTGCTGGAACAGCTTTGTATGGCCAAGACTGATTACGGACAACGAAAAGTATTATCTTGTATCCAACGGGATTCAGGAAATCAGGGAGAACGGTTTCGGACGTGAGAATATTCCTGCCATGATGGCAGCGGTAGTTGTGATATCAGTTCCTTTGATCATTCTGTTCTTTGTATTCAGAAAACAGATAATGGCAGGAGTGCAGAAGAGCGGTACGAAGGGGTAAAAATATGAAAAAAATACTGTGTCTGTCAATGATCGCACTCTGCATGGTTCTTTCCGGATGCCATGGCAGCAGGGGAAGCGGTACATTTGAAATACCTTCCGAGTTCGATCAGGACAAAAAAATAGAGATTACCTTTTGGGCTAAGAATGATACCAATGTCACCCAATCCAAGATATATGAGAAAGCCGCGTCTGATTTTAACAAACTGTATCCGAATGTACAGGTGAATATCAGGCTGTATACCGACTACGGAAAAATATACAATGATGTTATAACAAATATTTCTACCAATACCACACCTAATGTATGTATAACCTATCCGGATCATATAGCCACATATCTTACCGGAAATGAGACGGTGGTAAAACTTGATGATCTGATGAAGAATGAAAAATACGGTCTCGCAGGAAGTGAACTTAAGTTTGACGGACCTTCTCAAAGCCAGATAGTCCCTTCATTCTTAAATGAATGCCGTATAGGTGAAAACTTCTATGCACTCCCGTTTATGCGTTCAACTGAAGCCTGCTATATAAATAAGACCTATGTGGAAGCTATGGGTTATGAGATACCGGATATCCTTACATGGGATTTTATATGGGAGGTATCGGAGGCTGCAACAAAGAAGGACGCTGACGGCAACTACCTGGTAAACGGTCAGAAGACCATGATTCCTTTCATATACAAATCCACCGACAATATGATGATATCCATGCTTAAGCAGAAAAATGCAGGATATTCGGATGAAAACGGAAACATACTTATCTTTAACGATACCACGAGGGAGATACTCCGTACTGTAGCTGAGCATGCGGGAAGTTACGCTTTTTCTACCTTTAAGATATCAAGCTATCCCGGTAATTTCTTAAATGCGGGGCAGTGCCTGTTTGCCATAGATTCGACGGCAGGAGCATCGTGGATGGGTTCTGATGCGCCGCTATCCGACATAAGTGAGGACAAGATAGTTGATTTTGAAACTGTGGTACGCCCGATACCGCAGTTTGATACCTCGAATCCGAAGATGATATCACAGGGTCCCTCGGTATGTATATTTAATAAACAGGATCCGCAGGAAGTTTTGGCATCATGGCTGTTTGCCCAGTTCCTTCTTACAAATGAAACCCAGATAGCTTATGCTCAGACGGAAGGCTATATACCGGTTACCACCAAAGCAGGAGATTCTAAAGAATACCGGGATTATCTGGCAGGGTGCGGTAAAGATAATAACCTGTATTACGATGTTAAGATAAAGGCTGCCGAAATGCTTATGGCGAATACGGAAAACACATTTGTTACGCCTGTATTTAACGGGTCGACGTCACTCAGAGATGCCGCAGGGCAGATGATAGAAAACACTGCAAAAGCTGTCAGACGTAAGCAGACGGCAGATGATAAGTTTTTTGATTCAATGTTTGACGATATGGTCTCTCTGTATCATCTGGACCAAATAAGCATGGTAAAAGGAGGAAGTGATTTAGGACCTCTGCCCGGACCGGCTGTTGCTCTGATAGTGGCACTCATTACCGCTTGGGTAATCATAATAGGTATAAATGTTAAAGATATAGTAAAGAAGCGTAGGGCAGAAAATAATACATAAAAATGTATAAAAAATCCCGATTTTGCAAAGATTTTTTATGTAAAATATGGATTTTATTTATTGGGTATTGTATTTTTCAAAAATGTGGATATAATGTTGATTGTTTAAAGCTTATATCTATCACAGAGAGGATGAACAACATGAAGAAATTTTTAGTTTTACTTTTAGCACTTGCTATGGTTGTGTCTCTTGCAGCATGCAGCAAGAAAGAAGAAAAGGACATTTTTGCTAAGTCAGAGGGTGTTATGACATATGCTCAGTATGATGCAGCAAATGTAGATGATCCTGTTACCGTAGAGACCTTCGTACAGGACAAGCAGTCATGGTGGGATAACAAAGCTACCATCTACACACAGGACAAGGATGGTGCTTACTTCATTTATGAGATGCAGTGCTCAGAGGCAGATTACGCTAAGCTTGTTAAGGGCCAGAAGATCAGAGTAAAAGGATTTAAGGCTGATTTCCAGGGTGAAAAGGAAATAGCAGATGCAACATTTGAAATCCTTGACGGAAATTACGTAGCTCCGGCTACCGATGTCACAAGCTTACTCGGGAAAGACGAACTTGTTAAATATCAGAACAGATTCGCTGAGTTCAAGGGTATGACAGTTGCAGCAAGCAAGGATGCCGATGGTAATGATGCAGCTTTCCTTTACAAGTGGAACGGCAGCGGTCAGGAAGGCGATGACCTCTATTTCAATGTAGAGCTTAACGGAAACGTATACACATTCACAGTTGAGTCTTATCTTTGCGGTAAGGATACTGAAGTATACAAAGCAGTAAAAGAACTTAAGATTGGTGAAAAGATTGATCTTACAGGATACCTTTACTGGTATGATACTGTAAATCCCCATATCATTTCTGTAACAGCAGCTAAATAATTGATACAAATATTAATGCCCGGTGAAAACCGGGCATTTTACTTTACATTAGGGAATTAAGTTTTTATATATCATTTGGAACTGCGAGTGCTGTTCTTTGGAACTGATTTATAAAGTTCTCTGGTATTTGTATCGAGTTCCGATATAGTTTTTACTATGAAATCCTTCGGCTCCGTAAAATCTTCCGATACCCATTGCATAATGACAGCAATGACACCCTGGGAACGATATCTGGTCAGGTAACGGAGTCTGGTGTCATCCAAACTGATACCGAGCTTTTCTGATTCAACCTGTCTGAGTAGACCGTCTATGCATTTACTGAATTTGGCAAAAAGGGTTGCTTTGCTGTTGGGACTGAATATCATTTTAAAAACAGTGCGGTTTTCATCTATGAAATCTATAAGACCCGAGAAAACCTTGTCAACCGGAAGCTCTTCAAGCTGCAGGACCAGTTCGCCAATTTCTACCAGTATATCCTGTTCGGTTTTATCGTAAAGATCATAAACATCGAGATAATGCTTATAAAATGTGACTCTGTTTATATCAGCAATATCTGTTATATCTTTTACTGTTACCTTGGTAAGATCCTTGTCTTTTAAAAGTATGGCCAACGCATCTCTTATGGCTTTCTTTGTTTTTAAAGTTCTGCGGTCTGCGATTTTTTCACTCATATGTCATTCACCCTAAATATTTTTTACTACTCATTATTGAATATAATATATTTTTTATATGTATAAAACCCAGTGTTGTAATTTAACATATAGATTGTAACACTTTTAGGATATAAGGTCAATTGCTAAGATGATTATTTTCTTTGACTGCTTTACAAAAGAGCATGAAAATGGTATCATATCTTAAATAAAATAATGTACATATATGCAAATATGTGAAAGTTTTATATCTTATGTCCGTGTTTTTACGATAAGGAGTATTCTGTAATGAAGAAACCTATAATGAAAAAAACAAGTATATTTTTTTTATGTTTTTTATTTGTTGCTTTATTAATGGGATGTACCCAAAAAGATACAGAAACACGTGAACTGAATATGGCTCTGTCAAGTTCTCCCATAACAATAGATGCACAACTGGTATATGATGTAAATTCAAGTATTGTCTGCAGGTTTTTTAATTCGACACTTTATGAATATAACATCGACAAAGAATTGGTTCCGGGTTTGGCAGAGAGTTATGAAATATCGGATGACGGTCTCAGATACACATTTAAATTAAAGAAAGATCTTAAATGGAGTGATGGGAGAGCGCTTACATCCGAAGATTTTGTATTTGGTTTCAAGAGGTTTTCTGATCCGGCTGTAGGCAGTAATGCAGTATACCTGATCACGGATTGCTGTAAGCTGAAAAATGCATCGGCTATTCTCGCAGGGGAAAAACCGTTAAGTGAGCTTGGGGTATATGCACCTGATAAATCCACATTTGTTGTAGAGTTGGAAGAGCCATGTACTTATTTTTTAGATCTTATTACCAATTGTGATTTTGCTCCATGTAATGAAGACTTTTTCCATTCGGCCGGAAAAAACTATTCTACAAGCCAGGATACAGTAATTAGTTGCGGTTCGTTTATTGTAGACAGATACGAGCCTCTTGCTACACAGATACATTTCAAGAAAAATCCATATTATTATAATTCCGATATCGTAAAATTAAGCGGTGTAAATATACAGATAATAGCAAACTCGCAGCAGGCACTTATGTGTTACGAGGCCGGAACAATCGATGTTACAGAAGTTAGCGGCGAAATACTGGAACTTGCGGAAGCAGACCCTGAACTTGAAGTATTTACCAGTGCATCGCTGTTTTATGTAAATATTAATCAGCTGACGGGAAATTCTGTGTTAAAGAATAAAAATATCCGTATGGCACTGTCTAAGAGTATTGACAGGAAAGATATTTGTGAGAATCTTCTTAAAGCAGGAAATGTTCCGATGACAAGGATTATCCCGCCGGGATTTTATACTGAAACAGACGGAACCGATTTTTCCATAGACACTGGCAGATGTAATGAATATGCGGGATATGATCCGGATAAAGCCTTGGAATACTGGAAAAAAGGACTTAGTGAACTTGGAGTTTCTTCTGTAAATTTAGGTTTTCTTTTTGCTTCTGACTATATAGCGGTTGCGGAAGCAATAGCCAATCAAATGGAAAAAAGACTCCCGGGACTTAAACTAGAGCTCAAAGGTGTTCCATTTAAGGACAGAATAGATAAGGAAAATAGTGGTGAATATGATCTGGTGCTTACCGGATGGAATGCAGACTATTCGGATCCAACTTCTTTCCTTGCATTATTCTATACATCAGACAGCAATCATTCATATACAAATGAGGAATATGACAGTGCCTATGCATTGGCCGGAAGCATGGAGATGTCAAAAAATCCGGACGAGAGAAATAAGGTGCTGCATAAAGTTGAGGATATTATCATGGAAGATGCCGGAGTAATACCGGTATATACAAAAGGCAAGACATATCTTATTCGTGAGTTTGTATCCGGATTCCAGACGCCGCCTACCGGTGTCGGAGTGATCGTAGCCGGAATTAAGGTCGACTAAGGCGTTTTTGAGGTGACATTGACGAAGATTATAAGAAATTTATAAAAGCATAAATGCAATTATAGGAGGGAATGATTTCATGAGTGATAAAGCCCGGGTAGTTATTGAAGCGAAGAATCTGGATATTTCTTTTAAAATGCCTACCGGAAATGTGCATGCACTAAGAGGAGTAAATTTTACACTGAGAGAAAATGAAGTTCTTGCGCTGGTAGGAGAATCCGGTTGCGGAAAAAGTATTACCGCAAAAACGATTATGGGTATTCTTCCTGAGAATGGAATTATTAATTCCGGAGAAGTTATCTTTAATGACGGAAAAGAATCTATTGACCTATTGACTAAAAAAACATCATGGAGACGGAAAAACATTAACGGATCGAAGATATCCATGATATTTCAGGATCCCATGACTTCACTTAATCCGACCATGACCATTGGGTCACAGTTGATCACTTCCATAAGAAATCATGAAGAGGTTTCAAAAAAAGAGGCTTACTCAAGGTCTCTTGAATTATTATATGAAGTTGGAATAACAGATCCTGCAAGGACAATGGAGCAATACCCTCATCAGCTCTCAGGAGGTATGAGACAGAGGATAGTAATTGCTATAGCTTTATCCTGCAATCCAAAGGTTATTATTTGTGATGAGCCTACGACAGCGCTCGATGTAACCATTCAGAACAGAATACTGGAACTTATCCAGAAAATTCAGAGGACCAGAGGTATATCGGTAATATTTATTACTCATAATCTGGGCGTAGTAGCCAAGATTGCAGATTATGTCGGCGTTATGTATGCCGGAAAGATTATTGAATACGGAAATATTTTTGATATATTCTTCGATCCAAAACATCCGTATACATGGGGACTTCTTTCCGCAGTCCCTGATGTTTCCGATGAAAAGGGAGATTTGTATTCCATACCCGGAACCCCTCCAAATCTTGCTCAGGAAATAGTGGGGGATGCATTTGCTCCGAGAAATCCTTATGCGCTTGAAATTGATTTTAAGGCAGAGCCGCCGATGTTCAAAGTATCGAATACACATTATGTAGCATCATGGCTTATGGATGAACGTGCACCGAAGGCTGAGATGCCTGAAACTCTGAAAGAGAGAATAGCGCAGATGAAGAAGGAGGGATTATTCTATGTCGAAAGCGAAGAATAATAAAAAACCGGATAACAGGCCTGAGAAAAAGCCTGAGAAGAGGGTTGAAAATAAGCCCGAGAATAAGCCGGAGAAAAAGCTAGAGAAAAAGCTAGAGAAAAAGCCCGAGGGTAAAGTTCTTCTTTCAGTGAATGATCTCTGCATGTATTTTGATGTAAAAGGAAAAAGAATACGGGCTTCCGAACATATAAGCTTCAAGATTCATGAAGGAGAAACATATGGACTTGTCGGTGAATCGGGAAGCGGAAAATCTACGATCGGAAAATGCATCATAGGTTTAAATAAGGCTACAAGCGGAAGCATAACATTTAACGGAGAAGAATTGACCGGGATAAAGAACCGGAAAGAATATAACAGGAAAAACAAAGGAATCCAGATGATCTTCCAGGATCCCATGTCTTCACTGAATCCGAAAAAACAGGTTGGAGAGATAGTAAGAGAAGCTTTGGTGATCAATAAGATCGGAAATTCCAAAGAAGAACAGGATAAGATTGTTGCTGAGATTTTTACAAAAGTTGGTATACCTACAGAATATATGAATCGCTATCCTAAGGATTTTTCTGGCGGACAGCGTCAGAGAATAGGTATAGCGCGGGCTTTGGTAGTAAATCCGAAACTGATCATCGCGGATGAATGTATAGCGGCATTGGATGCTTCTGTGCAGGCACAGATAGTAAACATGCTGCATCATATAAAAAAGGAGACAGGTACTTCGTTTTTATTTATCTCCCACGATCTTAATATGGTAAGATTTCTGTCGGACCATATAGGAGTTCTTCATCTGGGATATCTTTTGGAAACGGGAACCTCGGATGAGATATTTAAAAATCCTATTCATCCCTATACCCAAAGCCTGCTTATGGCAATTCCGAGAATGAATCCGGTAGTACAGCCTGAAAACATAAAGGTTTATGATTACAGTTCATCCGGCATAGATTACGGGTTGGGAAAATGGCATGATATTCCCGGGTCTGATTCTCACAGAGTTTGGTGTACAGATCATGAATTTGAACAGTGGGGGAGATAATGATGAGAAAAATCAGAGTTTTTTTCTTCTGCTTTTTACTTACAATGGTATTATTCGGTTGCAGTAAAAATAGTACGGTTTCAAATGAACTGAATATGGCGATAGACGGAGCGCCTCTTTCTGCCGATCCTCAGATGCTGTATGATATGAATACAGGTGTTATATGTAAGTTTTTCTGTGCGACATTGTATGAATATAATAATAAAAAGGAACTTGTTCCCGGACTTGCCGAAAGCTATGAAGTGTCGGATGATGGACTGACATATACTTTTCATTTAAAAGAAAATCTTAAGTGGAGTGACGGAAGACCGTTGACGGCAGAGGATTTTGTATTTGGATTCAAAAGATTTTCTGATCCGAATGTAGGAAGCAACGCAGTATATCTGATTACGGACTGCTGTAAGCTCAAAAATGCAACCGAGATTCTGGCAGGAGAAAAACCATTAAGTGAGCTTGGAGTTTATGCTCCCGATAACAGAACATTTATAGTGGAACTGGAGGAACCCTGCGTATACTTTACAGACCTCCTTACAAATTGCAATTTTACACCCTGTAATGAGGAGTTCTACCATTCAACCGGAGACAAATACGGAAGTAGCCATGATACGGTTTTAAGCTGTGGCCCATACGTTATGGACAGATATGAGCCGCTGGCGACACAGATCCATTTTGTTAAAAATCCTTACTATTATGACAGCGATTCCATAAAGCTTTCAGGAGTTAATATCCAGGTGATAGCAAATCAGCAACAGGCACTTATGTGTTATGAGGCAGGAACTATAGATATTATGCAGGTTAAAGGAGAATTGCTGGAGCTTACGGAAGCAGATCCTGAATTAAATATATACTCAGGCGCATCACTGTTTTTCTTCTTCCTGAATCAGAACGGATCGCGTCCGGAACTTTTAAATAAAAATATCCGTATGGCAATTTCGATGAGCCTTGACAGGAAAGATATTTGTGATAATCTTCTTAAAGCAGGAAATGTTCCGATGACAAAAATCATACCTCCGGGTTTTTACTTTGAAGTTGACGGAAGTGATTATTCCTCAGATATGACTATGTATGATGAATATGCCGCATATGATCCTGATGCAGCACTTAAATATTGGAAACAGGGGCTCAGTGAACTGGGAGTGTCTTCCATAACTTTTGAACTGGTATTTAATTCCGATAAAATAGCTGAATGTGAAGCTTATGCTGCTCAGATGGAAAGGGCTTTACCGGGACTTAAAATTGAACTTAAAGGTGTACCGTTTAAGGAAAGATCGGCTTTAAGAGCAAGAGGAGAGTATGAAATCATGCTTTCAAACTGGTACCCTGACTATTCCGACCCGACGTCGTTCATGGCATTGTATCTTTCTAACGCTACGGCTAAGAGTTACCATAATCCTGAATATGACAGTGTTTATGATCAGACATGTTCAGTTGAGATGACTAAAAATCCGGCTGAAAGAAACAAACTGCTGCATAAATTAGAGGATATCATCATGGAGGATGCAGGAACTGTACCAATTTATACAACGGGAAATACATATCTTATACACAGCAATGTTTCCGGCTTTCAGACTCCGCCGACCGGTACCGGAGTTATCATAACCGGAATTGAAAAGGAGGTTGGATAATGGCCAGATATATAGGAAAAAGAATATTGATAGCAATCGTTACGATGCTTGTTATCCTGCTGATCCTGTTCCTCTTATTACAGCTCATGCCGGGATCACCGTTTAACGATGAAAAGCTTTCAGCTGAGCAGGTTGCTGTGCTAAAGGAAAAATACGGACTTGACAAACCCGTAATAGTACAGTTCTTCCAATATGTAAAGAATATGCTAAAAGGAGATCTTGGAGTAAGCTATGCATTATCTCCGGATACTCCGATAACGGATCTTATTGTTAACCGCTTTCCTGTTATGCTAAAGCTCGGTTTCTTTGGAATGCTGGTGGGAACACTTGCAGGAATGCTTCTGGGATTCCTTACGGCTTTCTTCAAGAATAAAGTACTGAATGTAATCTATAACATACTCACCCTTTTGGGAATTGCAGTTCCTTCGTATCTATTCGCTATGTTCTTTTCATATTACTTGGGATACAAGGGAAAGCTTCTGCCGTTACTTTATGATTTCCGTTCACCGGTAAGTTCGTCAATCATGGCCGTAGTTGCCATGAGTCTTGGAGTAATGGCTGTTATAGCAAGGTTCTCAAAGGCAGAGGCATCTGATGTTATGAAGTCGGATTATGTACTGTTTGCAAAGTGCCAGGGACTGTCAAACGGGACAACGATATTAAAATATGTACTTAAGAATTCAATGATGCCCGTCATCACTGTAATGGCCAGCCTCTTAGTAAGTCTTCTTACGGGATCGCTGGTTATAGAGCAGATGTTTTCAGTTCCCGGTGTCGGCGGTCTGCTGACCAATGCAATATCGGTTAATGACTACAGTGTCGTAATAGCATTAAGCTTTATTTATTCGGTTTTGTATATTGTTGTAATGTTGATACTTGATATTATGTACTGCGTAATCGATCCGCGTGTACGTCTTGGCGGAAAGCCGGAGTAAGGAGGTGTAAAAAATGGTAGCTAAAACTGATTACATACCTAAAAATGAAGACTTTGTATTCGCTCCGGCTAAGGTTAAAGAGAGTGCAGTAAAAGAAGCAGTAAGCGGAGTAAAACATGAAACATTAAAGCGCTTTATGGCACAAAAATCCGCTGTATGCGGAGCAGTGATACTTATCCTTTTGATTTTGCTGAGTCTTATCGGCCCATATATTACAGGTCACTCATATGATGAGCAGAACTTATCCTATGCCAATATGGCTCCTAAGGTACCTTTGCTTTCCGGACTTGGTATACTTGACGGTTCTGAATCTGTTCCAAAGACCAGCGGAACAGTTGTAGAAAATAAATACGAAACACTGGGCCTTGATGATACCTATTATTTGTTTGGCACCGACAGCCTGGGAAGAGACATGTTTGCAAGATGCTTTATGGGACTTAGGATTTCCCTTGTGATAGCTCTTGTAGCAACTTTGATAAACCTGATCATAGGTATGAACTACGGTATTATTTCAGGTTATTTTGGAGGTACTGTAGACCTGATAATGCAGCGTGTTATTGATGTATTGAGCAGTATACCTACTCTGGTCGTAGTAACTCTGTTAATGCTTGTGTTAAAACCGGGTATGGGATCTATTATTGTAGCATTAATGGTATCCGGATGGTTTGAAATGAGTCTGATTGCCAGAGCAGAAGTCTTAAAGGTTAAGGAACTCGAATATGTTCAGGCTGCCAAAACTATGGGAGCAGGGCATCTTCATATCATATTCAGGGATATCGTTCCAAATATTGTAGGAAAACTTGTAACTCAGATAATGCTGAGTATACCCAGCGCAGTTTTCCTTGAAGCATTTTTGAGCTTTGTCGGACTCGGAATGCCGGCAGGAACATGCTCTTTGGGAACTCTTCTTTCCGATGGATTTAAAAATGCTATGCTTCATCCCTATAAACTTTTACCCGCAGCGATCATAATGATACTTTTGATGGTTGGCTGCCATCTTGTAGCTGAAGGAATTAAAAAATCTACAGAATAATGTTTACAGCGGAAGAAATAAAAAATCTACATAATAAAAGTTGATTTAGAATATTATCAGAATACTAAGTAAAACAATCAGAGAGGTGACTTTCTGGTTGTTTTTTTGTTTATACTTATTAACATATAGCAGAGGTGTATTTATTTCATTAATCCATATTGACATTCCTGATACGTAAAGGTATCATGATATTATGGGAAGTGTATGTAAAAGAATGCAATGGGAGAGATAAATGTTTGATATAAAGGAAGAACTGAAAAAACTGCCGGACAGTCCCGGAGTTTATATAATGCATGACAAATCCGACAATATTATATATGTCGGAAAGGCTATTAATCTAAAAAGGCGTGTGAGTTCCTACTTTCAGTCAAAACCACGCAGCCCCAAAATAGAAAAAATGATCTCACTGATAGACCATTTTGAGTACATAATGGTAAAAAGTGAGATGGAAGCGTTTGTATTAGAGTGCAATCTGATCAAAGAAAACCGTCCTAAGTACAATACCATGCTTATGGATGATAAAACCTATCCTTTCGTAAAGGTTACGATAAATGAAAAATACCCCTGTATATATCTTACAAGACATCATACCAGGGATAAATCCAAATACTACGGACCATATACTAATGTTACGGCAGTCAGGGAAATACTTAAGATGTTTAGAAAATTATACGGATACCGTACCTGCGTGAAAAAACTGGACGGGACAAAGATTGACCGGCCGTGTCTTTATTATCAGGTGGGAGAATGCATGGGGCCGTGTTCCGGAAAAGTCAGTGAAGAAGAATATAGAAAAGGAATAGATGAGATAATCAGATTCTTCGAAGGAGACAGTACCGAGGTAAAAAAGAACCTGAAAAGTAAGATGCTTGAATGCTCTGAAAATCTTGAATTTGAAAAAGCTGCCGAATACCGTGATATGCTGAATAATGTAGAACAGCTCGGACAAACCCAGAGAGTTACGGCTTCGGATGATATGAACAGAGATGTTATCGGAATTGCAATGAAAGAATACAAGGCAATCGTTCAGATTTTCTTTATACGTCAGGGAAGAATGGTAGGAAGGGAACACTACCTGGTTGAAGCGGAGGACGATTCCAAGTCTTTGGTACTTTCAGAATTTGTGAAACAGTTTTATGGGGGAACGGCTGTTATACCAAAGGAAATATTGCTTTCTGAAGATATAGATGAAAAAGATCTGATATCCGGCTGGTTATCGGACAGAACCGGAGTAAAGATAAAGCTCATAACCCCAGTAAAAGGGAAAAAAGAAAAACTTGTTGAACTGGCAGTCGAGAATGCTTTAAATCTGCTTGAAAAAGATATGGATAAATTAAAGAGAGAGGCAGAGAGAACTACCGGAGCAGCAGAGGAACTTGGCAGGCTTTTGGGAATAGATACACCTGTAAGAATGGAATCCTATGATATATCAAATACTCAAGGGTTTGAATCCGTGGGATCTATGGTGGTCTATGAAAACGGAAAACCGAAAAAAAGTGATTACCGGCGCTTCCGAATCAAAACTGTAGTCGGAGCGGATGATTATGCCTCAATGCGTGAGGTTTTAAGCAGAAGATTTGCAAATACGAATGCCGGGTTTGAGAAAATTCCGGACCTGATACTAATGGACGGAGGAAGAGGACAGGTAAATGCAGCACTTGAAATAGCTTCGCAGTGCGGGCTTGATGTAAATATCTGCGGTATGGTAAAGGATGATCATCACAGGACCAGAGGTATATACTTTGAAAACAAAGAAATCCCTGTCGATCCTTCAAGCGAATACTTTAAACTTGTAACACGCATTCAGGATGAGACCCACCGCTTTGCCATAGAATATCATAAAAAACTCCGTTCAAAGGCACAGGTTAAATCTGTTCTTGACGACATAGAGGGAATAGGAAGTACCCGCAGGATAAATTTAATTAAACACTTTGAGACCATAACAGCTATAAAAGAAGCAGCAGTGGAAGAACTGACACAGGCACCCGGAATGAACAAAAAAGCCGCGGAAGCAGTATACGCATTCTTCCATAACAGTGAAAACCAAACATCATAATATTGGAGAAAAAAATGCCGTTATTTTATCATTTAGGTAGTTCCGGCGCGGGAAAGACCACCGGAATACAGAAGAAAATAGTTAAGGAGGCAGCTGCGGATATAAACCGTAACTATCTTTTTATAGTACCGGAACAGTTCACTCTTCAGACTCAGAGAGAGATACTGGAGAAAAGCGAAACATCCGGTATGTACAATATAGATGCTTTAAGTTTTAACAGGCTTTGCTACCGTGTGTTTGAAGAACAGGGACTTGAACTGCCGATTGTTCTTGAGGATACGGGAAAGAGCATGATAGTAAAAAAAGTGGTCCTTGAACATAAGGATGAACTTATCATTTACAGGGATAAGGTAAAAAAACAGGGTTTTATTGAAGAAATGAAATCCCTTATAGCTGAATTTTATCAGTATGGGATAGATGAAAAACGCATAGATGAAATGCAGGAGTTAGCCGGAGACAGGCGGATACTTAAGTCAAAACTTCATGATATAAAGCTGATATACGAAGCATTCAAAAAGTTTATAGACGGACGTTTTGTCATGAATGAGGAAGTCATCGACAGAATGTGCGATATTGCTGCGGATTCTTCGCTTTTGAAGAATTCTGTTATTGTGCTGGATGGATTTACAGGTTTTACACCTTCACAGTATAACTGCATAAATACTATGATGAAATACTGCGCGGATATCCATGTGGTTCTTTCCATCGGGAAAGCTGAAGCGGAAAGAGTATCTAAAGGAGATTTAAGGTACGAGGGTTCTCTTTTTGAACTTTCGATAAAAACAATAAAAAAGCTTGAAGAACTTGCGTCAGCCAACGGCATTATTTCTAAGACTGTTATTTATAATGATGAGAAAAACAGATATAAGAATAACCCATCCTTAGCTCATTTGGAAAATAATATTTTTAGATTCCCTTATTTAAGATCAAAGGATAAAAGTGCAATAACCCTTCTTTCAGCATCAAATATGGATGAAGAGGCTGACTTTGTTACTGCCAAGATACGGGAACTGATATTTAATAATATATTAGATGAAAAAGAGAAAGAACCGGAAAAAGAAATAAGATATGAAAATATAGCGGTTCTTACCGGAAGCCTGGACTCATACGGAAGTATACTGGAAAGAAAATTCCGAAATGCCGGGATACCGATCTTTATCGATGAGAAACACAGTATATCAGGAATGAACATAGTGGATTTCATAGATTCGATAATAGATACGGAAATTTTCGACTACTCTTATGAAAGCGTATTCAGGTTTTTAAAAACAGGTCTTACAGACGTGGACAGGGACGAAACAGCCCGTATGGAAAACTACGTGATAGCCCGCGGAAAAAAAGGATCCAGACAATGGAAACAGGAATGGAAGAAAGGTTCCGCAGATATTGAGGCTATTAACAAAACAAGGGAAAAGACTGTAGAGATACTTGCTCCCTACAGGGATATTGAGAAAAAGAATCCCACTGTTACACAGAGACTTACAGCCATATATAATATACTAGATAACTGCCGGGTAGAAGAAAAAATATATAATCTTTCGGAATCCTTAAAGCAGAGCAGGGATATAAAGGAAAGAATAAAGGGTACCGAATTCGGCCAGGTTTTTAAAACTATAGTCACTGTGTTTGAAAGGATTAACGGACTGCTTGGTGAAGAGAGAATGGAACTGTCTGAGTTTAAGGACGTCCTTGATACCGGATTCAGTGAAGCAAAACTCCGCAGGATCCCAGGAGGAGCAGACAGTGTTGTTATAGGAGATATCGAAAGGACCCGTATAGATAATAAAAAAGTTATTTTTTTCGTAGGATGTAATGACAGCGTAATTCCAAAGAATACTTCAAAGGAAGGTCTTTTAAACGAATTTGACCGTGAGCTTTTTGCAGAAAATGATATAGAACTCTCTCCAACAAAAAGAGATTCTGCAACACTTAATGAATTTTATCTGTATCTGGCTCTTACAAAGCCTTCGGAAAAACTGTTTATTACTTTTGCACGTTCATCCGCAGATGACAAGGAGGCAAGGCCTGCTTATATATTCGGAAGGATAATGAAGCTATACGAAGATTTAAAGATACAGAGGCTTTCAAAATATGAACCGGAGAATATATATAGGCTGCTTGGAAGTGATAACGGACTAAGTACCGTGATCGCCGGGCTCAGAAACGGATATATTTCCGAAAGTGACGGAAAAAGTATATCAGAAAATCCTGCAGTAATCGGTTTTCTAAAAGATATTCTAAAAGAGGAATCACCGAAACTGATGTCGTTTATAGAGGATGCAGTATCCGGAAAGCGAAAACGAACCAACCTTAAAAGAGAGGAAGCGGAAGAACTTTACGGAAGGATAATAATAGGAAGCATAACCAGGCTCCAGCTTTTTGCAGCATGTGCATTCTCGCATTTTGCCACATACGGGCTAAAATTAAAAGAACGGCAGGAATATAAGATAAGCGGACTTGAAATAGGAAATATTTATCATGCGGCTCTTCAGCATTATGCTTTGGGTTTAAAAAATGATAAGAAAAAATGGACAGACTGCATTGATGACGAAAGAGATAAAAGAGAAGATGCCGCAATAGAAAAGGCATTGTCCGAGTATAACGATATAATTGACAGCACCAGAAGACTTGAATATTTCAGGACAAGCATAAAAAGGGTAATATCAAGAACAGTCGACACTGTTACAAAACAGATAGGCTGCGGAGAATTTGATGTCGGTTTTGTTGAAAAAGGTTTTACCCACGAGAGCACATTAATGAAGCTTACCGGTAAGATCGACAGAATCGACATGGTAAATAAGAACGGAAAAACATATATCCGTGTTATCGATTATAAAACAGGAAAAACTTCCTTTGACATGGATCTTGTAAAGGCAGGATTGCAGCTGCAGCTTGCCATATATACGGCAGAGGCTGTGGCACTAATGAATGAAACAGAGCATGATACTGTTCCTGCCGGAATGTATTATTATAGGATAGATGACCCTATTCTGGACTATGAAAAGAGTTCTGAGAAAGACCGCATGAATAAACTTCGCCTCGACGGCCTTACGGTGGATGAGGATGATATCATAGGATTACATGATAAAAGCCTTATCGGTACTGACGGAAAAAGACTTCCGGAAAAATCCGATATTATCAACTATGCATTTACAAAAGAAGGAAAACTGCATAGCGGATGTGAAAAATCCGTCATTTCCAAGGATGATTTTGAAACAGTTTCAAATGTGGCATCAGCCAAGGCAAAAGAACTCGCACAGGAAATACTGGAAGGAAATGTTAATGTAGCTCCTTACGAAAACGACAGTTATAATCCTTGTACATACTGTTCGTTTTCGGGAGTTTGCGGATTTGACAAAAGACAGGGAGATTCATACAGAAAACTGTGATATTATTTAGTTCCTTTATGAGAAAAGGTGAGAATATATGAAAAGAGAATGGACCGAATTTCAAAAGCAGGTTATAGATAACAAAGACAAAAACCTGCTGGTTTCGGCTGCGGCAGGTTCCGGCAAGACAGCTGTTCTTGTGGCCAGAATAATAAAGATGATAACAGATCCTGTTAGTCCTATAGACATAGACAAACTTGCGGTGATTACTTTTACACGGGCAGCAGCAGCACAGATGAAACAGAAAATATCCGATGAACTGGAAAAGCTTATAGAAAAGGAACCTGAAAATGTTCTTTACAGACGTCAGCAGAAGCTCGTATGTAATGCAAATATCTGTACTATCGACAGCTTTTGCATAAATATTGTCAGATCATATTTTCAAAAGCTTGAGCTTGACCCTGCTTTTCGCATGGCTGACGATACAGAGCTTAAGCTGATAAAAAGTGACTGCATGGACGAGATCATGGAAAAATACCATGAAGAAGGAAGCGAAGAGTTTTATTATCTGATCGAAGCATATTGCAGTTATAAGTCGGATGAAAAACTTACGGAATATATATATAGTCTTGCAAGGCATGCCGAGTCGGCACCATGGCCTGTAAAATGGCTTGAATCAATCGAAAAAGATTTCAGTATAGAAAACGGAGAAAAACTTTCGGAATCCGGTCCGGCACAGAGTATTTTCAGGCATGTAAAGGAAAGGATCAGGGGTATACTGAATAGGATTGACAGGATAAAGCTCATGTGTACCGAAGGAGACGGTGCACCGGATTATCTTGCAGCATTTGAATCTGACGAAAAAGTGCTGAATGGGATCCTTAATTCGGAAAACTATAAAGACATGGGAATAAAGCTTAACGCAATCACTTATGAAGCTTTTTCCAGAAAAAAAAGCGGAACAGCCGAAGCAAAGGAAAAGATTAAAAAATTACGGGATAAGTATAAAAACGAGATTGAAGGTTTAAAAAAGACCTTCTTCCCGGCGAATATCGATGAGGCAGCACAGATTATAAACAAATCGCTTCCGGCGGTAAAATGCCTTATAAACATGACAAAGGATTTTTTGAGCCTGTTTGCTGAGAAAAAGAGAGAACGTAATGTTATAGATTTTTCCGATGCAGAACATTTTGCATTAAATATTTTATGGGGAGATACTCCTGAAGCACTGGAATTAAGAAAACAGTATCATGAAATAATAATCGATGAATATCAGGACAGTAATAATGTTCAGGAGTTTATAGCAAATTCCATAGCAGGTACGCCCCAAAACCGTCCGTATATATTTACTGTAGGTGATGTAAAGCAGAGTATATATAAATTCAGAAATGCATGTCCGGAACTTTTTATCGATAAGCAGGAAAGATATGACCGTAAAGAAGATAACGGTGAACTGATCATACTTGATAATAATTTCCGTTCAAGAGAAGAAGTTTTGGACAGCACAAACGCTGTTTTTAAACATGTTATGCGAAAGGAACTGGGCGGGATAGATTATAATGATAAATGTTCCTTAAAGCGCGGACTTGATTCTCAAAAATCTTTGGGAGATGATTCGCCTTACAAAACAGAAGTGATAATGCTTTCAGACGAAAATGCCGATATCACTACTGAGGCGAGGCTTGTGGCAAACAGGATAAAGAAGCTTATTTTTGAGGAAAAGCTCATGGTTCCCGATGAAGAAAAAGAGGGAGCCTTAAGACCTGTACGTTTTTCGGATATTGTAATTCTACTAAGAACCATAAAGGGATGGGCTTCGGAGTATGCCGATGTTTTTGAAGAAGAAGGGGTACCGGTATTTACGGAAGATTCCGAAGGCTTCTTTAAATCACAGGAAGTAAAACTTTTAATAGATTTCTTAAATATACTTGACAATCCTCAGCAGGATATCCCTTTTGCCGCAGTACTTCATTCCGTTATTGCGGGACTTAATGAGGAAGAACTGGCCATTATCAGAATCTGTTCGGGTGAAAAGCAAAATTTCTATGAAGCTGCATTAAAGGTTTCTCAGGATGATATAAAAACAGGTACCGGACTGCCTGCTGATATGCAGGACATACTTTGCACTGCTTCGGAAAAATTAAAAGAATTTTTCTTATTATATAACGAACTTCAGGAATACCGAAAAACATCTTCTGTTTCGGAACTTATAGAAAAGATTTACAGCAGTACCGGCATGTACTACTATTATTCAGCTATGTCCGATGGGGAAAGAAGGAAGGCAAATCTCGACATGCTTCCGTCCTATGCCGCCACTTATGAGACTACAAGTTATTCGGGACTTTTCAGTTTTATCAGATATTATGAAAAACTAAAGAGTAAAGAAATCGATTACGGAGAATCGGGTTCCGCAGTAGTCGGTAATTGTGTGAGGATAATGAGCATACATAAAAGCAAGGGACTTGAATTCCCTGTTGTTTTTGTATCAGGACTCGGGAAACAGTTTAATTTCAAAGATTTAAGCGGAGATATTCTGATCAGTTCACAGCACGGTCTGGGAATAAAATATGTGGACATAGAAAAAAGAATAAAATATCCATCTTTCTACCATGCAGTAATATCTATGCGCGGACATGAGGATATTATAGGAGAAGAGATAAGACTCCTTTATGTTGCCATGACCAGGGCAAAAGATAAGCTTATTCTTACGGGGCAGTTAAAGAATCAGAATGAAGGTACTGATTATGCATCATTATTTAAAGCTAAATGTTTTCTGGATTTTATTTTCCCGGTGCTTAATACCGAAAAAGATTTCTTTGATGCAAAGATAATCTCTAACGAAGAAATAGAAATAATCGATGCCGGTAAAGCGGATGATGTAATAGAAAAGGAAGAAACGGATGTTTCAGAGGATGAGATCAAACAAAAAATCCGTATGATCCATTCGGCTAAATATCCATACAGCAGCGAAGAAGAAATCCCTGTTAAAATGTCCGTATCCGAATTAAAACATATGCAGATAGAAGAAGAATTCGGAGAAAATATGTTTGAAGAAACACGTGAGTTTAGACCCGGAGACAGGACGCTGCCTGATTTTATAAGTGATAAAGGCGATGTAAAAGGCGGAACCGGTTACGGTACTCTTGTCCATAAATGCATGCAGTTTATGCCTATGGAGTACAGATCGGATGAAGAAGTAGAAGTATTCCTAAATGAGATGGAGAAAAAGAAGAGGATAACCGGTGAGGAACATGAACGCCTGCATATAGCCGGATTTGTCAGATTCCTTAACGATACGATAGCTGAAAGAATAAGAAAGGCAGATAAACAGAACCGGTTCTACAGGGAAAAACAGTTTATGATAACTATCCCCGCAGAAAGGATCGATCCGGAAAAATATAAAAACAGTAAAGTGCCCGTACCGGTTCAGGGAGTTATAGACGCCATGTTTGAAGAGGACGGAGAACTGGTGATCCTGGATTATAAAACCGATAGTTTGAAAAACGGTGAGGAAGAGAAGCTCATAAAATTATACAGGAGGCAGCTTAATATATATGCAGAAGCTGCAGAAAGACTGATCGGAAAAAAGGTTAAGGAAAAACTGCTGTATTCATTTTCTTTAGGAAAGATTATTGAAGTTAGGGAAAGTTGATAACGGAGGAGCAATTTGTATGGAACTGTTGAGCGGAACCCAGTATACAGATTTTGCATCAGTATATGACATGTTTATGGATAATGTGCCATATGACGAATGGGCAGAGTATCTTCACAGGCTCCTTAGGGAAAACGGAGTAGAAAAAGGAATAATAGCCGAACTGGGATGCGGTACGGGAAGGATTACCAGAAAGCTTCGGGATTTCGGCTACGACATGATAGGAATCGACATTTCGAAAGAAATGCTGCAGATAGCCGCAGAAAAAGAACGCGAAGGGGTTGCGGGAGAAATCCTGTACCTGAACCAGGATATGCGTGAATTTGAATTGTTCGGTACGGTGGCAGCAGTTGTCAGTATCTGCGACAGTATGAATTATATCACTGAAAAAGAGGACCTTTTACAGATATTTAAACTTGTGGAGAACTATCTGGATCCCGGAGGAGTATTTATCTTTGATATGAACACTCCATATTATTATAAGAAGGTACTGGGCGAGACAACCATATGTGACAACCGGGAGGAAGGAAGCCTTATATGGGAGAATTATTATGATCCGGAATCGGGCATAAATGAATTCGATATAACCATATATATAGGAAGAAAAACAAAAAAGAAAAATACTTCCGGTACCGGGGATAAAGAAAAAGCAGAAGTTTATGAAAGATTTGAGGAGACTCATTATCAGCGTGCATATAAACCTAACATGATAAAAAAACTGCTTGAAAAAGCCGGACTTGTGAATGTTAAGATGTATAAAGCATTTACCGGTGAAATCCCGGATTCAAAAACTGAAAGAATATATTTTATAGCATCAAAGAAACAACTAAGTATTTAAGAGAATACAGAAAAGGAGATTTTATATATGTCTGATTATTTAGTGAGGGGGACTGCGGCAGATGACAGCATACGCCTTTTTGCGGCGGTAACAACGGATCTTGTTCAGGCAGCTCATGATGCACATAACACTTCAAATGTGGCAACGGCTGCACTTGGCAGATTACTGACCGGCGGAGTCATCATGGGATCAATGATGAAAAATGAAACGGATGTTATGACTTTACAGATAGACTGTGCAGGACCTATCAAGGGTCTTACGGTAACTGTCGGTGCAGTGTGCAGTTCTAATGACGGAGAAAACACGGACGGTTCAATTTATGTAAAGGGATACTGTAAAAATCCTGCTGTCGAACTGCCTTTAAAGGAAAACGGGAAACTTGATGTGGGCGGAGCCCTAGGTGCCGGAATGCTTACGGTGATAAAGGATATGGGTCTTAAAGAACCTTTCTCGGGACAGACAGAACTGGTCTCCGGAGAAATCGCCGAAGATCTTACCTATTATTTTGCAACTTCAGAACAGACGCCGTCAGCCGTTGCTTTAGGAGTCCTTATGGCACCCGAAGGCGGAAAAGTACTTTGTGCGGGCGGGCTTATTGTCCAGCTGCTTCCTTTTGCTCCGGAAGAAGTTATTACAAAGCTTGAAGAAAAAATAAGTACTATGGAACCTGTTACAGAGATGCTTAAAAAAGGAAGTACCCCAGAACAGATACTTGAACTCATGTTTTCAGACATGAATCTTAAGATAAATGACCGGGTAAATATCGGGTTTAAATGCGACTGTTCAAAAGAAAAAGTGGCAAAAGCCATCATGAGTATTGAAAACAAGGATATAGAAGAAATGATATCCGACGGAAAAAACATAGAAGTCAATTGTCAATTTTGTAATACCACCTATAATTTTTCGCCTCAAGAACTGTTAATTTTGCTAGAAAATAAAAAAAGTTTAAATTAGGTGTTAAGTTTATCGTTTTACCTTCCGATAATGTAAGTGAAAGATAAATTAAAATGAAACCGAATCGGATTATATAAAGGTTTTAAGTAATATGGAGGTGAGTATTATGCGTATTGATTCTATGAACCAGGTCAGCCAGGTATATCGTATGAATAAAACCAAAAAAGTAAATACAGCTTATCAGGCTCAGGTTGGCGACAGAGTTGAGATATCACAGCTTGGAAGAGATATTCAGATAGCAAAGAAGGCAGTAAGTGCTGCTCCCGATATCAGGGAGGATAAAGTTTCAGCCATGAAGGCAGCTTTTGCAGAAGGATATTCTGTAAGTGATAATGATATAGCAGACAAGCTCTTAGAAAGCTTCGCTATCTGACATATGTTTTCTGATTAAAAATCAGAGGCACGGAGGATTATATGGCCGGACTGATAGATGAATTGGTAAGTACCATTCAACAGGAAAACGATATCTATAAGGAACTGATACCGATCGCGGAAGAAAAGACCCGTGTGATAATTAAGAATGACCTCGATGCGCTGCAGAAGATAACTGATGAAGAGCAACTGACCATCGAAAAGATAAATGCTCTCGAGAAAAAGCGCGAAGAGGTCATTGTCAATATAGGGACTGTACTTAACCGCAAGCCTGAAGAACTTAAAATGAAAACTCTCATAAAGATCATGAGTAAGCAGCCCAAGGAACAGGAAAAGCTTAGCAGGATACATGATGAGCTGAATGGTACGTTAAAGAGACTGGTGACTATAAATGACAGAAATAAGGAACTTATAAAACAATCCCTGGAAATGATTGAGTTTAACATGAATCTTATTCAAAGCACAAGGATGGCGCCCGGGGTAAACAATTACACTCGCTCAGCCGGAGAAAGCAGTATCCGGCCGGCAGGGACAGGGATGTTCGATGCCAAGCAGTAGAGGGAATGATGGGGTGAGCCTATGTCTTTGTTTGGAGATCTTAATGTTGGAACATCCGGACTTAAAGTAAATCAGTACGGACTAAATGTAGTTGCGCACAATTTGGCAAATGTGGATACCGCCGGGTATGTGAGACAACAGGTAGTGCTTGATACCGCAGTTGTCACCAAAATCGGGGGGAACGGTTTATCTACCTTTCAGGTAGGACTGGGCGTGGATCCGCAGGTTGTCAGACAGGTGCGCGACTTTTTTTTGGATACGGCATACAGATCAGAGGTTGGCAGACACGGATATTATGATTCACAGGCAGCAGCCGTAAGGGAAATAGAAGGCCTTTTCGGAGAAATCAGCGGAGTTGCATTTCAGGATACATTGTCAGATCTGTGGGTATCAATGCAGGAGCTTTCAAAAGAGCCCGACAGCCGTGTTGCACAGGCAACATTTATTGAAAACGGCGTAACTTTCCTTGAGAGAGCAAACAAGATATATACTGAATTAAAAAACTATCAGAAAGATTTAAATGTTCAGATAAGAGACCAGATAAAAAGAATAAATGAAATAGGCGAAAGCATCAACGAGCTTAATCAGCAGATAGCTAAATTTGAAGGTGACGGCAGAGAGCATGCAAATGACTTAAGAGATGCAAGAAACAATCTGCTGGATGAACTCGGGCAGATGGTAAAGATAGATTACCAGGAAATGAACAGCGGCAAAGTAGTAGTAAATGTGGAAGGTGTCCAGTTTGTAAGTGAAGATTTCTATTATGAGATGGGCACTATGACCATGGCAGACTATTATGATGCAAATCCGGACTATGATTTACATCCTGAATATGACGATGAAGGTAAACGTAAATCAAAACAGTTGGATGAATGTGCAGACATCCTTATGGCGGTATGGCCACACCTCGGAGGCAGGGATGTATTTGATCTGGCAACAAGCGTTCCGTCTTCAACAGCAAACAGTGATATAGGAAGTTTGAAAGGAATCATTCAGGCAAGAGGAACAAAAGTCGGAAAGTATACCGACATCCCTATTGAACCTAAACGTGAAGACTTCCTTGATGAGGACGGGGAATTTGATGCCGAAGGATTTGAAGAAGCAGTAAAACAGTATGAAAAGGATACTGATGAATATAATTTAAGAGTTGAATCTTCTATAGTAATGAGGACACAGGCACAGTTCGATCAGCTGATACACGGTATTATCACCACGATAAACGATACGCTTTGTCCGAATACAACATATGAGCTTGAAGAAGATATCACATTACCGGACGGAAGAACTTATGAAGCCGGTTCAAAGATCAAGATACTGGATATAGAAAATGCTCCTGTCGGAGTAGATAAGGACAAAACCTTAGCTACCGAATTCTTCTCAAGAAAAACTGTAGAAAGATATTCGGAAGTGACATTAGCGGACGGAACAACTATATATGTTTATAATGAGGAAGACGCAAAAGATAATTACTCCATGTTTACATTAGGTGAAGTTGAAGTAAATCCCACATTGCTTGCCGACAAGTCAAAGCTCCCGATAATGTCCCCAGACAGAAGCGGAAATTATGACATAAAAGCAATACAAAGCCTTATGGAAAAGTGGCAGGAACCGTTTGCAACATTGTCACCCAATACATTAACATTTAACAATTTCATGGGTTACTACAATCAGTTTACCGGAAGCATAGCTACGAAGGGAGACGAGTTCAATATCCTTTCGGAAAATCAGAAAGCCATGGTAGATTCCATAGAAGATAAACGTACCGGAGTGACCGGAGTTTCTTCAGATGAAGAACTTACTTATCTGATAAAATATCAGCAGGCTTACAATGCTTCTGCAAGATACATAAACGTAATAGATGAGATGCTTGAGCATGTTATAGAGAGACTCGGTTAAAATTGCTTAAGCAGATAAAGGTAATAAACGGAGGTGGGTATATGGCTAATACATTTTTCGGACTTACAATAGGAACTACAGGATTGTATGGTGCGAACCTTGGTATTAATACAACCGCACATAATATAACAAATGCCGAAACTGAAGGGTATTCCCGCCAGGTATTAAAGACACGTGCCGATACAGCGTTAAAAGCTAACAGCACTTACGGTATGATAGGAACCGGATTATCGGTTTACAGTATAAAGCAGATCAGGGATAATTATTATGATGAGAAATTCAGAAGCAATAAATCTCTTTCAGGTTTCTATGATGCCCAGGACTATTATATGAAGTCTATAGAAGGATACTTCAACGAAATACAGCTTGAAGGCTTTAACAGTAACTTTAACTATTTCTGTGACGCACTTCAGGAACTTTCGAAGGATCCGTCAAGCTTAGCAGTACGTACTCAGGCAAACAACTACGCACAGAACCTGTGTGATTATATAAACTCACTGAATACGAGCTTAGAGCAGCTACAGGACAGTACAAACTTTGAGATAAAAACCATGACCGATCAGATAAACTCATATGCAGCTCAGATAGCCGGATTAACAAAACAGATAAATACTCTGGAAGTAACCGGTTCGGTAGCAAATGACTTACGAGATCAGAGAAACCTGCTTATAGATGAATTATCGGGCATAGTTGATATAACAGTAAGCGAAAAAGTTCTCGGTATAGATGAAGTAGGAGCTACCGAATACATCGTAAGGATCGGAGATGCGGTACTTGTTGATACATATGACTGGAATTCCCTGCATGTAGTTCCGAGAGCCGAGAAGATAAATCAATCCGATGTTGACGGTCTATATGAGATAGAATGGATAAGCGGCCAGCGTTTTGACGGATTGCACAGCGGCGGAAGAATGCAGGCACTCTATGAAGTAAGAGACGGAAACAGCGGCCAGTATTTCTTCGGAAGTGCAACCGGAGCCGCGGGAACCAAGACCATAACAGTGACCGATTCAAGCATCAACAGTGTGGATAAACTTCACATACCAGAAAGCGGAACCATCGTTATCGGTGACAAAGAGTACATATATACCGGTTTTAAAGTTACGGATGAAGATGGGGACGGATCTTATGAGTATGAGTTTTCTCTTGAGAAAGAGCTTGTTGCCGATTATGATAATTCAGAAGTCAGGATCGGACAACATATATCATATAAGGGAATAGCCTACTATATGGCTCAGCTGGATGAATTTACCAGAACATTTTCAAGGGAATTCAATGATATACATACATCCGGAAAAGACATGGACGGAAATGACGGACTTGATTATTTTAACTCCATGCAGAAAGCAACCGGGAAGAATTATGTATTCTATAATACAGAAGAAGCAGATGATTATGACGGCATAATAATATCCAGTAAGACCGGAGATTATGCAGTTGATGATGAAGAAGAAAACTACGGAAGTTATTACTTCATGACAGCTAAAGGATTCTCTGTAACAAAAGACGTATACAGCGATCCCCATAAACTGGTAACAGCTACGGATATAACAGACGGAATAGAAAAAAGCGATTTAGTTGAAAAGTACGTGGAATTAAGAGACAAAAACATGTTCCTTCAGGGAACACCTCAGGGATTCCTTCAATCGCTTGTGGCAGAGCTCGGTGTAGACGCCCACAAGTCAGAAAACTTCAGCAAAAACCAGAGCGACATTGTAGATGCAATCGTAAATCAGCGTCTCTCAGTCTCGGGAGTAGACATGGACGAAGAAGCCATGAACCTCGTCCGCTACCAAAACTCCTACAACCTCGCCGCAAAAGTCATCAGCACCATGAACGAAATCTACGACAAACTCATCAACTACATGGGCGCATGAGGGAGATGCTCGTGCAGGTGAGACAGATTTTTATCCGGGACGTTATGTGCTTGCACATATAAGGACCGGTAATAAATCTGGCTCATAAGCGAAGCGTTGACCGAACGGACATCCTCAGACAAAAGTGGCTTTAGCCACGACGGACGCGAAGCGGACGGTCTGAGGGATGGGCGGGCGGTCTGCACGAGCTATGGACGGTCTGAGGCTTGGGCGTGAGGCGGATCAGTTATGCTAGGGCGGACGGTCTGACGGATCAATAAAACACAATTTTAAGGAGGCCACTATGAGAATCACCAATAAAATGATGACCAACAATATGCTCTCGAACATAAATATAAATAAAAACCATATGTCTACTTTGGAGAATAAATATGCTTCGGGCATGGAGATCCAGAAGCCTTCAGACGATCCTATAGTAGCTGTACGTGCCCTGAAACTTCGTACAAACCTTTCAGAGCTGACCCAATATTATAAGAAGAATATTCCTGATGCAAAATCATGGATGGAATCAACCGAGAGCGCATTAAGAAACACATCAGAGGTAATTACCCAAATACATACCTACTGCGTACAGGGTGCAAACGATACCCTTACGGAATCAGAGAGAAAGAGCATAGTAGAAAACCTTTTGGGGCTTAAGGCACAGGTATACCAGGAAGGAAATTCAAACTATGCCGGAAGATATCTCTTTACCGGTTATAAGACCGATACAAGTTTGGTTTTTGAGGAAGCGGAAACAAAAATTAATTACAAAATAACAGAAACATTTAAACCTTCCGATATCGAAATATCCGACAGGATAATAGATTCTTTCCTGATGGATGATGTTACGGCAGACACACTTGGAGATATCGAGATAGAAGACAGACCGACCTCCACGACTATATATCGTATAAGACTTTCATATGATAAACTGAAGAGCATTGATGACGGAGGAAGCTTGTCATTAAAAATCCCGGCTACCGATGAAAACGGAGAAATAATCAAGGACGATGAAGGTAACGTAGTGTATGAAGAAGAACTCTCAGAAGATGATTTTGTTGTAATGACTTCTGATAATCCTAATGCATATAAGTTTGCCGAAGGAGAAGAAAACGAGATCCATTTCATAGAAGATACCGGAGAGATAATTATGGGTCCCGGATTATATAATGAATGGCGTGACAAAAATT
The DNA here is from genome assembly GCA_017542245.1 of Lachnospiraceae bacterium. GTDB lineage: Bacteria > Bacillota > Clostridia > Lachnospirales > Lachnospiraceae > RUG11977. The sequence goes on from JAFXXN010000016.1 coordinate 53,842, forward strand.
TCGAGATAACATACGAGAAGGAATCCTTCGAGAAAAACGAATTAAGACCGGAGCACTACTTTACATGTACAGCTACTGACTTAACGCTTGATGAGGATGAAAGGGAAGAAAAAGCTATACATTATACGGTAGAAGATCAGCAGATAGCTTATGAGATAAACTTTAACCAGCGTTTGGCTATAAATGTTCAGGCAAAAGATGCTTACAGGCATTCACTCGGAAGAGCGATAGACGATATCGTAAAAGCAATTTCGGACGTGGAAGCTGTAAAGGAAAAGCTGAATAAAGTAAACAAGATGCTTGAAGATACTTATCTTGATGATGAGCAGATATCAAAGCTTAAAGAAATAAAAGGAGTTCTTGAATCCGAACTGGACCTTAAGGACAGTCTTATGAGGGATTCATACGGAAGAGGACTTACTGCGATGCAGATGGAAGAAAATCTTGTAAATTCCGCAACCAGTGATATAGGAACGCGTTACAGCCGTATAGAGCTGACCGAGGACCGCTTAAGCACACAGCAGGTTGAATTTACGGATCTTCTTTCACAAAACGAAGACGCAGATCTGGTTGATACTATTGTAAATTACAACGCTGCAAATACTGTATATAACGCTTCACTTCAGGCAGCAGGAAAAGTAGTCAAGAACACACTGCTTGATTTCCTGTAGGATTAAAAAGACTCTTTATAAATATTCAGAAAATTTAGTTGATTTTTTGAAAAAAATAGAGTATAATGACAGAAGACATATCACAAGCTAAATTGAGTGATTTTCAGATTGTGACAATGTAAAAATTTAAGGGGTTAAATATAAGGAGGATGTATTATGAAAGTAAAAACAAGGCACTTTGGGGAAGTTGAGATCGATGAGAGCAAGGTTATCACCATGGATAACGGTCTGTTTGGATTTGAGAACTATAAGAAATATATTCTTCTCTATGATTCAAGCACAGATGAGATCCCAAGTATCCAGTGGCTTCAGAGCGTAGATGAGGAACTTCTGGCACTTCCTGTTATGATTCCTACCACTATTGTTCCGGAGTATAACCCTGTAGTTGATGATGAATATCTGGAGAACCTTGGCGAGTGGACCGAAGATACACTGTCCATACTTGTTACGGTTACCGTACCGATAGATGTTAAGAATATGTCCATCAACCTTAAAGCGCCCATCGTTATCAACACTGCAACAATGAAAGGCGGCCAGGTAGTAGCTGAGAATTCTGATTACGAAGTAAAATATAAGATTCATGATCTGCTTGAAGCTGCCAGAAAGAAGAAGGAGGAGGAAGGCTGATGCTGGCATTATCAAGGAAGACGAATGAATCAATTATGCTCGGCAATGACATAGAAATAACTGTTCTTGAAATAAAAGGAGATCAGGTTAAGATAGGTGTAAATGCACCAAAGAGTGTGGCTATATTCAGAAAAGAAATATATGTCCAGATTCAGGAAGAGAACAAGAAAGCGGCTGAGCAGCAGGTTGACAGGGATACTATCGAAAAATTATTTAAAATTTAATATTTTGCTATTAAGTTTTTTTACAAAGTATCCGATAAAAAGAATAGAATAGAATCCCATTAGTGTATCCACAACTAAAAGGATTTGGGCAGATAATCATGCGGGATGAATATTCTGTATGATTATTTGTGTTTTAACCGGGAAGTTTAGAGCATTCTTATCATTCCGGTTTGTGTCACAAGGAGGTGTGACGGTATTTTTACCGTCGGTACAAATGGTTTCGGAATACCGAACGAAAGGAGAACGATATGGGAATAGAAGTTGTTGGATCAAGTCAAAGCTATCAGCCAAGTACTTCCTATTCGTCGGCACCCGTTGAGAGCGTTTCTGTATCAAAGCAAGGAGTGGATACTGCGACTTCCGTAGCTGTAAAGCCGGTAGGCCAGGTAGCAGATGGACAGATAAAAGCAGATAACGGCAAGCAGCCGACCGATGAAGAAGTAAAGGCAGCTATCAATCAGGCAAATAAAAGATCAAAAGCTCTATTCGGTCACGCAAATGCAGAGTTCTCGTATCATGAAGCTACCAAGCGGATATCCGTAAAGATAGTGGATCAGGATACGAACGAGGTTATCAGGGAGATACCTCCCGAGGAAACACTCGACATGATCAGTAAGATGTGGGAACTTGCAGGCATTATCGTGGACGAAAAGCGTTGAGGCACACGCAAGGATGCGTAAAGAACATGGAGGTTAACTTATGGCTATAAGAATGAGCGGTATGGTATCCGGTCTTGATACGGATGCCATCGTAAAAGAATTGATGTCCGCCCAGTCTATGAAGAAAACCAACCTAGAAGGACAGAAAGAAAAGCTCCAGTGGAAAAAAGACATGTGGGGCGAAATGAACACCAAGCTTTATTCTTTATATACGGATAAAGTTTCATCCATGAGACTGCAGGGAAGCTATCTTACAAAGAAAGCTACTTCTTCTGATGAAACTAAGGTTAAGGCAACAGCTAACAACGCTATTGCCGGTTCATATTCTATCAGTGTTGAAAAACTTGCTTCATCTGAGTATGTAACGGGAGCTAGTATAAAAGAAAATGGATATACCAAAAAGACACTGCTTTCTGAAACGGGTATGGCCAGTGGGCAGACCATAACTATTAAAACAGGAAAAGAACTTGATAATGTTACTGATATCACTATAGATTCGGACACCACTATTCAGGATCTTATAAGCCGCTTTAAGGATGCAGGTCTGAATGCGAATTTTGATGAGGCAAGCGGACGTTTCTACATTGCGGCAAAAGGAACGGGAGAGGAAAACAGGTTCACTGTTGAATCGAATGCCGTTGCCGGAGAAGGCTTAGAGAAACTGGGTCTCGGAAATATTACCGAAGATATGGCAAAGAATGGTGTCTCTGCAAGCAGCAGTAACGAAATGGCCATAGTGGCTGCTTCGGATGCAAGCATTACTCTTAACGGAGCAAAGATTACTTCGAATTCGAACACCATACAGGCCAACGGTCTTACTTTAGATCTTATTGGAACGACCAATTCTGACGGGATTAAGCTTACCGTAAGCAACAACAGTGAAGCGGTATATGATAAGATAAAAGATTTCATAAAAGGATATAACGAACTAATGACCGAGATGTACGAAAAGTACAACGCTCCTTCAGCTAAAGGCTATTCCATGCTTACTTCCGAACAGAAAGAGGCTATGACCGATGATCAGGTTAAACTCTGGGAAGACAAGATAAAGGATTCTCTTTTAAGAAGAGATGACACATTAAATTCGCTTATGTCTGCTTTCAGAAGCGCTATGCAGACTACTGTCGAAGTAGATGGTCAGAAATATTCGCTATCAAGTTTTGGTATTGTTACAGGAAACTATAAAGAAAACGGACTGCTTCATATAGAGGGCGATGCAGATGATGCAGATTTCCTTGATAAGAATAATACATTAAAGTCCGCTCTTGAAAGCGATCCCGATACAGTGGCTAAAGTTCTTTCAGGCGTTATGGACAAGTTGTATGACACTATGAGCAAAAAGATGTCAACTTCATCGCTTTCCAGTGCACTTACCTTCTATAATGACAAGCAGATGAAGACTCAGAGTGATTCTTACGAAAAACAGATAAAGAACTGGGAGACAAAGCTTAAGGATATCGAGGACAAGTATTATAAACAGTTCTCAGCTATGGAGAAAGCTATGGCGAATCTCCAGACACAGCAGAGCCAGCTCGCCGGTATGTTTGGCTGATAAGCTTTCCCCTTAAGGGGATTATCTCTACCACGAAGTGGTTGAGATGCCTCACTGGCGAAGTGAAGGTGGCTGCGAAGCAGCCGGATGAGGTGTAAATTTCCTTAACCAGTATATTAAATTATGTACATACCCTCATATTTTATGGGGGTATTTTTATATCTCATTCTGCTATAGAAAAACTTCTGAAAAAAAAGAAGAAAAAAGTCTCAGAACGGTATAAAGGTTTTTCAAACATTATCCGATATATCAAATGTAGGACATAAAAGAGTATATCGCCGGAGGCGAGGAAAGAGGTATAAATATGACAGCAAGTATGACTAACGTATATAAGAGCAATTCCATTCAGACAGCATCACCTGCAGAGCTTACACTTATGCTCTATGACGGAGCCATTAAATTCTGTAACATAGCTCTTGGTGCTCTTGAAAAGAACGATATTCAGAAAGCAAATACAAATATCATAAAGGCAGAGAAGATCATCACTGAATTCAGATGCACTCTTGATTTCAGATATCCCGTAGCTCAGGATTTTGAGAGAGTATATGATTATATATACAGAAGACTTGTTGAAGCAAATATTCATAAGGATGCGGAAGTATTAGAGGATGCTCTTAAATATATCCGTGAGATGAGAGATACATGGAAGGAAGTTATGAGACTTAACCGTACTTCTACCGGCGGATCCCAGATAAGATACGTGAGTGCTGAGACACCTAAGGCAGCTTCCATGTAATGATTACAGGCTAAAAACTTTTTTAAATGCAAAGCGGACACTTACTGTTTGATTAAACAAAAAGTATCCGCTTTGTAAATTGTATGGAGATAAATATGAGAGAAGAAGAAAAACTTACATATATAAATATTCTTATATCTACACTCAAGAAAAAGGAAGATTTGCTCAAGAAGTTAAAGGCTGAAACTGATAAACAGGCTGATCTTATCGCCGAGTCTGAATTTGATCCGGATGCTTTTGATGCTACGATATCTAAAAAACAGGAATATATTGATTCACTTTTACAGCTTGACGATGGATTCATGGATATCTATTCAAAAGTAAAAGAAACCATGAAAAATAATTCTTCGGATTACAGACCTGAAATAGAAGAAGCAAAAAAGCTGATCAAGAGGCAGACGGAGCTTTCAGTTGAACTGCAGAGCTTAGAATCAAAGAACCAGACCGGACTTGCTATACATTTATCACGCGGGAAACAGAAGGTCAGAGAATTTAAAACCAGTTCCAAAACGGCTGCAGCCTACTACAAAAGCATGACCAATCATCACCAGGACGGTGACTCCTATTTTTTAGACAGAAAAAAATAAAAAAAGTTTAAAAAGAGGGTTAAGTAAATCGGTTTTGCCTCCGATATAATAAATGTCAGGGTTAAAAAAGAAAAAATCCTGAAAAAAATTAAAAAAAATATTAGCAGGGGGTTAAGAAAACTTACAAACCTGCCGATATAAAAAGTGAGTAAAGCGAAAGCATTTTACTTCAAACTTACCGAAGGGTTACTTCGGTACCTTGACCGGAAGAGAGTACGGCTCGGAAAGTCAGCAACTATTAACTATTTAAAATTGTGGCAAGGAAGCCACTACACATTCAAGGAGGAAAAATTATGATAGTACAACACAACATGGCAGCCCTTAACACTAACAGACAGTTGGGCGTATCAAACACAAATTTAGCAAAGTCAACAGAGAAGTTATCAAGCGGTTACAAGATCAATCGTGCAGGCGATGATGCAGCAGGTCTTTCGATTTCAGAGAAGATGCGTGGTCAGATCCGTGGTCTTGAGCAGGGTTCAACCAATGCTCAGGATGGTATCTCCCTCATCCAGACAGCTGAAGGTGCTCTGAATGAAGTTCATTCAGTTCTTCAGAGAATGAGAGAACTTACTGTACAGGCAGCTAACGATACAAACGTTACTGCAGACCGTGACGCTATTGCATCTGAGCAGAAGGCACTTGTTGAAGAAATCGATCGTATCGGCGATCAGACAGAATTCAACACCATGAAGCTCTTAAATGGCGATTTTGAAGATAAGAAACTCCAGGTTGGAGCAAATACAGAGCAGTCAATAGCTATCTCTATCGGCGACATGACCTCCAGTGGTCTTGGCGTAGATGGTGCTGGTGATGAGATGGGCGATTATGATGCAGCTACAGCTTTCATTGAGACAGTTGATGCAGCTATCACATCTGTTTCTACTCAGAGATCTGATCTTGGTGCTATCCAGAACAGACTTGAGCACACAATCGCTAACGCTGATAATACTGCAGAGAACTTACAGTCAGCTGAAAGCCGTATTCGTGATGTTGATATGGCTGAAGAGATGGTTAAGTACTCAAAGAGCAGCATTCTTCAGCAGGCTGGTCAGTCTATGCTGGCTCAGGCAAATCAGCAGACCCAGGGTGTTCTGTCACTCCTCAGATAATGCTAAATCTAAAAAATGTACTTACTATCGTAAGCGTGGAAATATGCAGCCGAATGGCTGCATATTTTTATTTTGTTTACATAAAGCAATATCTATTGTATAATAGGTATTAAGGAAAGGGGAGTACACAATGAATCATAACATAGATTATTTCAGGGATGAAGTAAGAAACGGCTTCTATGTTCCAACAGTCGTAAAGCAGGCTTGGGCCATGTGCCTTGATATACTTTCGGAGATAGACAGAATATGTCAAAAATACGGTATTACCTACTATGCCGATTGGGGAACCTTTTTGGGTGCAGTACGCCATGGAGGCTTTGTCCCGTGGGATGACGACATGGATATCTGCATGAAAAGAGAAGATTACATAAAGTTTAGAGAAGTGTGTGATAAAGAACTTCCTGCACATTTTGATATCCATGATTATGAAAGAAAAGAAGATCACTGGCTATTTCTGTCAAGAGTCGTTAATAATAAAAAGATATGTTATGATGAAGAATACCTGGAAGAACATTACAATTTCCCGTGGCTTGCAGCGGTAGACATCTTTGTAAAAGACTATTTATATATAGATCCGGAGAAAGAGAAAGCACGTGATAAAGACGTGTTGTTTCTAGTTACCATTGCAGATGGTATACGAGAAAAGAGTTTTAAGGAGAATGTTGCCAGGTTTAATCTAAAAGAAATTGAAAACAAATATCATGTGAAACTGCCGGATATTTCAAAGGAACGGGAGCTTTGTATAGCGTTATATAAGTTAGCCGAAAAGCGAATGGCAGAGGTAAAGGAAAATGAATCAGAGGAAATAGGCCAGATTTATCCCTGGATACTACGAGGGGATAAAGGCCAGCCCAAGAACTATTATGAGGATGCGGTACGGCTTCCTTTTGAAGATATCACCATTCCGGTTCCTGCCAGATATAACGAATTCCTTACACACCGATATGGAAATTTCTGTGAGATACATAAAATATGGTGGGCTCATACATATCCTTTCTTTGAGTCACAGAAGAAAGAGATGGAGAGAGTAAACGGAGCTCCAATCATAGACTTTGCTTTTGATAAAAGTATGTTGGATCGACCGGCAAAAGAAAATGGAGCATCACTGAAGGTTATAACAAAAGAATGCTTGACAGAACTTAAAAGATTAGTTGGTGAATGTAAAGAATTACTAACGAAAGAAGATGAATATATAAACCTGCTTACTGAGATGCAGCAGCTTGCAGTAGACCTTGGAACTTTGATAGAACAGGTAAAAGGCGAAACAAAAGAGCCAGCTCAAAAGGCAGTCTCATCTTTAGAAAAACTGTGTGAGGCAATATTTTTAGGAAGCAGCTCTAAGGATGTAGCAGGAATAGAAGAAGCATTAAAAGAAGCAGAAGAAATAATAGAACACTATATTATAGGAAGAAAAGAGATTTTATTCTTATCTATTGGTCCTGAAGAATGGAGAGGACTGGCACCTGTATATGAAGAATGTATAAAGGATGAAGACGTGGATGTATATATAGTTCCGTTACCTATACTTCCTAAGGATCCTTTAGGACAGGTAAAGATGAGTACCGAGGATATAGAAAAAGCAGTTCATCTCGGAGATTATCCTGAAAATATAAACTATACTTCATGGAAAGAATATGATATAGCACAGCACTGCCCGGAAAAAATATATATACAGAATTCGTATGATGAGAGAAACGCATATCTTACTGTTCCACCTCAGTATTATGCGAAAAATATAAGAAGATACACGGATGAGCTGATATTTATTCCCTTCTCGCCCACATCCGAATTTGAGGAAAAGGATGCTACGGATATGTACGCCTTAAAGCACTATGCGGTATCTCCCGGTGTCATTTATTCAGATAAGGCAATAGTCCAATCCGAAAATATTAAGAAACATTATGTAAATAAGCTTACGGAATTTGCGGGAGAGGATACTAGAACAGTTTGGGAGCAGAAGATAACTACAGAAGGATTCCCTGCAGCTAAGAATACTTCAGAAAAGGGTACTATCCTTTGTATAGGAGTAAACGAGTTAGTGGAAAAAGGGGAAGAGCTTCTTGATACGATAAAGGATTATATTAAGAAAATAAAGACCGAAAATGAAGGTGAAAATATAACGTTTACTTTCTATCCTGATGACAGATCTCAGTGGGATATTTTGAACAAGGATCTGGCAGAACGTGTATTTAAACTTATAGAAGAAGAGGCTATAAAAGAAGGATACGGTAAGCTAACTCTTATTCCGAAGAAAGCAGATGCGGTAGCGTCAGAATACGCATCCTATTATGGAAGTGCCTCGCCTTTAGTTCCTGCCTTTACAATCAAAGGAAAGCAGGTAAGGCTGTTTACAGGAGTAACATTTAATTAATTTTGGTTGACTGATTTTTGGTAGTTAAAAAGATAGTAGTAAAATGCAACTGTAAATTCAACATACATTTATTAATATAGCATTATTTGTATACACAATTAACACAATTAATGTGAAGAAATCCGAAAAAAAGCTTGACAATAGCGAAAAAATATTGTAAAATACTTACACTGAATTTGAAGTGCCTCTCACAGCACTTCTTTTCATCTAATGTCGCAGCTGTTTCTGCTTCATATTTCTTGAATGTGCCGTACTCACAGGAAAAAAATATGAAAAAGTTATAGATGCGGTATTAAGTTTTCTTTCAACAGAGCCGATATATGTATTGTAACGAGTATAATAAAAATACTCGGGACATTCATGGTGACTGTTGAATGTGAGACGCTTTACTCGCAAGAAAACGTAAATGAGATTGAGATACGTGCTTATTCTCACTCGAATGGATTCGCACACAGTCCGCTGTATGAATCTTAGTTGACTGGAACCGTACACCAGACAGATAAGAAGATTACAAATCTCAATGTCGTGTGTTCAAGGATGGACACAGGCAGGATAACCCACATACACAAGGAGGTAAAAATTTATGAAGCATTTTAAACTTATGAAGGGCGTGCTTGCATGCCTTTTATCACTGGCACTGGTGATTTCATGTTTTGGATATGCCGGAGTAAAGGCAGATGATCCTGAACCTACTACACCAGAAACCACAACAGAAGCTGAAAAGTTTGATATTACGGTAACTGCACCTGATTGCGTTAAACTTACAGGTACAGATGGTAAAGATTTAGGATTAACCGGTATTGCAAAAGATACCGATGTTTCATTTAAAGTAGTTATCAGTGAAGCTACAAAGCAGCTTAAAAGCGTAAAAGCTGGAGATACAGAATTAGAGGCTGCACAAGGCGTTTACACTGTAAAGGTTTCAGCTGCTGTTACTATTACAGTTGAAGTTGAAGACGTTCCTGTGACAGCAGAATATATTGCTGCTACAGATACTGTTAAGTTTACTTCTAGCGTTGCTGGAAAGGTTTTATATGCAACAGTAAAGAAAGCTGGAGCTAAAGTTACTAAAACTAGCGAAGTTGAACTTAAGGCAGATGAGAATGATGCTACTAAATTTGTTGCTGAAATAGTTCTTAACAACAAAGATGGTGGAGTTAAAGTAGCAGAAGATAAAGATCTGTATCTTTGGTATGGATTTTCAGCTCCTGATAAGAAAGCTACCGTAAAACCTCTCCTTACAGTTGATGGAACAAAAGTTAAGAAACTTAATGTGGTTCTTAATTATGCCGTTGCTGGTACTGATAAGTGTGCTATAGCAAGTGCAACTGCAAAGATAGGCAAGGCAGAATCAGTTGTTGATCTTGCAACACTTCAGTATCGTTATTTCGATGGAAATGCTTGGGGTGAATGGACAGATGTAGTTAAAGCTACGGCTACAACTACAGAGCCCACCACAACTACTGAGACTCCTGAAGAAGTTACCGGTAATGGAACTGACGATGGAGAAGCTACTACCGATGGTGAAGGTGAGACAACAGCAACTGTAGAGTATAATTTCACCGGTAAAGTACTTGAAACCGCAGTTAACGCAGCAGCAGAAGGAAAGCCCGCTTTTGAAATCAAAGTTAAAGCTTCCGCAGCTGTTGAAGCTGTAGAAGCTTCTGAAGGCGTAGAAGCTGTTGAAGGTAAGAACGCAGTTCGTGGTTCTAAGGCAGCAAAGATTACTGTTAAGAAAGCCGGAGAACTTAAGGCAGTTAAAGTCGACTACGTTAAGGGAACAATCGCTATTAAGAACGGTTTTGATTATGCAGTTATGACAGAGGCTGGTAAAACTCCCACAGCTGAGGATTGGAATACAGTTCTTCCTTTCAAGAAGGGTGGCACAGCTACTGCAGATATAAAGACTGTAGATTATGTTCCGGCTAAGAAGGTTAGTACTGATACTGCAGCTATGTTCGCTAAGGAGAAAGTTTCTAGCAAGAACATCAGCGACCTTTTAGGCGAGAATGATACAATTTATGTATATGTAAGGAAGTCTGCAACAACTAAGGCTCCTGCATCTAAAGCATGTGAAGTAATTACTATCAAGAAGCCTGCAGCAGCTCCTGCATTCACAACTCAGAGTATCGAAGGAACTAAGGGTAAGAAGGGTTGGAGTTATGTTCTTACAGCTCCCGAAGCTCTTACAGGTGGAGATTATGAATATCTGATCGTTAAGGCAGATGCTGATCTTACCAAGATATCAGGCGCTAAGTGGTCTAAGCTTAATGCAAAAGGAATTAAGTTAGGTAGCAAGTCTAAGATTGATAAGTCTACTACTTATACACTTGCAGCAGACGGAAATTACTGGATTCTTATCAGAAAAGCAGCTGTTAAGAAGGGCGATAACGCAGCTTTAGCTTCTGAGTATGTTAAGACTTTAGTTGGAAAACCTGTAGATGGCGGAACAACTGAGGCTCCTACTTCTACTATCTCTTGGAGTGTAGTTACAGAAGAGGCTCCTGCAGAAGAAACACCTACAGAAACACCTACTGAAGGTACTGATCCTGCAACTGAAGGAACTGACAATCCTTAATATAATTGATGTATAACCGATTATTAAAGAAGTCATAGCATTGTTTGTAATTATAAGTTATAGACTTATTGTTTAGCCAGTGATATGAAATGATTCATGGCCCCTAGAGGAGAAATCCTTTAGGGGTTTCTTTTTGCTCTAATCTATGGAGCATTTAATAAAAAAAGTTGCCTTTCCGGCAACCCTGCGATATTTCCATATTCAATTCAAATCTTGAATAATCTTTTAACCGAAACGCTCCCTTTCACTCCTGCTAAAAAAATTGGAAAAAGCAAGAGCAAGTCAGGAAAGCTAATAAAACCAATATATAAAATGAAATAATCTCTAAAAACATATTTATTTTCTAATATCGGCAGTTTAAAGCTATACTCTTTACCTTTGATGACATAATAATACAACACGGCAGACAGTTTGTTAATGAGAAAATTATTAATAACCAGTCAATCAAAAAAGTTCCTGCAATAGAAAAACCCCTAAAGGATTTCTCCTCTAGGGGTCATGAATCATTTCATATCACTGGCTTTGTATTACTTAATTGCCTTTATGATTTTTAATTCATTATCCAATGTTACCAGATTATGAATTAATTTCCCATGCATAACCGTCAACTTGCTCTTTATCAACAGTTATCTTAACAGCTGTAACCTTTGTTACAAGTACTTCTGAAGGAAGAACGCCCTTCTTCTTGTCGCCTGCACGTCTGATAAGAATGAGGCAATCTGTTCCAAGAGTAGCGTCTTTACTTTCTGTTCCAACAACGTACTTTGACTTGGTCTTATCAACTGTAAGAGTCTTACCTGCTACAAGCTTGCCCCACTTAGAAGCTGCATAGTCAACCTTACCTAAGTCTTCTGCCTTGATGATAAGATATTCATAACTAGCAGTATTCTTATCGGTTGCATCATTGCTGATAGTAGGTATTGTGAATGCAGTTCCTTTGTCAGATTTAACTGCTTCTGCATACTTGCCTTCAGCATCCTTAAGGGATTTAAGTGCAGGAGCTGCAGTAGCCTTGTCAATCTTAACTGCAGTTGAAGCTGCTGATGCAGGCTTACCATCTGCTGCTGACTTTCTTACAAATACATAGATGCTATTAGGAACGTTTTCTGATGTTCCTTTAGCTGCAGTAAAGAGATCTGCAATGCTTATGGATTTAATCTTCTTGCTTGTAAAGTAAGCTGCTGATGTCTCTGCAAACTTCTTTGTAGGAACAAAGTCAGAAGTTGCAATTGTATATGTTTCATTCTTGCTTTCCTTATTGAAAGGAAGGATTGTTATCCAGTCACTAGGTTCAGGAGTCGCACCTTCTTCAGTAAGAACTGCATAATCATATCCGTTCTTAATAGCGATGGTTCCCTTAACACCGTCTACCTTAACCTTGGGAGCCTTAGCTGCTTTCTTAACACTAGCCTTAGCTGCCTTTGTGTTACGATAAGCTACTTCTGTATCTGTAGCAGAAGCACCTGTAAGTCTGAACTGAATCTTAGGAGCTTTCTTTTCAAGTGTCCAGCCATAAAGCTTTTCACCAGTAAGTTTTCCGTTATCCTTTACTTCTGTAAGAGTTATTGTTCCAGCAGCAGTAATATTTTCACCGCTCTTAAGCTTAACCTCTGCACCAGAAACCAGATTGTACTTAACCTGTGTTTTAGTTATGGTGATAGTTTTGCCTGCAGCCGCAGTACCTTTTGTTAAAGTGATTTCATCAGGCATAACAGTAGTTGTCATGTTATCACCATTCATTAAATACCAACCTGCATCACGATGTGCTGTTGTAACTTCACCAGTTGTTTCATCTTTTACTTCCGCTACTTCGTCAGAATACTTATATACTACATTCTCACTATCAGAAGAATAATCAGCTGCGATTGTCACTTCACCATTATCAACCGTGGTTGCACCCGAATAAGTGTACTCTGCCGGGCTAGGTGTATAAGTCCACTTGTTATCAGCAAAGGTATATGCACCTGCTGCTAACTTACTGATATCTTTAATAGTAACTGACTCTACAACTTCAGCTGCAGTATCATCGAGTGCATAGTTATAACCAACTAATACTTCCTGATCAGCGGAACCGTTAACCTTAAGCCATGTTTTACCATTGTCAACGCTATACTGAAGCGAACCAGTAATTGTAGCCCATTCTTCAGAATCAGTTGTATAAGTCTTAGCTTCTCCAGATGCAGGAGTAACAACAACGCTTGCTATAGCTAAAACGTTAACGCCTTTATCAGCCTTAGCATAATTGAAGTTAACTGCTAATTTCTTATAAGAGGTAGCCTTAACAGTTACATTTGCATCAAAGGTCTGTCCTTTTTCAGGTTTAACAGCACCTACAAGAACACAAAGGTATGTATCCTTGTTTTCTGCAACACTAACACCAGCCTTCTTATTATTAAGAGCGATAGTAGCCATCTTGTCATCACCGGTCTTAACATTAGCAAATTTGCTAACCTTATTACCTGAAGCTGCTTTAACCAATGCATAACTGATAGTTACATCTTTAACTGCTGTTTCGATTACAACTGAATCTTTTGAAGGATCATAAGTGATACCTTCGATAGCAGCTGTAGCTACGTTATTTCCAATCGCAACATCTTCACTCTTATATTCAGCAGTATAATCCTGTTCAAACTTATATTCAGCAGAATTAACATCAACATTGTTAATCTTTGTAAGAACTACATTCTCAGCTGCAAGTGATTTTGCATTCTCGCCTTCGCCATTAACAGCTGCAGCGATGATTTCAGCTGCTGTAAATGAAACCTTCTTTGTAGTAACATTAAGATTATCTACAGGGAATTTAGCAGTATATTCTACTGTGGGATTTCCATAATTAATAGTAAATACATAATTGATTTTCTTAGGAACAGCGGTAATAGCTATTGCAACATCTGCTATAGTTACACCATCATCTGTCTCTGCCTGTTTTTTGATTGTAAACTCATTGGTTGTAGTATTATAAGCAATAGCTGCATCATCTGCTCCAATAGCTGCAGAGCCCTTTTTTACGTCTGTAACTATTATTCCATCAGCATAATTATCATCTATTGACTTATTAGCTGCTTTTGCGTTTTTTGTTATATCCGCTAAAGAAACCTTTACATCTGCTGTTGCATCTTGGTTTTTAGCAACTTCATAAGTATAAGCTACAGAATTAATAGTTACCGTAAAAGTTGTCTTTGCGGTTCCCTTATCAGTAGCAGCTTTTGCTCCGATATTACCAAAACACGTTACAACGAGTGCCAGTGATAAAAGGCATGCAAGCACGCCCTTCATAAGTTTAAAATGCTTCATAAATTTTTAACTTTCTACAATCTGATATATAATTGTGGTATAAGTATATAAAAATTTTCAATACAAAAGAAAGGAATTGAGAAGCATGAAAAAATCAGATGAAAGAGAAGTGAAAAGATTGAAGTTTAAGGATCAGGTGGATTTTTTTCTAGAGGACAAGAAATGCTTTTTGGCTGATGGTACGATTCTGAACTATCAACGTGACCTGAATAGAGCATGCGCGGTATTTGGAGATATATTTATAGATGATATTTCATATCTGGAAATAAAAAAGTATTTTGTCGATCTTCAGAATAATGGAATTAACATGTACACAGGAAAAAGACTTAAATCGGGAACGATCATGCAGCACTATATCACGCTTCATTCATTCTTTGAGAATGCTGTAGAAAATGGTATTCTTACTGAAAATCCAATGAGAAGGTTGAAAAGACCGAAAAGCAGGAAAGACGAAGAGTTAAAACCTGTCATTTCATATGATGAAAAACAGGTACATTATATTTTATCATGTTTGAATCTGGAGCCCTTAAAATGGAAAGCTTTGATAATGGTGGCTATTGATAGTGGATGTAGATGTGGAGAACTGATGGGACTTAAATGGACAGATATTGATTTTGAGTCCGGAAGGATGAACATTGTAAGAAATATTCAATATACACCTGAAAAAGGAATATTTGTATGTACGCCAAAGAATGGAAAAAGTAGGGAAATATATCTGAACGGACCGGTGATAGCGATTCTTAAAGAATGGAAGAAAATCAGCAATATAGGTAAAACAGAAAAGTCTAACGAGTACTGTTTTACCGGGAGAAATAATCAGCCTATGATGCCTGGGTGCTTTAACGCTTTTCTTCGCCGTTTTGGAAAGAAGTATAATCTTAAAGGAATACATCCCCATGCCCTTAGGCATAGTATGGCTTCGATAAGCCTTGTTCATGGGGCAGATATTGTCAGCGTTTCGAAAAAGCTTGGGCACTCCAATGTTTCCATAACATTAAATGTTTACAGCCATACAAACTTTGAGGCACAGCTTAGGGCTAATGAAGTTTTTGCGGGGGCTGTATATAATAAAGAGTGACAATTACTGAACAATCACCGGTAAAATTCTGCAATTGAAAAAGGTTGTAATATCGTTATAATTTACTTAATCGTTGAAAATTTTAAGGATTAAGTAGATTATAATTGCTTCTTTATAAAAATTACTTAACATTAACCAATGAAGCTCATGATCAAACTTATGTCGCTTGGTAAGAATGATGATGTAATCAAGGTTTCCAGTGATGTTGATTATAGGGAAAAAATGTATACGATGTACGGTATTAAATAAAAACCAGTGCTATGAAATGATTCATGGCCCCTGGAGGAGAAATCCTTTAGGGGTTGCTTTTTGCTCTAATCTATGGAGCATTTAATAAAAAAAGGTTGCCTTCCGGCAACCTTGAAAAATTATCATATTTCTCTGATAGTCAGAAACTAATGACTTCATTTCTCCATAGTTAGAATGCAAACAGATCATCCAGGATAACAACTGAGGGAAACCTATCTGAATAAGAATTTTTAATCAGACCATATGTAGTTATTAATGTCGGGAATATTGCATATCGGGCTCCGGCTTGAATCTTAACATCATTTATTTTTTTACAAATATCTTCATCATATTTTTTGGTAACGGTAAATTGGGTTCCGGAGTATTTTATCTCGCAAAGATTTATAACCATATCTTTTCTGATTATAAGCAGGTCTATCTGAGAACCCAAAATCCCCTTGTTCAAATCTTCTTTACAATACCATGAACAAATTTCTGAGTTTACGCCCATTATACTGAGTTTGCTTTTAATCTGTTCGATATGGTCAAAGCATATGCGTTCAAAAGCCAGACCATGCCAAGTATTTGTTTTGGGCTCATTTATCTGATTTGTCCAGAAATGTTCATCTGTTGGGTTGTTTTTTAAAAAACGCAAATAGAACAATGTGAAACAATCTATAAGCTGGTAAACAGAGTTTTTCTTGGCATTTCCAAATGCTTTATATTTTCTAATAAATCCACAGTTTTCGAGTTCATTCAATTTTTTTGATAAATCACCGGAATTCACTATACCGGATGCCTCGATCAGTTCCTCTCGCGTCATGCCCACTTTCTTTGTGCCAAGAGTCTCTATTATATTAAGATATACTTCAGGGTTTTTGAATATTGAAGCATAAAGATATTCATACTCATCTTTTAAAGGCGCTTCCTTTGCAAAAAGTATATTATCAATATTCTGTGCAAGACTGAAGCCTTTTTTGATAAAACTCCAATAGTATGGAATCCCGCCAAAAATCATGTAATACTGTAAAATCTGTTCACGGTTCATTGTTAATCCCATGGATTCTATATATGTCTCACATTCTTTCAAGGAGAAAGAAGACAAATGAATCTGATCTGTTAAACGATGGTAAAGACCGCCTTTATTATGGATGACTTCTGAAATCATCCAAGAGGTTGCAGATGCACATATTATAAGAAGTACATCTTTTCTGGCAGAAGCAAATCCGTTCCAAAAATTTTCTATAGCTGATATTAAATTACTCTTGGGGGTATCCATCCATGACAATTCATCTATGAAGATGACTTTTTTCTTTTCATTTGAATTCCTGATAACGTCTTTTAAACCTTCAAAAGCCTCAAGCCAGTTCTTAGGGGGCTTTTCGAATTTGTATCCGGAATCTTTCAGTGAAGATACAAATTCAAATATCTGGTCTTTCATAGTTCCGCGACTTAACCCGGCATGCTGAAATGTAAAACGATATCCAAAAACTTCTCTTATAAGGAATGTTTTCCCTATTCTTCTTCGGCCATAGACTGCAACAAATCTCGATTCTTTGGCATTAAGGGCGTTCTTTAGTATTTCGGTTTCTTTTTTTCTCTCTATAAGCATAACTCAGTCTCCGTGTAATTATAATTTACTTAATCGTAGAAAAATTTTAAGATTAAGTAAATTATACTAAACAAATATAATGTAGTCAAGCATATTGTTATGTAAATTGAAAAATATAAGTTACTTAATCTATCAAAAAATCATTGATTAAGTAACTTATAATTGCTTCCTTATAAAATATGCTTGACATTAACTAATGAAGCTCGTGGTCAAACTTTTTGCCAATCAATGGAACGGGTTTTCGACTGAAAAAAGGGTTGCCTTTCCGGCAACCCTGCAAAATTTTTATATCTTATTCAACTTTTATTCAAACCCTGCATAATCCTTTAACTGGAATACTCCGTAAAGTGCATATTTACCTTTAAGAACATCATTGTAAAGGAGAGGTTTATATTCTTTTCTCCATGACATATTGTCGCATATGCCCCAGAATGTGAGGGCGTCCATTTTAACCTTACCGGCATCAACCCTTTCAAATATTCCGTTTATAAGGTCATAGTAAAAACGTCCCTGTGCCCTGAAGTTTTCATCATTACCGGGAAGCGGATGCTGGTATTTGCCCAGACATACATCAAGTTCGGTAAGCTGAAGCTTAAGTCCCGTTTCACCCAACGTCTCGATGGTATTAAAATACTTGGTTAGGTCATCGCTTGTGTATAGATGTGCCTGCAGGCCGATACCATCTATAAGGTACCTACCGTTCTCATCAACGAGTGTATTCACGAAATTAACAAGAGCCTGGGTCTTAAACTGTTCATTGAAATCATTGTAATAGAGGTCGATACTTTCAGGTGCATACTTGTCAGCATAATAGAATGCATACCAGAGATAATCATCTCCGATGATATCGGTCCAGTGGTTCTTACGTATCTGACCGTTATCAAGCCATGCTTCATTTACAACATCGTAGGCATAGAACAGATCGGTGTATCCAAGTTCATCAATGGTCTTAAATACATTCTTGATATAACCTTCCATACGCGCAAGCATTGTATCACGGTCTACATATGCTTTTGTAGTATCGAAATCCTCATGGAAGATCCACTCGGGAGTCTGACTGTACCATACGAGAGTGTGTCCACGCAGGGAGAAATTATTTTCCTTTGCAAATTTCAGCATATTAAGAGCATCGTTTTTAAATTCAACAACAATTTCTCCGGCTTCCTGACTCTTTGTACGGTTAAGGATGGAATCAGGTTTCATCTCATTTTCCATGGTTACGCTGTTGTAGTTTGCCAGAAGAATTCTTTTTACGCCGGCACGGTTTACCATTGACATATTTAAGCATGTACCGACTTTCATCCCATGCTCTGCAAAAAGATCCTTAAGGTATTTTCCCTCAAGCGGATCGACAGGCTCTGCTTCAGTAGGCTCTGCAATTACAGCCTCTGTGGGAGAAGGTTCCGTAGGTACGGCTTCGGTCGGTACAGCCTCTGTAGGTTCAGCAGTGGGAGCTGCTTCTGTCGGCTCTGCAGTCGGAACAGCTTCCGTAACTGTCGGAGTAGTTTTCTGGTCATTCCCGGAGGAACTGCAGCCTGCCAGGGAGAAAACCATTGCGATAACAAGCATCAGTGCTAAAAACTTTTTCATTTTCTGTGTCCTTTCTGTAATACTACTTTGGTTGGGTCTGTAAAATGACCCGCAGTATGAATGATTATAACATTATTATTTTAATTTTACAATAAATTATATTTTACAATTGATAATAAGTGATATTTTTAAAAATGCTATTTGAAAAAAAACTTGAAAATGCTACTTATTTGTAGTATAATCCATTTCATATTTATTTTTATAGTTTTAGGCTTTTATGAAGTATGAAGGAGAAAGAAATGTCTTACAAGATCATCAGAAAAGAAGATTTGAATCCTCAGGTTTTCCTGATGGAAATTGAGGCGCCTCTTGTAGCAAAGAAGGCTGAACCCGGACAGTTTGTCATCTTAAGAATTGACGAGTATGGCGAGAGAGTTCCGTTTACGGTATCTGATTTTGACCGCGAAAAAGGAACGGTTACCATTATCATCCAGGCAGTAGGAAAGACTACCAAAGACCTGGCTGCCATGAGCGCCGGTCAGGAAATTCTTGATTTCGCAGGACCTTTGGGTATGCCCACACCTCTTGAGCATATTAAGAAAGCAGCTATCATCGGAGGCGGACTTGGTACTGCTATCGCATATCCCCAGGCTAAGAAATTAAAGTCATTAGGTGCTGATGTTACCGTTATCACCGGTTTCAGAAATAAAGACCTTATCATCCTTGAGGATGAAATGAAGGCTGTTTCAAACAAGCTTATCATTACCACAGATGACGGATCAAACGGTCTTCAGGGCTTTGTAACAGATAGATTAAAAGAAGAGATTGAAGCAGGAGAAAAGTTTGACGAAGTTATCGCCATCGGACCTCTTGTTATGATGCGCGCAGTATGCCGCGTTACCGAGCAGTATAATATTCCTACAACCGTTTCCATGAACCCTGTTATGATAGACGGAACAGGTATGTGCGGTGGCTGCAGAGTTATAGTTGGCGGAGAAACAAAGTTTGCATGTGTTGACGGACCTGATTTTGACGGACATAAGATTGACTGGGATGCAGCATTAAAGCGTTCTCAGATGTTCAAACCCTACGAGAAGAGATCATGTGAAGAGGGAAGATGCCGTATCACAGGAAAGGAGCACTGCAATGGCTAATATGTCTTTAACTAAAAATCCCATGCCTGCTCAGGCACCGGATGTTAGAAATAAAAACTTTTTAGAGGTTGCTACAGGTTATACAGAGGATATGGCAGTTGATGAGGCACAGCGTTGCCTTAACTGTAAAAACAGACCCTGTATGACAGGCTGTCCCGTAGCTGTTAAGATCCCCGAGTTCTTAGCACTTGTTGCAGAAAGAAAGTTCGAGGAAGCTTATGAGAAGATCACTGAGACAAATGCACTTCCCGCTGTCTGCGGAAGAGTATGTCCTCAAGAGAAGCAGTGCGAGTCAAAGTGCGTAAGAGGTATCAAGGGCGAGCCCGTAGGTATCGGCCGTGTTGAGAGATTCGTAGCAGATTATCATCTGCAGCATGGTAAGGACAAGGTTGTTGAAGTTAAGAAGAACGGTAAGAGTGTTGCTGTAGTAGGTTCCGGTCCTTCAGGACTTACAGCAGCAGGCGACCTTGTAAAGCTGGGCTATGATGTTACTATTTTCGAAGCATTCCATACAGCAGGCGGCGTACTTATGTATGGTATTCCGGAGTTCCGTCTGCCTAAAAATATAGTTCAGAAGGAAATCGATAAGTTAAAGAGCCTGGGTGTTAAGATCGAGACCAACACCATTATTGGAAAAACTTTAATGGTAGATGAACTTTTAGAGCAGTTTGACGCTGTTTTCGTTGGAACCGGTGCAGGCCTTCCTTCTTTCTTAAAGATTGAAGGTGAGGCTCTTAACGGAGTTTATTCCGCAAATGAATTCCTTACACGTATCAACCTCATGAAGGGATATAAGTTCCCTGAGTATGATACTCCTGTATACTGCGGAAAGAATGTTGCTGTATTCGGCGGCGGAAATGTAGCTATGGATGCTGCAAGATGCGCAAAGCGTCTTGGCGCTGAGAATGTTTACATTATATACAGACGTGGTAAAGAAGAGCTTCCCGCACGTAAGGAAGAAGTAGAACATGCAGAGGAAGAGGGCATTCAGTTTAAACTCTTAGAGAACCCTACCAAGTTTATCGGCGATGAAAATGGATGGCTCAAGGGTGTAGAACTCCTCAGCATGGAGCTTGGCGAGCCTGACGCAAGCGGCAGAAGAAGACCTGTTGAGATCAAAGGTTCGGAGCACGTGCTTGATATTGATACTGCTGTCATAGCTATCGGCCAGACACCCAATCCTCTTATCAAGAAGACGACAGAAGGTCTTGATACCAACGCTAAGGGCTGCATTATAGCTGATGAGAAGGGTGCTACTTCAAAAGCATATGTATATGCCGGCGGTGACGCAGTAACCGGAGCAGCTACAGTTATCCTTGCCATGGGTGCAGGTAAGACTGCGGCAGCAGCTATTAATGAGAAACTTTCAGAATAATTATTTGTTGCAAAGGTGTGACAGGGGGGACGGTTCTTCCTGTCACATTTTTCTAAAGACTTCCCCTTGAGGGGATTATCTCTAACACGAAGTGGTTGAGATGTCTCACTGGCGAAGTGAAGGCTTAAGAAGCAGCCGGATGAGGTATAATACTTATTAACTTATATTTTCCCCTTTACGCTTTCCATTAAAGGTGAAGATGGCTGCGAAGCAGTTGGATAAGGAGTAATATATGGAAAAGATAATTGTCATTGATTTTGGCGGTCAGTACAACCAGCTGGTGGCACGTCGTGTCAGGGAATGTAATGTATACTGCGAGATATACTCTTACAAAACCGATCTTGAAAAGATTAAAGCTATGAGACCTAAAGGAATCATCCTTACGGGTGGACCGTCCAGCTGCTATGAGGAGAATGCCGCAACATGTTCCAAGGAACTTTTTGAACTTGGTATTCCTGTTCTTGGACTTTGCTACGGTGCACAACTTATGAGCCATGTTCTGGGCGGAAAAGTTGAACGTGCATCCCAAAGAGAATATGGAAAAACAGAGGTTGATTTAGATATCACTTCACCATTATTTAAAGGGGTTATGCAGCATACTGTATGCTGGATGAGCCATTTTGATTATATTTCAAAACTGGCACCCGGATTTAAATCGATAGCGACGACCGCTAATACTCCTGTTGCCGCTATGGAATATGAAGAGAAAAAACTTTATGGTATCCAGTTCCATCCTGAAGTCCTTCATACTCCCGAAGGATCCAAGATGCTCTACAATTTCGTACGAAATATCTGTGGATGTTCCGGCAGTTGGCGTATGGATTCATTTGTTGCGACAAGTATTGAGGAAATCAGGAATAAAGTCGGGGACGGCAAGGTTCTGCTTGCCCTTTCAGGCGGTGTTGATTCATCCGTTGCAGCAGGAATACTGTCAAGAGCTATAGGAAAACAGCTTACTTGCGTATTTGTAGATCATGGTCTTTTAAGAAAAAATGAGGGTGATGAAGTAGAGCAGATTTTTGGACCGAATGGCAAATTTGATCTTAATTTCATAAGAGTAAATGCTCAGGACAGATATTATGAAAAGCTTAAAGGTGTTACTGAACCTGAAAGAAAGAGAAAGATCATAGGCGAAGAATTTATTAATATATTTGAAGAGGAAGCAAAGAAAATAGGTGCGGTTGACTTCCTTGCACAGGGTACTATTTATCCGGACGTTGTTGAAAGTGGTCTCGGTGGGGAATCTGCAGTAATAAAGTCACATCATAATGTAGGCGGCCTTCCCGATCATGTGGATTTTAAAGAGATAATAGAGCCTCTTCGTAACTTATTCAAGGATGAGGTCCGTAAGGCAGGACTTGAACTTGGTATTCCGGAGAAACTTGTATTCCGTCAGCCTTTCCCCGGTCCCGGTCTCGGAGTTCGTATAGTGGGTGAGGTTACGGCAGATAAAGTAAGAATAGTTCAGGATGCCGATGCCATCTATCGTGAAGAAGTGGACGCTGAAGCATGGAGCTATTACAAGAAGAACGGTGAGTGGCCAAACTGGAAACCCGATCAATATTTTGCAGCACTTTCAAACATGCGTAGTGTCGGTGTTATGGGAGATGAAAGAACCTATGATTATGCGGTAGTTCTTCGTGCCGTAAAGACCATAGATTTCATGACCGCAGAAGCTGCAAACATCCCGTGGGAAGTACTTCAGACTGTAATGAGCAGGATAGTAAACGAGGTTCGCGGAGTAAACCGCGTACTCTTCGATATAAGCTCAAAACCTCCGGGAACGATAGAGCTGGAATAATGACAATAACTCTGAGAAGCCTTGAAAATAGGGCATTCTCAGAGTTATTTTTGTCTTCGTGAGATTAAAATGAGATTATGAGGAGAAATTTTTTAATCTTCGTCATCATCCGTGAGATTAAAACTGTCCGTTTTTTCATCGGGATCTATCCCGAGTTCGTTGAGGGTTTTAATCAGTTCAACATCTTTTTCAGGATAAAGATGTGCATACCTGTCCCAGGTTACTTTTACGGATGAATGTCCTAAACGCTTCGACACCTGTTTTATGTTCACTCCGAGATGGATGAGCATTGAAGCATGTGAATGCCGGAGATCGTGGATTCTTATCTTCTTGACACCGGATTCCTTTATGGCACGCTTGATCTCATGAGTGACAGCAGCTTTCGTGAAATAGAATATCCTGTCATTGCTCTGGTAATCGCAGAGAGACTGTATATAGGAAACGAACTCGTCATACAGGAAGTCCGGGATTGTCACTTTTCTGTTGCTGGCTTCGGATTTAGGCGTGAGAATCACTTCCTGACCGTCGATAACTGCAAAATTCTTTGTTATGCTTATAGCCTTTTCTGGTACGGTCAGTATATCATCAGCTGTAAGGGCGAGGGCTTCTCCGTATCTTGCACCGGTATAGAGAGCGTATCAAAGAAAAGATGGAAAACAGGGCTTCTTACCGACTTGATGAACTGGTCAAATTCCTCTTTAGTCCAGAACTGCATTTCCTCAGCTTCTTTCTTACCGATGCTGCCTACGATGTGGCACGGGTTCTGAGAAAGCCTGTACTGCTTCATAGCAAAATTAAAGATGGCGGAAAGCTGGGCATTCACAGATTTGAGATATGTCGGAGCGTAGGCCTTGCCGTTCTTATCCCTGAGCTTCAGCAACTCATTCTGCCAATTCGTAACGTGTACCGGAGTTATATCGCATAGTCTCAGTGATTCAAAGTACGGAAGGATCTTCTGCTCTATAAGAAACTTTTTGGTGCTCATGGTCGTAGGCTTAATCCTAGGGGTAAGATACTCCAGGTAATGAGCTACTAGAGCACCAAAAGGGATATTAGAAGAGGTTTGGAGCATGTCGAGGAAGTCTTTTTCATATTTCACCGCTTCGCCCTTAGTCCTGAATCCTCTTTTTACCGCATGTTTTCTTTCTCCGTTCCAAGATTTATAATAGAAAGCAACATACCAGGTACCTCTTTTAGTGTCTTTATAGGGTGGCATTTCAGATAGCCTTTCTTCAAAATTTGTGTTGACAATCATAATATTCGGATATATAATGTCCTTAGTAAGGCAGTTGGCAGGATAGCCCATACCTATCCAGTCCTGCTTTCGGTATTGATTATTTTATTTTGCAAAAATAGTCGTCTCCTAGGGCAAGGAACGGGCGACTATTTTTTATTGTTGTCTTTATTCGAGACAACAAGCTTGATTACTTCGACTACCAATATTGCTATGGTGAGAACCACCATTAGGATTTCGTAAGCACTCATAAGCCTCTCCTTTCTCCGAATCGCAAGAAAGGATAAACATAGCCGTCCTCCAGCTGCCTTGCTAAAGGCATTCTTAATAGATTTAATTCCCTGATAATTTTTTGACATAAACGGATAGTCTTTTAATCATATTATTATCCGCATTCTTGCATAAGTTTATTATTTCAAATAATTCCGGTTCGTTCAATTTTGATATTGTATATGAAACCGGCAGAGGATCATCGGAACGGGAGGTCAAATACTCAACGGAAGTGTTTAGGACATTCGCGATGACGGACAGTGTTTGAAGAGAAGGCACCCTGGTGCCCGCTTCGTATCTCAAATATGCCGGTTGTGAAAGATCCATTCTTTTAGCAGCTTCCATTTTACTGATTCCCAGTTTTTCTCTACATTCTTTTAATCTGACGATATTTAATGAAATGCTCATCTTGGTTTACTCCATTTAATAAGTTTTTATGAAAAAAAATTTTGATATATCCATGACCCTCAAAAATACATATTGATTATACCATTGGAATATGATAAAATCAATATACCAATGGTATATAAATGGAGAGAAGGTTGTAGAATTGCTAGGGATTGTAAATTGTGATGGGGGAGAGATTTACTATTTTAATAATTGACAATATGGCATATAATATAACCAGAGTGGTATATTTCTTCTATTATGAGGGCAAGATAATACTGACAAATGGATTTGTAAAGAATACACAAAAGACTCCGCCAGAAGAGATAAGGCTGGCAAAGGAACGAAGAGCAGATTATCATAGAAAGGAAGGGATGAACATGAAGACATTAAACGAGATGCTTTAAGAGCAGTTGAAAAATGAAGATTTTCGTAAAGAATATGAAGTAATCCAGCCTGAGATGGATGTGATCAGAGCTGTTGTAGATGCACGGACCTCCCAGAATCTTACTCAGAAGGGGCTTGCTGAACGTACTGGTATAAATCGGGCAGATATTAGCAAATTGGAGAACGGTACAAGAAATCCTTCTGTTAATTTACTTAAGCGTTTAGCTGATGGTATGGGTATGACTCTTAAGATAGAGTTTATACCGAAGCAACAGATATAGAAATTTAATGAAAAAATACTAAGGAGTTGATTGCTGTGACGAAAAAAGTGAATTTTTATAATGTTTATTTTTATGAATTTATTGATACAGACGCGGCACGAGATTTCAAAGAAATTAAGGATTACATCATAGAAATAATAAATGAAAAATCAGTGAAACAAGATGGCTTTTGGGTATTGGATTTATCAGATGAGAATCAGCTACATCAAATTGCTGATGTTTCCAGATACAAATAGACGACCGTATAAATCTAACGGTGGTAAAATGTGTAGGAGCGAAAAAATAAATAGGGAGATACCGTGTAATTGGGAAGTATGCTCATTAAGGGATTTGGTTATCAAACAAGTATCGTCCAATTACATCATTTATTCCATAATGAGGCAATTGGGTTTATAAATGAGTATAATGATAGTTAAAAAATGTAAGCTATACTTTAATAAATTTACAATAGACGATTTGGAGATATAGTTATGAACATTTCTGACAGGATAAAGGAATTACGAAAGAAAACAGAATTATCACAAAGCAAATTTTCTGCTCAATTCGGTATTACCGTAAGAACTCTTCAACAGTGGGAACAGGGAATCAGCGCACCCTTCTGGAATATTTGATAAGAATGATGGCGTACATTATGAAACTTGAGGAAAAGAATGAGAAATGACAGGGGAAAAATAAAATGCAGATAATTAATGATAAAGTTCAATTATTTGAAGATCAGCCAATTAGAACAGCATGGGTAGAGGATGAAGAGGAATGGTATTTCTCGATTGTTGATGTGGTGCAAGTGTTGACTGAAAGCGCAGATGCAACGGCTTATTGGAGAAAAATGAAACAGCGCCTAAAAGAGGAAGGAAATGAAACCGTGACAAATTGTCACGGTTTGAAAATGACGGCGGCGGATGGAAAGAAACGTTTAACAGATGTGGCTAACACAGAGCAATTGCTACGAATCATCCAGTCAATTCCGTCAAAAAAAGCTGAACCGTTTAAATTATGGCTGGCGCAGGTTGGTCGAGAACGCATTGAAGAAGTCATAGACCCGGAATTGACAATAGAACGTGCGCTTGAAACATATGCTAAGAAGGGTTACTCAAGAGAATGGATCAATCAGCGTCTACAGGCTATTCAGGTACGTAAAGAACTTACGGATGAATGGGACAAACGAGGCGTGAAGAAAGGTGTAGAATATGCTATCCTTACGGATGAGATTTCGAAAGCCTGGTCTGGAATGACAACGCGAGAATATAAGAATCTTAAAGGGCTGAAAAAAGAAAACCTTAGGGATAATATGTCTACATTGGAACTTGTCCTTAATATGTTGGCTGAAGCTACTACTACAGAAATTTCAAAACAAAAGCAACCGGAAACTTTTGAGGAAAATCGTATGGTTGCAATTGAAGGCGGGGAGGCCGCGGGAGAAGCAAGGCTTGCCGTTGAAAAGCGTACCAGCAAACCGGTTATCACGAGCAGAAATGCTACTCAACTACAGAATATAGTTACCGGCTTACTAGAATCGGAAGTTAGTAATGACGAGGCATAAATACAATGATGGGGTATGATATAGAGCTTCGCTATGTTAAGATGGAAGAATGATTTGTGTCAACGGTGTTGTCACAAAATGTGATTTAACGGAAAAAGGATTGATATGCAAGATTGGCATCTCAATCATAAAGGATATTGAGGTCACAATTTGTGACCTCAGAGCACAGGAGTTTTTAAGGTTCCAATCTGGAACTTCAAAAACGGAGGTCAGGGAGATAATCGTGAAGCAGCAATTTGCGACTTCACAGGAATTCTTATATTTCTTTTTATGT
Organism: Lachnospiraceae bacterium; assembly: GCA_017542245.1. Classification (GTDB taxonomy): domain Bacteria; phylum Bacillota; class Clostridia; order Lachnospirales; family Lachnospiraceae; genus RUG11977. Next base: position 81,404 of record JAFXXN010000016.1, read on the forward strand.
AAACGTCTATAAACAAATGATTCAATATCCTGAAATGGAGAGGGATATAGATATTATTTTTGCAACAGAGATTGATAAAAAAAGAATCGAAGGGCTAATAGAAGATTAAAGGATAACCGAAGCAACAGATATAGAAATGTAATAATATAAAAATTCTAAGGAGAGAAATAAGAACGTGAGAAATAAGAACGTGAGAAATAAGTATCCTTTACTGTTTATACTTTGTACTTGTATTGTATTGGGAGTTACCGGCTGTATTGGGTCGCAATATACAAAAGAAGATGAAAAGTCAACCTTGGATCTTGGCAAAAAGATGATGCAGGAATGGCTGGACAAGAATTTGAAGGGTGAGAAAGTATCCGATAATGGATTAAGCGTTCTTAAAGACGGACTTTTGGGAGGGAACTATTATCTTTCCAATCTTGTAGAAGGCACTTACTCAGATAATGGTGAGAACTTCACATTTATCATAAACACCACATCCGGAGCTGTATACAGTTCAAAATATTACCGGGAGTTTAGGGAGAGTGCCTGGAATCTGTTTTTAAAGGAATTAAATTTTGACGAAAATGAAACAATCCCTGAAAATTCGGAGAACAAAATGGATGGCAAAGACCATTTGTCTGTTTATTACTATGTGGATGCTTCATTAAAGGAAGGAAAATATAACAAGGAAGCCGCTAAACAAATGCCTTTCCCGAAGGAAGTACTGCCGATAGAAATCGAAGATGCAGCCGGTTATGTAGAAAATTTCAAGAGCAGAAATCCAATAGAGATATCGGGATCGATACATTTAAATAAAAATGCCGATCTAAGCGCCGTTAAATTAAATGTCCTCATGGATGAAAAAGATAAAGCAGGGATAAATATTTCCAACATGTATATATATGACGATGATGAACATATTGTTGATTATGGGACATCGTTGATTTACAAAAAATTCGACTATCTTGATATGGGTGATTACAAGCTTTATGCTGTAGTGGAACAGAGAAGTGATAAATATGAAAACGGAGAAATAAATCATACTGAAGCGAAACTTGATACAGCAAACTATCATCCGATTACGGCTTTGGATTCCGGATATGACATAAAACCTGGACCAGATGATGAGATACATCAGGAATTCAATATCATTGCAGAAGCGGATTCTGAGATAATTAAGTATAACTATAATCTGGAAAATGTGAATAGTGAAGGAGTTTATGTAAAGGCTGATGAATGTTACTGGAAAGACAGAGGCGATGGAACGTATGTTCTTGCTATTGTTGGAAAGGACATAGTCAATTTCGGTTTTAATTACAGGCTTACAGTAAGGGAAGAGTTCTCCATTAACAATTAGGCACTATAACCCAAGATTTCCCAAAATGTTTTTTATGACTTGTTAAGATTATACCATAAAAGACCGATATATATACTATAATGATGATACTGACATTAGAGAAAATTAGTACCGGGAGGTTTAGTATATGAGGAAAAGAATAATTAGTATGGTATTAGCTGCTACTATGATTTTTAGCATATTTTCTGTCAGCTTGCCTTCAGTTGTTTCTGAAGCCAAGAATACTGTTTATCAGGATAATGAGCTTTTGTACTGGAGAATAGACAGTGGCGGAGAAGAGCAGTCAATCAAGATTAAAACATCAAATATTCCCATAAACTTTACATATACTAAAGCTTTGGAAGATACTATCCCTTATGATGGCGATAAGAGTTACTATGTGGATGAGAATCCGGGAAGCAAGAAGAGCTATGGAGATACTTTATATAATGCCGGTGTTTTGGAAAAAACAGGAAGCGGAGAGAATGAGGTATTATTCCATAGAAACGCGCTTGATCCTAACAACATGTTAAAATTTTCTAATTGGGCAAAAAGAAAGCTGCATTATTTTGGATCCTCTACTCCCCAGCAGTTTATTCCCGAGTCGGATTATTATGGCAAGCCGGTTTATGTTTATGATGCAGATGCGAAAAAAGGCATAGATGGACTGCCTAATATCTTAACAGAAACAGGAATGCTGGACTATAAAGTAAAGTATAACGGAAATGCGATTCTTATTCCCAAGCAGCCGATCACTTATTATACAGATGTTCAGGGTGATCTGGTAGAAGTTACTTCTGACAGTGACATTAAGCTTCAATATGCGGTAGAAAAGTCATCGGTGCGTGCATCGCAGATTAAGTGGATATTAGGAACTAATACCACTACTGTCAGACTTGAAGCCGAATATACATATACCAGGCTTGTACCTATGACATCAGGTGAATACAAGGAGATAATATTTAAGGGTGAATATGTAGCAACTAACGGAGAATCACAATACGGAACATATGGCCGTACAGTTTCCCAGGATAATGATACCAGTATCCCTGTTTATTCGGGCGGAGAGCTGGCTTCATATAAAAACTTTGGATCATATAAAACAAATGCATATGATTTCATTTCCGGCAAGAATATTCAGATTATCTCAAACTGCCCTGTAGTTTCCGTTAAAGAAACCGTCAAGTATTATATGGATGTTGAATGCTATATCATTGATACAGATATGGTGAAGGACGACGGGAAGGATAAGAATGTATATATAAAAGACTTCCTGATGGACAACATTTCAGTTGAAGAATATCGTTTTGTAAAAAATCAGAGTACATTTTCTGTTAAATATGATTATGCAACAGGATTTACGGTAAAAGGTGTCAGCAGGAATACGGATCTTGTTTGGCTGAATGGTACTCACGTATCGGAAGCGGCTACGGGATTTTCCGGGGAGCTTATTGAGTGGTGGGCCGGACAGTCTTCAGATCATCATTATTCAACCCCGGATAACCTGAATAAAGATATCCATATTGAAAGGTATCTTGATTATGGCGTAACGATGCATTTTATTGATGTTAACCGGCCCGTAAAGGTAGTTACCATAAAGATACCGGCGCGCAAAAAAGCTCCTGAATTAAAATTCAAAGATGTAGACGGTGTCACCACGATTTTTGGATTTAAGCCAAAAACAACTGCAATCCGTATGTCAGATACAAATGGAAAATATATTACTTTCCCGGCAAAATTAACAAGCGGAGCCAGTGCTGTACTCGGAACTCCGTATCTGATGGCAGGAGATTCAGATAAGAGTAAATACGGAGATCAGAGCTTCTATGTATATAACGGAGGTGAAGGAGGAAAAGGAAAGTATATTAGCGTACTAGACCTTTTCGGATTGACAGATAACCAAAACTTTAATACAGTCAGAGGAGCATATATAGAGGCACAGAATATTGCAGTTAAGAAAATGGCACCTTCGAGAATATCTGCTCTGTATATCAATCCTCAGGAAGTATTTAATACCGGAAGATCAAATTCTCAGGAGTCTATAATTCTTGAATCGGGCTATATTACCATATCTGATGCAGATAAGAGTAATGCATATGAGTATGGCATTCCCGGGGACGGAGGAATTGTAAAGAGATGGTATGCTATAAAGTCTCCAAAGAGGACTAAAGTAAAGGGACTTAATGACGGCACAACTATTTATATACGTAAAAAGGCCATCACAACTAATGACAAGTCACTTTTCCTTCCTTCAACATATATCGCTTTGACATATGATGGTAAGGGAGTCGGAGTTCCTAATGCATACTACATGGATGATTATTATGTAAAAGGCAATGTGACTGTTAGTTTGGTAAATGATACAAAGTCAGATATCAAAATAAGCGGCACTACAATGAAAAATGATGAAGTAATGCCTTTGCAGACTAATGATGTTGTTTACAGAAATTATATCTACAAGAACAGGCTGGCTCAGGGACTTAGTGGGAAATCCGTAATAACAGTGCAAGCCGGAAACAAAGAGATAAAATTAAACGGGATAGATGATTGCCGGATTTCTCTCAGTGCTCTTCTTTTAAGATTAAAATCAGAGTATGGAAACGAGTGGACGACTGCATACGAGAAGTATGGAATTACTTCTATTTCTGTAAGCATTGTAGGATATGACAGTAGCTTGATCACAAAGGCTGATGACCAGGTATTCAAAAAAGTATATAAGGTTGGAGAAACAGAGTATGAATATCACCCGGTTCATTTGCTCAGATATATGATGCAGTAAACCTTTGATATAACAAAATTGAAGATGCGAAGCATCGCTTTGTTACCGAAGAAACGCTGAAAACGTTTTCGAGGTGGCATTGAATTATGGATAAAACATGGGGACGATTCTAAATGTTGACTAATGAAATGTCGACTATAGAATCGTCTCCATATATTTTATTAAAGTATTTCTTTTCCTTTCCTGTTGCCTTCCCCCTCGAGGGGAAGGTGACCAAACGAAGTGAGGCCGGATGAGGTGTTACAATCATATATACCTCATCTTTCAGCTCCTTCTCAAGGGGAAGCTTTGTCTAAAATTTTAATATGGAAAAATACTCAGGAAAGTGGTAAAATACATATAAATTCTTTATAATTCCATAAAAGTATGTTGAGGGGGAAGTTTCTATTTGTGTGATGAGCAAATGCTTCCGGTGCAAGCTTGCTTGTACTGAGACGGAGTGAAGATCATCGAATAGCAATCAGCCTACTAGATTACGCTGCAGGAGGTTCTCATGAGATTAAAAATTTCCGGTTTTGTATTAGCACTTTTAGCTCTTATATTACTTTTACCTTGCTGGAATCTATATGCCGGGGACAGCCCAAGCTGGCATTCCGGAGGACCGGCCAGCGATTATTATGATTATTTTGAAGAAAACAGTGTATGGTATATTATTACACAAAAGCCCCAAGGAACAAAGCATGGCAAAGTATATGCTGCAGGAGCTCGGGACAAGGTGACAAAACTGGTAATACCGGGTTCATTAAAACATGATAAAAAAGATTATGATGTATTAGGCATTAACGACTGGGCTTTCTATGACCATCCCGGAATAAAGAGCTTGGAGATAAAGGAAGGCATGACTTATATAGGTGATAGTGCATTCTGTCAGTGTAATAATCTCACTACAGTAAAACTTGCTGATTCCATAAACGAGATCGGAAATTTCGCCTTTTCAGATTGCCATAGCTTGAAGACTATAAATATACCGAACGGTTTGAAAAAAATACCTATGTTGATGCTTGCAAACTGTACTTCGCTTAAGAAAATTGAACTTGGCAAAAAAGTGACATCCATAGGCGAGTCAGCTTTCGCCGGATGCGAAAATATGAAAAACGTAAAATTCGATAAGGCGCTAAAGGAGATAGGAAATAGTGCGTTCAACTATTGTAAGAGCCTTTCTTCAGTTAAATTTACCTCAAATATTACAAAAATCGGAGAACGTGCCTTTTCATATTGCCAGTCGCTGAAAAAAGTGACATTGCCGAAGAAGCTAAAGGTAGTTAGTGCAGAGTGTTTTTCGTGGTGTGACAAGCTTAAGACAGTAAAACTTCCTAAAGGCATAAAAGAAATAGGTCAAGGAGCATTTGAATTCTGTTCTGCGCTTGAAACTGTAAATGGTACAAATTCAAAACTTGAATCAATAGGGGGCAATGCATTTGGACAATGTGAGAAGCTGAATTCAATAAATATTTCAAATGTGAAAGAAATCGGAGAAGGTGCTTTCTATCATACTTCTTTAGTCAAAATAGATTTTGGTGAGAATCTGGAAATGATGGGAAGAAGTGCTTTTTCAGAAACAAAGCTTCAAAACGTTACTATCCCCGGTTCACTAAAAGAAATCCCCACAGGAGCATTTTCAAGCAGTACAGAATTGAGCAGCGTAACCCTAAAGAAAGGAGTGGAGAGGATAAGTGATGCTGCTTTCTATAACTGCAAGAAATTGATGGATTTTAACTATCCTGATACCGTACATTATGTATCGTATAACAGTTTGGAACATACTCCGTGGTATGAACTCGCATTGGGTAAGTTCTATGTGACAGATATGAGTGGCAACGGTTACTATTCTTACAGTCATAATGGGGCGGATGACTATTCTAAGTGCCCTGAATATTTATGTATTAACGATGTATGCATATGGATAGATAAATATGAGAGATTTATAAACAGTTATGGCGTATGGGCAAGCAAGGTAAAGGAAGAGCTGGTATTCCCTGATGTTAAGGTTATAAGCTGTTCCGTCGGTTCGGAAAACGAGCTGAAAAAGATAGTGATACCCGAAGGAGTAGCAGAGCTTGACGGATCCATAAGTATGGATTCTACTGGTGCTACCGACCCGATAGAGATAGTGCTACCTTCTACATTGAAAAAGCTTACTGCCATTATAAAAGGTCGTAGATTTAAATCCATAGTTTTACCTGAGAACCTTGAAGTATTGGGCGGACAGAGATATGGCGGTCCCAGTGGATTTAGTGGCGCAGGGAGTCTGGAATCAGTAAAATTCACCGGAAATAAGGTTAAAAAAATAGGAATTGCATGTTTTGCCAATACGACCAGCCTAAAGGAAATATACCTTCCGGAAGGTATAGAGGAATTGGATACTAGAGCCTTTGCTGATTCAGGGCTTGAAAGTATTATACTTCCTTATACATTAAAGAAAATCGGAGTCAGTGCATTTGCTAACACTAAGCTTGAAAAAATTGAGCTTCCTGACGACCTTAATGAGATTGGGCAGTATGCATTTTCAAATACAAAGCTCTTTCTTGTAACGACTCCCGGGAACATAAAATATGGGGATGGCAGCTGTGTATTACCGAGAGATATAAAGTTTGTTGACTGGGGCGCATTTGATAATACCGAACTCAATAAATTTATACTCCCGGATGATTTCGAGATAGAATGTAAAATTACAGATGACATGAATGCCATAATATATGTAAAGAAGAATTCAAAAGCCCATAAAGCATTAAAACAATTCTTAAACGGATACACAGATATGTGGAAGATTAAGTTTAAATAATATTTTATAGCTAATTTACATCTGAAAAACGCCGAGCAGATAGATAGTAAAGAATATACTTTACCTTTTGTTGCAGATACCAGAAAGCTATACAAAATAGGAGTCGCATTTGATTCGAAGAAACGAAAGTTGATAGGATGGGAAGTTGGAGAGTAAAAGTTTTAAAACCGTTTGTGCATAAAAAACGACCAAATAACCCGAGATGTTGCATTTCGGGTTATTTTTTTGAGCAAAATGGTCGATATAAATCTTATAGTATACTGACCAATGACTGCATCAAGGAGGAAACACTATGAGAAAAGCATTATCTGCAAAATTTTTCATATGCGCGTTACTGCTTATTTTGTGTGCTCTTCTTTTGATACCGGGTAGAACTACACATGCTTTTACCGGAAATGATAACCCTGAATACGGATATGCATTTGCATATAGACTGAATTCCGAGATTACAACTCTTTCCTATGATGAGTTCATGGCTACAGTAAATTCAGAACCGCTAAATTTTGGTGGGACCATAACGACAGAAAAAATTGTTTTGGTTGAGAGCGGTATTTCGCGCATTACCACAAGAGATATCTATAATGTCCGTGAAGTGACATTTAAGATATATTTTCCTCATATTACTATTACATCAGAGATTAAAGATGATGCCGATGTGACCGGATTTATCAGACTAAAGAATTCACCTATCACGGGTTACAAATTCCGTTATGAGGCAGAAAGAGATGCAAATGACAATGTAGTGGTTTTAAGAACCGGAACCTATGATAACCTCACCATGCAGATATACCTCAGTAAGGAGCAATCCGTTTGCACGCCATCGACAGCATCGGTAAAAATAGAGGTGTTTGACGGAACGGCATGGCATGACATTGTAATGCCAACGGGCACCAATTATAATATAACTTCGGTTGAAGACACATCAGCATCTCCGGATCCGGCACTTGCAAGCGGGCTTTCGGCAAGTATCGATGATTGCAGCATAAATGCCGTTATCAATCGCGCAAATAATGATAGAACAGGTGTGACCATACACCTTTCGGGTGCTAAATTTACTTTGAATTCCGGAAGAAAGTATCATGATGTAACAAACTGGTTTACAAATCTTCCCGAAGGTATGTATGCTATGGTTAGCACAAATGTTACTGATGAAGATCCTTCCACTGTTCACATTATTTTTGCAAGATGGATACGTGCCAGTGTCAGTATGAGCCGGCCAAGTACAGTAGAAACAGGACCGATTACTGTCACGGTTCCTTTTGATGATATTACCGCCCTTGACGGAAGCAGTCCGTGGTCAGGACTTAAGGGTGGAGTAGTTGTCAGTAAAAATACAAAAGCGGTTTACAATTTTCTTACTGCTGAAACGATGGCTGCCAAAGATACTCCTCTGATTGTTTCTACAACTCTTTCAGGAACACAACAGTATACTGATATTAGTGGGGAAACAGTTTTTGAGCCAATTGACGGAGGATATTTTTTCACCTATGTTTTTGTTTCACAGTCAGTATATAATGCGCTTGTTGCCGAAAAAGAGCGGACAGGAGCACAAAAACCTGAATTAAAGATCAAGCTTGTGGTGGACAGAGATATCTTTGAATTTGACAACAGTACTGTCGTTTATGCAACCTGTTCGAACTTTACTGAAATTACAGGCAGCGGTCTTTACCTTGGAAGCCTGAATGTGGAGACTGAGCGGTTAATTGCAAAAGAATTCGGTACGGGAAGGTTTAATGTAAGCTGGGTTATTGGCGAACGTGAGGTAGAACTGGATACTGCTCATAATTTTGTATTTTATAAGATAAATGAAATAGATAATCCCGTTGTTGATGAACCTTTCATTGATCCTGGAGAAGACGATGAAGGAACCGACCCTGGAACCGGTGAAGACGGCTCAGGAGATGGCAGTACCGTTGATGAACCGGATATCTGGGTGAATGGTAAAGATAATAAAAAGACGGGAACGTTAAAAAAGTCTTTGATCAAACCTTTAAGTGAACTGAAAATCGATCTGCCTGAGGGCTGCAAGTTTGTTATGAGCGTAACCGGGACAGATGTTTCTGACATATCGGGAGCGGTTAGTTCAGGAAAAGGAAAGACATCAAAAATTGCGAAAGCGGCCTATAAAGCTAAAGATAAAGCAATAGTTGTAAGTGCCGGAAAGGAAGCAGGTACAGTACGCATTTGGATTGCTGCCGTAAACAAAAAGAAAGCTGTTGAAGCATCGGCTTACTTTGATGTTAATGTCGGGATTGCTCCGAAGAAGTTTTATATCACAAATGATGCTGTAGGAGAAACAAAAGGAGGCTTAAAGAGTATTGCTCTTTCGGTCGGTGATTCTGTCACACTTTACGCAAAGGATTTCGGAGGTACGCTTTCTCCATACGCGTGCTTTACATGGGAAGCATTAAAAGATGATGGCAACCTGATCATAACACCTTCAAAAGATACTCAGAGCGCAGTTATAACCATTAAATCAGCTCCCACAGGCGGGAAAACGATAAAGGCTTCTTTGGTTGTAACAAATGTTGAATCTTTAAAGAAAGCAAAGATTTCTATCCCAATAAGTAATGAGATAAAATCCGTGACAGGGCTTTCCGAGGAAAAGAACATTTCGTCAGCTCTTGAAGAGGCTGTGGAAGAAAAGCTTTCTTATGCTTTTGTCTGCAGTGACGGTGGTACATCAACAACCGATAAGGTTAAGGTTTATGTAACAACCGCAACAGAGGAAGGAACAGGCTACACTCTTTCAAATAACAAATTTAAGCTTACGCAGAAATCAAAAGTGAAAGTCAGCTATAAGAACGGAGAATTTGTTTTGAAAGTTCCCAAGAAGACTGCAAATGGCACAAAGATTCGTATACTCATAGTTGCTACACATGCAGATAAAACGGTAAGTGTGTTCGAGAGCGGAGTTATAACGATCGGTGCATCCGAAACAGTAAAGTCGTAAACCCTTTACCATTTATACATAAAAAACGACCAAATAACCCGAAACATTAAATTTCGGGTTATTTTTTGTGGGAAAATGACCGAAATAAATATATATGTAGATGGGAATGTTTTTATACTGATTCCTGATTAAATTTGATTGATGTAAATATAGAAAACACGGAGGTTGACTATGAACAGGATTAAGAAATTAATTATTTTATCGTTGATCGCTATAGCGTTTGTACTACTTGGAGGGAAGAATGTAAATATACATGCAGATACCAAGTCTTACAGTATGAGCTTTATAGGTAATGAGCCTGTAACGGGAACGGTAGGAGAAAATCTTACTGAACAGGAATACATTATTAAATTTAACGGGGATCTTACTTTGGTAAATACCATACCCGAAGGTACTGATATCAGTGATTGGTTTTTTGGGAGCACAACTCCGCTTCCGGCAGGTTTGCAAGTGGTGTTAAAGGAAGATGCTGATGTCGGAGCAAAGTCCATGAAGGTTGTATTTAAAGGTCTGCTATATGGTGCATCAAAAGATAATATCTCTATGAGAGCCAGAAATTATTTCTTTGATGTTAATGAAAGTGATTATTATGCATGGGCGGAAGTCAGGCTATCCGGAGAAAATGCTAAGTTTAACATTGTAAGAAATTTTTCAGCACCGAGCGGTTATACTGCTGTAGCGCAGGCGATGTATTTTAAGGATGAAAACAGCTCTGATCCTGGATGGAAGCTTAAAGGAAAAAAGGATGAAGGCTTAAGCGGGACAACAGAACTTAATGTTGTGATAAAGGGAAACTTTATAGTCGGATTATCAAAAAATACAGATATAACAAATTGGTTTACAGGGCATTTATTTAAGATAAATACTCTTTTGAATACTTCGGTAAACTCTCAGCTTCCTCCGGGAGTAAGTGCAAAGCTTAAGAATGCTGTAAATGTGGGAGATAATTCATTTACTATAGTATTTTACGGAATCCCTACAAGAGGTTCAAGGGATCTTATAGCTTTTACTATTCCGTCAGGTTATGTAACATATGATCCGAATAATTCGGCATATAAAGGAGATCTCCGTTCAGGACTTAAAACAACAAATATTAGTGGAAAGTATGCTTATGATATAGAGTCGACCGATGGGGATTACAAATCGGTATATGTCAGGATTACATATCCGGACAGGGATATACAGGCAGGTGAAGTGTTTACTGAGGAAGACGGCCTTATCGCGACTTATGATCTGATAGGAACTGATGCAAGTGGAAATCAGATTAAGTTTAAGGGCATCAATGTCGGAACAGATCCGACCAGCTGCACTGTTCAATACTTGAATGGCGCTCAGCAAGGGGAATACAGTGCTCAGATAAAATCACGAACAGGACTTACCCCAAAGGTTAAAAGTATAAGTGCCGACGGAACACACATAGAGGTAATCATGACAGGTACTGTCAGAAAGTGTTCCGGGTATCCGTATACACTTGGTGGTTCCGGATGGCAGCTTCTTTCATCTTACACTACACTGGGACAGTATGTGGATGGAATAGTGTCAGAGGATACTAATCTGCGTATCATAGAGCCCGATCCGGAGATAAGCATGTCAAAATCTGTGAGGATGACCAGTACCCCTCTGGATGCGAAGGCTGTTGTAGACAATCCGGAAATCGTTATAAATCTTGGAAAGGATTCTTTGGCAGTTAATCTCACTAAAGGAACAAAACTTGATGTATTTCCGTACAAAACTACTGAAAATAGTAGATATGTTTGGAGAACAGGAGACAGTTCCTGGCTTCCAGTATATGCTACGAATTTTTCTTTAGAGCTTACTAAAGCCGCAAGCGTGGGCGATACAAAACTATATGTAAAGGTAAATCCCGGTACCCCTCAAAGTGACTATACTGCATTTATTTCACTGGCTTTTCCTAAAGCATATCTGACCCGTGCAAGTGCATATGGACTTCAGGATATCTATTATTTTAAAGAAGGTTCTGTCTATCAGGATGTAAAGAAGTATGTTGATTACTATGCTTCTGTTTCTGACCTTACGATAACCGGAAGTGTAACCAAGACTATGCAACCAATAAAAATATTACATGAAGATGGAACTGTCACTACTTCGCAAGCGCTGACACCTTCAGGTATTGGTAAAGGGAAACTGTACTTTACGGTTACTACTATGAAGAATATTCATGTAGATAAGGATTATGAAGCCGGGGCAGTAGTAAATGATCTGATAAAGTTCAACAGGAGTACGAATTATCTGCCCAAGCTTGTGGATCCTTTCTATCATAAAGACTATTGCAGCGTAGAAGGAAGTTATTATACTATTGATGAAAATCTTTATAAAATACGTACAGTAGATGCCATTTCTAAAGATCCGGACGGAGTATCATCGGCACATACCTTTAACCTGATGCTGGACTTAAAAGAGACTGTAGCTCTGTCACCTAGTACTTCAAAGACAGAACTTATGATTTATGATTCAACGTCAAATAAATTCCAAAGAGTATACGCTCCCGGAACCTTTAAGTTTAATATTGCTCCTGAAGGAGAGGTGCCTTTTGACGAGTCCGTTGATTATGGTTCTTCGGGACCCGGAACTATAGATTATTCTTCTGGTGAAGATATCATCCTCTACGCCACCGACAAGGATGGAAAGGAAGTTACTACCACATATATCAACCTTTCGCAAGAAAAGCTTGTAACAGATTTAAACTACAAATATTACAGTCTGGATGGGGGCACAAAGTGGAAGGAAACAAAGGCAGCCTTTACGGATAAGCAGTTTTCAGGTTTCTTAAATAAGGGCATGACTCTTATGATTGCCGACAGCTATGACAAGAAGGAAAAGAAGCCTGCAGATAATGCTGTTGTACTAAGTTTCTCAAAGATAAATGCAAGACCTAAGGCTGTGAAATATAAGGTTGATTATGTAACTTATGCGGATCCTTCAGGAGTGACTGCGGGACAGTGGATGATAGCTGATTCAAGCCTTAATCCGTTATCGGCTGAAGACCTGCAAAAGATAGAAATCGGTGTAACAGGTTCGGATAAGAAGAAAGTATCTGAAGAGGGATACGGCTCATGGCCTGCATCCGGAGGTCTGGCTATAGCACCTTTCGAAGGGAAAAAAGCAACCGTTACAAACTATTATGTACGTGTTAAGGCTACATCGGATACCCCTTCAAGTAAACCGGTAAAGATTTCCGTTAAGGGTCAGCAGAAGGCTCCTAAGGAGAAGGTTGACTATAAGAAAGAAGTTATCAAACTGAAAAAAGGTGAGATTATTTTCTTTGGGGATGCCCTGTCTGGTTCTATGACCGCTCTTTCTGAAAATGCGGATTCGTATGAAGATTATGAAGGAAAAATAATAGCAGCAGGGGACAGCGCGAAGGTAGTTGATATTTCGCCTTACCTTACAGGTACAAGAAATACTGTAATAATCTGGTCTGCAGCTTCCGCTAAGGGACCTGCATCAAGCCAGCAGATTATAAAGCTTGCGGCAAGGGCTCCTATCACAGAAGTAAACTTGAAACCTTCGGGCGGTAAACTGAAACTTGACAAGAAGTATGAAGTATATGATCCTGAGAGCGGCAAGTGGGGGGGAATTCCTAAAATAAGTGCTGCCGGTGAGTATGAATATAAGATAAGAATAAAAGCCACTGCTAAGGGCGGCAAGGAAAGTGATACCACATATGCAGCAGGAGTTTCTGCCACACTTAAGATAACTTATGGTGAATATGATACTACGAAGCATAAATCAGGAATTACGGCAGCATCCATAGTTATAGGAAACATTTCTGAATCCGGTACAGGAGAAGGAACCGGTTCAGATACCTGATCCCTGATAATGAAACTTAATTAACAGATTTCGAAGGGCTGAGAGCAATACCATTCTCTTGTATTGTGATCAGTCCTTCTTTATATAGGTGTCCTATGGCGCGCTTAAAAGAGTTCTTGGACATGTTGAATTTGGTTTTAAGTACCAGGCTGGCTGTTTTGTCATGGTAAGGAAGAAAACCGTTTGGAGATTTTTGGAGTTCTTCATAGATCTTGTCGCAGTCTTCTTTTATCTGGAGATAGCCGGGTTCACGCATGGAAAGCTCGAGCTTACCGTCGGGAAGTACTCTGGCAACACGGAGTTTTAAGCGTTCGCCTACTCTTACATCACGCATCAGTTCCCTTCTGGGGATCATAGCGGAAAAGATGTTATCTACAGCTGCATAAGCCCCATGTTCCGTGGAAAGTTCATATATGAGAGCTTCCACATTATCACCGGGTTCGTATTCCGAATCGGTTCTAAGCAGCTTATAGACCTTCATGGATGCACAGAGACGGCTGCTTTTATCGGTATATAAGGTTACAAGAACATCTTCATCTGCTTTAACTTTAGCGGTCTGCTCTTTAAAAGGCAGGAAAAGATCTTTCATAAGACCCCAATCGAGAAAAGCACCTATGGAAGATGCCTGTTTACATTTTAAAACAGCAAGCTTGCCTATGGTAAGCAAAGGTGTTTTTAGGGTTGCTATGGGTCTGTCTTCAGAGTCATGATAGAGAAAAGCATTTATAAGACTGCCCTTATCGGGAGTTTTTTCTGCAAATTCATTTTTGGGAAGAAGAATCTCACAGCGGTTATCGGTATCTGAAAGAGGATTGCCTTCTTCTGTAGACGCAGGTGTGATATAAGCACCTATCGGGGTAATTCTTACAATACGGTAAAGGGATACTTTTCCCATATATTCTTTTAATTCTGAAATGTCCGACGGAGCAAATTTCGGTTCCTTTTCGGACTTTTTCTTTATATCCGATTCCCTGTCGAACTTTCTTTTTGTGTTATTTTTGTTTTGATTTAGATTTTTTCCGGTTCTTTTGAACCTGTTATTCTGGTAATCCATATTTTTCTCCGTATCATAAGTAAGAGGGAAACCTCTGTTTTAATCTTTAATTGTTGCCGCTGTCTAAAGTCTAAAAGCTTTTTTAACTTTAGCATCATAATATCATAACGATACTGAAAGCGTCAATCAAATTTTGCTTGCACTTTTTTTGAATATGGGATAGAATAACATAAATATTGCTTTTTGCATAGATGAAGAATAATAAGTTAAAGGAGCTGGTTGTTATGGAAAGAGTTTATGATCCTAAAATAATCGAGCCTAAGTGGCAGACCTACTGGAGTGAACACGAGACTTTTAAAACGGATGTATGGGATTTCAGCAAGCCCAAGTTCTATGCACTTGATATGTTTCCTTATCCGTCCGGTGTAGGCCTCCATGCAGGACATCCTGAGGGTTATACAGCTACTGATATAGTTTCACGTATGAAGAGAATGCAGGGATACAATGTGCTTCATCCTATGGGTTATGACTCATTCGGCCTTCCTGCAGAGCAGTACGCCATAAATACGGGTAATCATCCCGAGGGCTTTACTCAGAAGAATATAGAGACTTTCTCAAAGCAGTTAAAGGAACTGGGATTTGATTATGACTGGTCAAAGATGGTTGCTACATCAGACCCTAAGTTCTATCACTGGACACAGTGGATATTTAAACAGCTTTATCTTGACGGATACGCAAAGTATATTGATATGCCTGTTAACTGGTGTGAGGAACTCGGAACGGTTCTTTCAAATGATGAGGTAATAGACGGAAAGTCGGAGAGAGGCGGATTCCCCGTTGTCAGAAAGAATATGAAGCAGTGGGTTATCGATCAGCCTGCTTTTGCTGAGAAGCTTTTGGAAGGACTTAATGAAATAGAATGGCCTGAATCTACGAAGGATATGCAGAGACACTGGATAGGAAAATCTGAAGGTGTTGAAGTTAAATTCCAGATAGTCGGAGGCGGAGAGTTCTCGATATTCACTACATGTATCGAAACCATTTACGGTATCACTTTCATGGTACTTGCTCCTGACGGACAGCTGGTTCAGGATTTAATGCCCAGGATTAAAAATCAGGAAGAAGTTAAGGCATATATTGAAGAAACCAAGAAAAAGAACGATATGGACCGTACCGAGCTTAACAAGGGAAAGAGCGGATGCCGTCTTGAGGGCGTTAAGTGCATAAATCCCGTAAACGGTAAGGAAGCAGAGCTCTTTATAGGTGATTTCGTTTTGGCAAATTACGGAACAGGTGCCGTAATGGCCGTTCCGTCACATGATCAGCGTGACTTTGAATATGCTATAGAGCATAACATCGAGATGATACAGGTAATTGACGGTAACGAAAAGGACGGTCATATTGACGTATCCGGTCATGCTCTTGAAAAATATGATTATCTCGGAAAAGGATATAAGCTTATTAATTCAGAAGAATTTACAGGGCTTACAGTAGAAGAAGCTAAGGAAGCCATCACTCAGAAATTAGAGAAGATGGGCGTAGCTAAGAGAACAGTTAATTATCATTTCCGTGAGTGGATCTTTGCTCGTCAGCGGTACTGGGGCGAGCCTGTACCTGTAGTACATACCGCAGACGGGATACATGTTCTTGATGATGATGAGCTGCCGCTTATCCTTCCCGAACTTGATGATTATAAGTCAAAGAACGGCAAGGCTCCTTTAGAGAATGCTACAGAGTGGAAACAGTATGACCACAACGGGATCAAGGGTGTAAGAGAAACCTCTACCATGCCCGGTTCTGCCGGTTCATCATGGTATTATTTCAGATATATAGATCCGGACAATGAAAAGGAATTTGCTAATTATGAACTGCTTAAGCATTGGCTTCCCGTTGATCTTTATATCGGCGGACCCGAGCATGCGGTCGGACATCTGATGTATTCAAGGATCTGGAACAGATATCTTTACGATAAGGGTCTTTCTCCCGTTAAGGAACCTTTTAAGAAGCTGGTACATCAGGGTATGATCCTTGGTGAGAATGGCATAAAGATGGGTAAGCGTTTCCCTGAATTTGTTGTTAATCCTTCAGATATAGTAAATCAGTACGGCGCAGATACATTAAGACTTTATGAAATGTTCATGGGACCTCTTGAGGTATCAAAGCCTTGGAGTCCGCAGGGTGTTGAAGGTGCAAGACGTTTCCTTAACCGTGTATGGGCGTTCTTTACAAACGAAGAAAATCTTACGGATGGCGAGGATGATAGCTTAAAGAAGGTTTATCACCAGACAGTAAAGAAGGTTACTTCAGATTTCGAGTCCTTAGGCTTTAATACCGCTATCAGCCAGATGATGATCTTTGTCAATGCTGTATACAAGGTTGGAAAGTGCCCTAAGCAGTACGCAGAAGGACTTATCAAGATGCTGTCATGTATCTGCCCTCATATCGGCGAGGAAATGTGGAGCATCTTAGGACATGATACTACCATAGCTTATGAGGCATGGCCTGTATATGATGAAGAGGCAATAAAGGAAGATACAGTTGAGATAGCTGTACAGGTTAACGGTAAGGTTAAAGCTACCATCGAAGTAGGTGTTAACGAAGAAAGCGAATCAGCTATAGCAAAAGCTAATGAAAATAAGTATGTTCAGGCTGCCATTGCAGGAAAGACCGTTGTTAAGGAAATCTATGTAAAGGGCAGGATAGTTAATATAGTAGTTAAATAATCCGGAAGGATCCGGTAAAAAACGGCATCCGGTATGAAAGAGGCACGCAGGGAAAGTAAATTCCTGAATGTCTCTTTCGTACCGGGTGCCTTTTGAAATTTTTGGACGAAAACTGTTTATGGTATTAATAATTTCGTAAATCTGTCCGATATATAAAGCAGATAGTTATTTTGCATTCAAGTACTATTTCTATTTTTATTTTTATTTTCTTTAGCCCTTAAAGATAAATGCCAAAAGAAACTTTTTAGGCAGGATATATCAGGCAGGATGCCATTCTGAGGGCAGTTCACGGATGAACAATTTAGACTGACGATGAAGGTTTTTTTGTGTTTTTGAAAAAAACCTTTGAAAAATTTCCTTTTTGCGTGTATAATAATTTAGATATGATAAAATAGGGTTATTAGACAGAAAAAAATCACATCCATTTATATACATGAGAGGAGACATTATGTTCAGCACGGATATAGGAATAGACTTAGGTACAGCGAGTGTCCTGGTTTATATAAAAGGCAAGGGGGTAGTTTTAAAAGAACCCTCTGTTGTTGCATTTGATAAAGACACAAATAAGATAAAGGCCATCGGTGAAGAAGCAAGACTGATGCTCGGACGTACTCCGGGGAACATAGTAGCGGTCAGACCTTTAAGACAGGGCGTTATCTCGAACTATACCGTAACTGAGAAAATGCTTAAATATTTTATACAGAAAGCTGTTGGAAAGAAGCGCTTCAGAAAGCCTCTTATAAGCGTATGTGTACCCAGCGGGGTAACAGAAGTTGAAAAAAAGGCTGTAGAAGATGCGACCTATCAGGCAGGAGCACGTGAGGTTGCTATTATAGAGGAACCCATAGCTGCAGCTATAGGAGCAGGCATAGATATTTCAAAGCCTCAGGGTAATATGGTTGTTGATATAGGCGGAGGTACTACAGATATAGCTGTAATATCCTTGGGAGGAACAGTTGTAAGTGCTTCGATCAAGACTGCAGGAGATGATTTCGACGAAGCTATTGTCAGATACATGAGACAGAAACATAATCTTCTTATCGGTGAGAGAACCGCAGAAGATATAAAAATAAAGATAGGCTCAGTTTACCGCAGACCGGAATCAGTATCTATGGATGTAAGAGGAAGAAATCTTGTTACAGGACTTCCGAAGACTATTTCGGTTACTTCAGAGGAAACTGAGGAAGCACTTAATTCATCGACTATGCAGATAGTTGAAGCTATACACAGTGTATTGGAGAAAACTCCTCCTGAACTTGCTGCTGATATTGCAGACAGGGGAATAATCCTTACGGGCGGCGGAAGTTTGCTTTGCGGATTGGAGGAACTTATAGAAGAAAAGACCGGTATTACTACTATGACGGCAGACGACCCGCTCACAGCAGTAGCTATAGGTACCGGAAAATATGTTGAATTTATAAGCGAACGCAAGATGAAGTAAGGTAATAAGAATGGAACACCTTACGCTTATAAAAGCATCTTGTATATGCTTTGAATGAGTCTGGAGGTGTTTTATGCTTAGAAGCCTGTATACCGGATGGACCGGGATGTACACTCAGCAGAAGAGATTGGACGTTATATCCAACAATATGGCAAATGTCACTACTGTGGGGTACAAGAAGGAATTTGTTACCAGCCAGAGTTTTAATGATATTCTGGCAATAAAGATCCGTGATAATTCAGAGGGCTGGAGACAGAGAAGCATCGGAGATTTAAGCCCGGGAGCCAAGATTGGCGAGATTTACACGGATTATACGCAGGGGTCTTTAAGGCAGACCGATAATACCTTTGACATTGGAATAGAGGGAAAAGGTTTCTTTAAAGTAAATGTTACAGATATTGAAGGCAATACTTACCAAAGCTATACCCGTGCCGGACAGTTTCACATGACTAATGACGGATATATAGTTGATGCAAACGGAAACCATTTACAATCTGAAGCGGGAGATTTCCAGGTACCTGTTGATGCAAGACAGATTGTTATAGACGGACAGGGTTATGTTTATGCGGATGATACTTTGATCGACAGGATAGAACTGACTGATTTCGAAGATTACGAATATCTTAAGAAATTTCAGGATACATATTACAGGCCGGTTGACGGTGCTACAGAGAAGGAGCCTGAGGCTACGCTGAGGCAGGGCTATACCGAACAGTCAAATGTTATGGTAGTTAATGAGATGGTAGATCTTATAGCTACGACAAGAGCTTATGAGGCCAATCAAAAAGTAATAAAAGCCGCAGATTCGGTTATGGAACAGGCGGCTACTTCCGTAGGACGTATAGGATAATAACAGGGAGATTTTCTTTTTCAGGAGGAACGTATGGTAAGAGCATTATGGACCGGTGCTTCAGGGATGAACGCACAGCAGGTTAGCCTTGATAATATAGCAAATAACCTGGCAAATGTAAATACAACAGGATATAAGAAGCAGACAACAGAGTTTTCTTCTCTGCTTTATCAAAAACTTCAGAGAAAACAGTATGATAATAATGGTGAACCAAAGCCTGTACTGGCTCAGGTAGGTACCGGAGTAAGAGTATCTTCACTTACATCTGTTTATACACAGGGTATCATGCAGGAAACAGGAAATGATTTTGATTTCTGCATTGAAGGAGAAGGTTTATTCCGTATTCAGATGCCTGACGGAACCGAAAGCTATACCAGAAACGGTTCGTTCCAGATGGCTATTGACGGAGACGGTGTTACGCTGGCTACTGCTGAGGGATATCCTGTTCTTGATTCTGAAGGCCAGATCATACATTTCGGAGAAGAATATAATGTGCACAATCTTACGGTAGATGCTTACGGAGCATTCCAGTATCCGGATGATGAGACGGGTGCTGCATTAGATCTTGGTGTACGTATTGGACTTGCACAGTTTAACAATCCGGCAGGACTTGATAAACTGTCAGACAGCTATTTCAGAGAATCAGCAAATTCGGGAACTCCGAGATATGAATTACAGGATCCTGCTTTAAGCCAGAGTAAGATCCATGCACATTATCTTGAAGGCTCAAATGTTCAGACTGTGGATGAGATAGTAAATCTGATCACCACCCAGCGTGCATATGAGATGAATTCCAAGATTATAACTGCTGCTGATGAAATGATGCAGCAAGCTAATAACTTAAGATAATTATGTCATCGAGAATAAGCTTTTCTTAAAGCGGAAATCGAGGAGGACTTAGAATGGGTATATCGATAGGAAACACCGGGTATGATTCTTTTATTTCGGCGTTAAATACAGATAATGCAAAGAACAGTGCAAGTAAGGCAGCAAGTCTTGAGAGCAAACTTTCAAATTCAAAGCTTGAGGATGCCTCTGATGAAGAACTGATGGAAGTCTGCAAGAGTTTTGAGTCGTATCTTTTGGAAAAAGTTCTTGAAAGAACCAAGAAGACCCTTACAGATTCTGAAGAGGAGGATTCTCCTTATATGAATATGTTCGGAGATAAACTTTATCAGGAATACGCCGAGCAGATAACCGAACATGGTGAATTAGGACTTGCACAGCAGTTATTTGAAGCAATGAAGCGGGATTTCGGAGCAACACACAATGACAATTGAGCTTGAAGGATGCGTTGACAAAATAGTTTTTAGAAACGATGAAAACGGATATACGGTTTTTGAGCTTGCCACAAAGGACAGCAGTGAGCTGCTGATATGTGTGGGAAGCTTTTCATATATTACAGAAGGGGAATATTACCGCCTTATCTGTGGGGAAAGTACCCACAACATTTACGGGAAACAGTATAAGGTTATCTCATCGGAGGTAATTGAACCCGAGGATGCAGCTGCCATGGAAAGATATCTGGGTTCGGGAGCTATAAAAGGAGTGGGAAAAGCTTTAGCGGCGAGGATAGTATCAAAGTTTGGCGACGATACATTCAGAGTCATAGAAGAAGAACCGGAAAGACTTGCAGATATAAAGGGTATCAGCGAGAGAATGGCCAGAGCCATAAGTGAGAATTTCTATGATAAAAGAGAGCTGCGGACTTCAATGATGTTTCTGCAGAAATATGGGATTTCTCCGACGCTGTCTGTAAAGATATATAAAAAATATGGAGCAGGTGTATATCAGGTATTACGAACCAATCCTTACCGTCTGGCAGAGGAAGTAAAAGGGATAGGTTTCAAGACAGCTGATGAGATCGCTTTAAGAGGCGGTATCGCTATAGATGTTTCTTTTAGAATCAGGGCAGGATTGTTATATGTATTGTCTGAAGCTGTCGGCCAGGGGCATACTTTTTTGCCTGAGGAGGAGTTTTTTATTTCTTCGATGAAGCTTCTTGGAATCGAGGCGGAAAGTATTACTGCTCCTCTTGAGGAACTTCTGCTTGAAAGAAAGATCATGGCTAAAGAACTTAATATAGACGATACCGGAGTTTTAAAATGCTATTATCTTGCCCCTTTCTATTATATGGAACTGGCTGTGGCGAGAATGCTTATCGATTTGGATGTAAAGATCCCTGTCGGAAGAACAAAGATTGTAAGACAGCTTGAAGAAATAGAACGGGACCTTGAATTAGAGCTTGATGAAGTTCAAAAAGAGGCAGTGATAGCGGCAGCAGAAAACGGGATCATGGTACTTACGGGAGGTCCTGGTACAGGTAAGACAACAACTATAAATGCCATAATCAGATATTTTGAAAATGAAGGCATGGATATTCTACTTGCTGCTCCCACAGGCAGAGCAGCCAAAAGAATAAATGAAACTACAGGCAGAGAGGCTTCCACGATACACCGTATGCTTCAGATGAAGGGCGGTGTGGAAGATGATGGTTCCGAAAACGGAATTGAAAACAGGGGAGGATTTGAACGGAATGAATCGAATCCTCTTGAAACTGATGTTATTATAATTGATGAAATGTCCATGGTTGATATTTCTCTTATGAATGCTCTTCTTAAGGCAACATCCCAGGGAACAAGGCTCATAATGGTAGGAGATGTCAATCAGCTGCCTCCTGTAGGAGCAGGAAATGTTTTAAGGGATATTATTGCTTCGCAGAGATTTAAGACTGTCCGCCTGACAAAGATTTTCCGTCAGGCAGCTCAAAGCGATATCGTTGTAAATGCACATAAAATCAATAAGGGAGAAGAGATAACTCTTGATAATAAGAGTAAAGATTTTTTCTTTCTTCAGCGGGATAAAGTGACCGATATCTGGGGTGTTATAGTAGCATTGGTTCGAGATAAACTTCCGTCATATGTCAACTCTGAAGTAAGGGATATACAGGTTTTAACACCTATGAGAAAAGGGGAGCTCGGAGTTGAAAAACTCAACAGTATGCTACAGCAGTATCTTAATCCGCCTGCTCCGGGAAAGAAGGAAAAGATTTACGGAGAGATTACTTTTCGCGAAGGCGATAAGGTTATGCAGATAAAGAACAATTATCAGATAAATTGGGAGAGCAGAAATTCAAGAGGATTTGTAAGAGCTTCGGGTTCGGGAATATTTAATGGTGACTGCGGGGTTATTAAAAACATAAATACCTACGCCGAGGAGCTTGAGATAATATTTGATGAAGATAAAATTGTGGAATATCCTTTTTCAATGCTTGAAGAGCTTGAACTTGCTTATTGCATAACTGTACATAAATCTCAGGGAAGCGAATATCCTGCGGTAGTGATTCCGCTGCTAACGGGCCCGTGGCAGTTATTTAACCGGAATCTACTTTATACAGCAGTGACTCGAGCCAAGAAATGTGTAACGATTATCGGAAGCAGGCAGGCGGTTTCGTCTATGATAAGCAACGAAAAAGAACAGAAACGTTATTCCGGATTAAAAGAACATTTAAAAGAATTAATATAATATTTGCAAAATTTTTAGTTTTGGAGTATAATGTTGGGAAATATATTAAATTTTTTGTATCCGCTAAGGTGTCCCGCCTGCAGGAGGGTTATGGAGGGGGACAGTGAGCTGATCCATCCGGGCTGTAGGAAAAGATTTAAACTTATAAATGAGCCCAGGTGTTTCCGCTGCGGAAGACATATACCGGAAGAAGAAATCGATATATGCAGTGAGTGCAGGGAAAAAAATCATGTGTACGATTACGGTTTTCCGCTGTTTGAATATAATGAAACAGCCAGGACAGCCATGATAGATTTTAAGAAAAACGGACACAGGAGCAATGGGGAATTCTTTGCTGAAGAGTTTATAAATAATCTGGGAGAACGGCTTTTATCTTTCAGGCCTCAAGTACTGATCCCGGTACCTTCGGAACGAAGCAAACAGGGTGAAAGAGGCTTTAACCAGTCCGAGTTCATTGCACTCATAATAGGGGAAAAACTTGGTATTCCTGTGGATACGGAGGTCCTTATAAGAAATAAAAGCAAAGAACAGAAAGAGCTTACAAAAGAAGAAAGAGCGGAAAATGCTCTTAGGAGTTTTGAGTGTATTAAGGAAATCGGATATAAAAGAGTATGCATAGTTGATGATGTATACACGACCGGCAGTACAATTGACGGATGTGCAAGAATATTAAAAGATGCAGGCGCATCTGAAGTCGGATTTATTACGATTTTCCAAGGGGTGTGAGATATTTTTTTACGAAGGGAAGGTGTTTTACATGGATGTCAGAACTTGCAGAAACTGTGGGAAAATTTATAATTATCTCGGACGGCTAACTCCGTACTGTCCTATTTGTATGAAGGAACTTGAAGAGAAATTTGAAACCTGCAGAAAATATATTAAGGAACATCAGGGAGCGAATATTCAGAAAGTATCTGAAGAAACCGGTGTTTCAATAAAGATAATCAAGCAGTGGGTAAGAGAGGAAAGGCTTACTTTTGCAGAAGGAACACTTGTGGGAATCGAGTGTGAAGCCTGTGGAGCTAATATTCTTACAGGCAGATTCTGTGTCAAATGTAAGCAAAACCTTCAGGCAGGACTTGGAAATGCTATCAGAAAACCTGTTAAGGAAGAGCCGGAACAACAAAAAAAGAGTGGCGGAAGAATGCGTTTCCTTGATGAATAGTGTTTATTGTTTCTAAGGGAGGTTAAGGATGAAGAAGATATTGATTATTGATGATTCGCCCTTTATAGCCATGGAAATAAAAGAAGTTGTTACAGAAGCCGGTTTTGAAGTGGTAGGTCATTCACGTAACGGAGAGGACGGTATTAAAAAATACAGGGAATTTATGCCCGATATCGTGACGCTTGATATTATCATGCCCGGAATTGACGGTATAGAAACAGCTTATGAGATAAGAAAGATCAATCCTGATGCAAAGCTGGTCATGCTCAGTTCTTTATGTGACGATGAAACCAAAAAAGAACTTGAGGAAGCCAGGCTTGAACATGTTGTTGAAAAACCTATAGATAAGGAAAAGCTTATAAGCATCCTGGAATCCCTTTGATAAACGATAAGATTTTTGTAAAACCGGGTTTTTAGCCCAAAGATTATAAAATATATACTGATTAACGATATAACAAAATAGATGCGGAGCATCGTTTTGTTACCGAGGAAACGCAGAAGGCGTTTTCGAGGTTTTCCTTACATGAGGAAAAAGAATGCGTTAAAAAGTAGAATTAAGAAAGCGAGGAAAAGAAAAAATGAGCGAGAAACGTCCCGAAAACATGAAACGCATCAACACCAGTGAACTTGCTGAAAGCTTTATTGCCGAACAGGTTGCAGCCATCAAGGCTCAGGTAGGAGATGAAAAAGTCCTTCTGGCATTGTCCGGCGGAGTTGATTCTTCAGTAGTTGCAGCACTTCTTATTAAAGCTATAGGAAAACAGCTTGTATGTGTTCATGTAAACCACGGATTACTTAGAAAAGGTGAGCCGGAACAGGTTATTGAAGTATTTGGAAAGCAGATGAATGCTAACCTTATATATGTGGATGCTTCTGATCGCTTCCTCGACAAACTGGCAGGTGTTTCAGATCCCGAAAAGAAGAGAAAGATTATCGGCAGTGAGTTTATTGACGTGTTTGCAGAAGAGGCAAAGAAACAGGAAGGTATTAAATTCCTCGCTCAGGGAACCATTTATCCCGATATACTTGAGTCTGACGGTGTAAAGGCTCATCATAACGTAGGAGGTCTTCCCGAAGAGTTGAATTTTGAACTTGTTGAGCCCGTTAAATTCCTTTATAAGGATGAAGTACGTGTCGTAGGAAAACAGCTTGGACTGCCTGATAATATGGTATATCGTCAGCCGTTCCCGGGACCCGGACTTGGTGTTCGCTGTGTAGGAGCTATCACACGTGACAGACTTGAAGCTGTAAGAGAATCTGATGCTATCTTACGTGAGGAGTTTGCAATAGCAGGACTTGAGGGCAAGGTTTGGCAGTATTTTACGGTAGTACCTCCTTTCACATCAACAGGAATTAAAAACGGAAAGCGTACCGATGACTGGATGGTCATTATCCGTGCGGTTAATTCTGTAGATGCTACAAGTGCAACGATCGAAGAAGTTCCTTATCCTGTATTGAATAAGATTGTAAACAGGATCATTTCGGAAGTTAAGGGAGTTAACCGTGTTGCATATGATTTAAGTCCTAAGCCTGTTGCAACAATAGAATTTGAATAAAGAAAATTGACATTTCTTGAGAAAGGTGATAAGATAAGTTTTGTTGATTTTTTAGATGCGGATATGGTGGAATTGGCAGACACGCCAGATTTAGGTTCTGGTGCGCGAGCGTGCAGGTTCAAGTCCTGTTATCCGCATTTATTGTTTTTTAGGCTTTCCGTTTTCGGAGAGCCTTTTTGTTATAGAGGAAAATTAAGTGTATTTGCTTTGTTGACTGTTTTCCAACGTAAATGGTAAATAACCCGTCCTGACCTCAAATAAAGCCAGCCCTCAAGGCTGGCATAGGTTATTACCTTGTTTTTGTTTTTCTGCAACAATCCGGAAGTTCCTCTGACCACGGCATTATCCTGTTTAGTACGTCTTATGGGACATTGTCCCTAGGATGCTTTACAAGCTCGCTTAACAGATACCGGAAATACTCGTACGGTTTTAGTCCGTTAGCCTTAGCACTTTCGGCGATGCTGTAAAGGAAAGCACTTGCCTTAGCTCCATTTACAGAATCTAT
>JAFXXN010000074.1 GCA_017542245.1 Lachnospiraceae bacterium
ATGGCTTCAGGGTTATCATTGAAAAATACGATCCTATCGGGTAAACACTAAAAAACTATGGGTAGGTCCTCCTACCCATAGTAAAACATGTTATTTGAAATTATTTAGTAAATTAACTTACACACTTATCTTGACACTATCGACAAGACAAAAAAGAAGCTCCTGATTGTGTGAATGATATGTATCTAGGATCCTGGACATATTAATTAGTCAGACTATATCACATAATTTCAAATGGATGTTTTCCTGAGTAATACAGGAGGCGTCCATTTTCTTTTCTTTTGGATTTACGAATTTTAATTCATTAAATAAAAGAATACAAACTACGTTGATGAACTGAACACAAAAAATAAGTAATGACCAAAGATGAGTGATTAGATTTATTTGAGTTATTCATATAACTATTATTTACAATATTTTGATTTATTTAAAATGCAAACGGTTTCATCGTTTGCTTTATATTTTTATTAATATATAATTAAGGTGTAATTTTGGGGACTGTTTTTAACGTGGCTAAAAAGGAGCTGATGAATATGCCAATTACAGATATTCATACTCATCTGGTGTTTGGAGTCGATGATGGAGCTAGAACACTTGATGACAGTATAGCCATATTGAAGGCTGAAAAGGCTGATGGCGTCACCAGAATTATTGCTTCTTCCCATTACAGAAGAAACATGTTTGAGCCAAAACTGGAAACTTATCTGAATAATTTTGAGCTAGTTAAACAGGAGGCAGAAAAACTAGGTATTGAGTTATACACCGGCTGTGAGTATCACGCTAATCTGGATATGGTTGATGGCCTTAGGAGTAAAAGACATCTTACTATGGCAAATACTAATTGTGTGTTAGCAGAATTCGCCAATGGCTCAGAAAAAAGCTTTATTAAGGAAAGATGCTATGCTCTGTTGAGCAATGGTTATAAACCAATTGTTGCTCATATTGAAAGATATCAGGCTGCCAGGAAAGATATAAATCTGGTAAGACAGCTGGTTGATATGGGATGTTATGTGCAGATTAACTCACAGAGCGTTATAGGTGAGGATGGATTCTTGGCTAAGCAGTACTGTAAGAAACTGATTAATGAAGATCTGGTTCACTTTGTTGGAAGTGATACACATGATGTTGCTTCCAGACATCCGACAATGGGTAAATGCATGGAATACTTAAGCAATAAGTATGGTGAGGATTATGCTGAATGGCTTATGATAAACAATCCTCAGGAATTGATATTTAACAGAAGAAAAGGTTAGGTATGGGTATTATGGATACAGCTAGAACTGTTCAGAATGACGAAATAGAAATTGATTTAAGAGAAATATTTTTCTTGTTATTAGATAAAGCACTAATTATTATTTTAGTAACACTCTTGTTTGCTACAGCAGCTTTTGCTTATACAAAATTCCTTGTTACGCCAATGTACAGGTCAACAACAAGCATTTACGTATTAAACAAACAGAATGATGGCGCTGTAACAAGTAGCGACTTAACTGCTTCAGCTCAGTTGACATATGACTACTCTCAGTTGATTAAGTCACGATCTGTAGCTGAAGAAGTAATTAAGAGACTGCATCTTGATATGACACCAGATGCTTTGATTAGAAGAATTTCTACAAGCACACCAAGTAATTCACGTATAATCAATATTAGTGTATTGGATACTAATCCAGAAATTGCGAAAAAAATAGCAGATACTGTAAGAAAAGAGGCAGCAATCAAGATACAAGAGGTAACTGCTTGTGAGGCTGTAAACATGGTTGATGAAGCAAATGTTCCAAAAACCAGATATAGTCCTTCTTATAGAAGAAATGTTGGAATAGGCGGAGCACTGGGATTTGTGCTTACTGTAGGAATAATTGTGTTCTTACATCTATCTGATGATACTATTAAGACTAGTGATGATGTTGAAAAATATCTTGGATTAAGTACACTGGGAAGTATTCCAGTGAAAGCAAATTCGGCCACAAACAAAAAGAAAAAGTTTATATTAAACAAGAAAGGGGATAAGTAATTATGATTAAAGTAGATATTCAGACAGAAGAACTCGACTATCATAATGAAGAAGCATACAAGGCCCTTCGTACAAATCTAAAATTTTGTGGCAGCGATAAAAAGGTAATAGGTATTACTTCATGTCAGCCATCGGAAGGCAAAAGTACGGTTTCTTTAAATCTTGCAAAATCCTTAGCTGAGTCTGGTGAAAAGGTCGTTTTAGTTGAATGTGACTTAAGAAAACCTGTACTAATTGGGAGAACTAATGTTAGTGGAGGAGACATTAAAGGATTGACATACTTCCTGTCTCAGCAAGCTTCACTGAATGATGTCATATGTTCTACAAATATAGATAATTTGCAAATTATATATGCAGGACCCGTTGCACCAAATCCGGCAGAATTATTAGGCTCTAAGTACTATAAAGCTGGCATTGAAGCATTAAGAAAAGTGTTTGATTACATAATTATTGATACGCCTCCTTTAGGAGCAGTTATTGACTCTGCTATTATTTCACAGAACTGTGATGGTATGGCAATTGTTCTTGAAAGCGGGAAAGACAGTTATCGTTTTGTCAGGGACGTTAAAGAACAGCTTGACAAGGCTGGTGTACCAATCCTGGGGGTAATACTCAACAAAGTTGAGGTTAGCAGAAACTCATATTATGGCAGATATGGCAAATATGGAAAGTATGGCAAATACGGTACATATGGTACCTATGGCCGGTACGGATATAACTCAAAAAAAGAAGAACAGTAGGTGATTTCCATTTCGGAATGGTATGTTATAAGAACTTCTTTCGGCAACGAGGAAACAGTAAGGGAGTTACTACAAGCAGAAGGAGTCAATGTAAAAGTAATTTATCGTGAGGTGTATAACAGAAGAAAAGGTGAAGTTGTAAGTAGGAGAAAAAAGATTTTTCCTGGATACATATTCGCAATTACAGACCTGGATTATAAAAGTTTCGACAAATTGATTTCCATAGTTAGATATACAAATTCTCAATACTTCTTTAATCTTAAACAGGACAAAGAAGGAACCCCAGCGTTAACTGAGAACGAAAAGCATTATATATCAAGATTGATTGGTGAAGGTGATGTTATTCAAAGTTCTGTTGGTTACATTGAAGGAGATAATGTATATATTACCGACGGACCATTATTGGGATATGAGAGTAAGATAAGGTACATTGATAGACATAAAAGAATAGCAAAGATGGAAATTGATTTTATTGGAGAAAAACGTACTATTACAGTACCATTGGAGATTATTTCAAAACGCTGATAATGAAAGTGATAGTTGTTTAGGGCACTTCATAAGTAGCTGTCAGCTTGATCTTTTATTGCCCCACTATGATAGCAGTGGGATAGATTTTTTGGGGAAAGAGAAGTAGATGAACGATAGATTAAAACACAGGATACAGTTAACAGTTGCGAAATTATTAAACTACGTATTGGTAACAATACCTTTATCATTGTGTTGGTATTTATACTATGCAAAGGTTACTGTATCACCTTTTTATAGATTAGGTAATTATGCAATAGTAGGATTTTATTTGGTGATGTTTGGAACATTCTGTCGAGTTTATGACGCAGATGAGATTTCACTTCACAGAATATCTGAAATGTATTATTCACAGGTTTTATCTTTCCTTATTTCTGATGGGTTTATATATATTGTCATATGTATTTTGTGTAAGAGAATTGTAACGTTAGTTCCTGGTTTGATGTGTATAATAGGGCAGTTAATTTTATCGTATTTGTGGTGTCATTTTGTTCATATTTGGTATTTTAAGTCTTTCCCTGCAAAGAAAACCATAGTCATATTTGATGACAGAGAAGGATTGGAAAACCTCATTAATGAATATGGTTTAAGTAAAAAGTTTAAAGTAGAGCAAACTATGCAGATTAATGCTTGCATGGAAAACATTTCAGTTTTAGATAAATATCAAACTATTTTTCTGAGCGATATTCATTCTCACGATAGAAATGTTATTTCAAAGTACTGCGTTGAAGCAGGAAAAGATCTATATATTATTCCTCGTCTTGGAGATATCATACTTAGCGGGGCAAAAAACATGCATATGTTCCATCTTCCAATATTAAGATTGAGAAGGTATAATCCACATCTTGAATATTTATTAGCTAAAAGATGTTTTGACATAGTAATATCTGGATTGGCAGCAATTATATTATCACCAGTAATGTTAATAACAGCTGTTTCAATAAAGGCGTATGATGGAGGTCCTATACTTTATAAACAGAAGAGGCTAACTAAAGACGGGAAGATATTCGAGATATTAAAATTTCGAAGCATGCGAGTAGATGCCGAAAAAAACACAGGAGCAGTATTATCAACAGGTGATAATGATCCAAGAATAACTCCTATAGGAAGATTGATAAGAAAGATAAGATTTGATGAACTCCCTCAGCTTTTTAATATTTTGAAAGGCGACATGAGTATTGTTGGTCCAAGACCTGAACGACCAGAAATTGC
The DNA here is from genome assembly GCA_017542245.1 of Lachnospiraceae bacterium. Classification (GTDB taxonomy): domain Bacteria; phylum Bacillota; class Clostridia; order Lachnospirales; family Lachnospiraceae; genus RUG11977. The sequence continues at coordinate 4,489 of JAFXXN010000074.1, forward strand.
TGAACAATACGAAAAGGAACTGCCAGAATTCAAACTTAGACTACAGGCAAAAGCTGGCTTAACAGGCTATGCACAGGTATACGGAAAATATAACACTACACCATACAATAAATTGCAGATGGACTTGATGTATATAGCACATCCGTCGTTTATTGAGGATATGAGAATCTGTATGGCTACTGTAAAAATATTGTTTATGAAAGACAGTACTGAAGGTGTAGCTATAGAACAAATTACAACATTAGAACATAAAGGAAATAGTTAGAAGAAGGATTACAAGAAAACGGTTATATGAATAAATCGTAATGGAGATATTATGACAATAAGAGTAGCGTATAGCACAGGCTTTTGGTGCACAAATATAGGAAATGCTTTTTTTAGTCTCGGTGTTGAATATGTCTTAAAAAGAATACTAGGAAATGAAAATGTGACTATTGTGTCTGATTATCAAACATATACAACTAGTTATGGGAAAAGATTATACCCACATAGAAATCAACTAGAATATTTATCAAAACTTGATGTAGATTATATAGTGCTTGCTGGACCAGTAATATCAAAATACTTTTTATTATTATGGGAAGACATTCTTGTTAAATTAGAGAAAAGAGGGATTCGATATATAATACTTAGTGCAGGAATGATGAAAATGAATAATGATTCTTTGGTGAAATGTCAATCATTTTTTGAAAAGCACCCTCCATTTGTGCTAGTTTCAAGGGATCGAAAAACATATGAATTATTAGGAAAGTATGCAGATAATGCGTATGATGGTATATGTTTTTCTTTTTTTGCCCCTGATTATTATCGCCCTTGCAAAATTGAAGAAAAGTATATAACGTTCAATTTTGATAAAATAAATGAACCTCAAATATGGGTAGACGAGAATAATAATGCATCATTTGAGTTTAAAAATGAGAAATTCCATATTAAACACACTGGTATTTTCTCTAAAATATCAGCTAAAACAGACAGATTTTCCGACGCAATAATTTATATAACCAGTCTATTTCCACAAGCAAAACGCAAAGATAAAATCGGAGAATATTATGTGTTTAGAACTGATCATCGTTTCCATCCTCATTATAGAAACAAAATATATAATCAAAATAATTCTTTTTGCTCCGATTTGCCATATGGATATCTTGATATATATGCAAATTCAGAACTAACACTTTCAGACAGAGTGCACGCCTGTGCTGTTACTATGGCTTACGGACATAGTGCAATGCTTTTTGCTAAAACAAATAGGGTTGGTTTACTTGAAAGAGTGGGTGCTAAAGACATATCAAAACATCCAGTGTCTTTAGATCTTATGTTGATTAATGTTGAAAAAGAAAAAATGATTAATTGGTTATCAGAGATATTTAACAGAAATAATAACAAAAAAGATATTTAATGGAGGTAGAAAATTGAAAGTCTTGTTTTGGATGAACACAAGTTTTACGACAACATCCAAGCATCTTCTTATTTCTATTCTAGATGAACTTTTGAAGGATGGGATTCAGGTTACAATCATAAAAAAACAGATAGATGGCGAAGAAGATACTCCTGTTGAGTTGTTTGAAAAAAATATTGAATGCATAGCTATTCCTTTTAAAAATCCACGTAAAAAAAATCTATTTGCAAGATATATAGCAGATGTTATATATGTATTAAAATCAAACAAATTTCTTAACGTACCATATGATGCTATTTTTGTACAATCATCAAATGTTGCAGGTTTTTCGTTTTTTTTGTTAGAGAAAAAACAGCCAAAAGCCAAGAAAACATATAATGTTCAGGACATTTTTCCTTATAATGCTGCATATGCTGGAACCATAAAGAAAAATGGTTTGATATTTAAAATATTTGAAATCGAGCAAAAATATGCATATAAAAAGGCTGATCAGATAATTACCATATCAGAGGATATGAAGAAAACATTGATGGAAGATGGAGTGGATGGAAATAAAATCGATGTGATATATAATTGGTCGTATCAGAATGAACCATATAATGTTAATTCTCATGAGTATTGCTTTGTTTCCAATATTTATAATAAACATTTTTTTAATGTTGTATATGCAGGAAATGTTGGAGTAATGCAAAATGTTGATTTATTCATTGATACAGCAATACTCATGAGAAACAATAAAAGTGTGTGGTTTCATGTAATAGGGAATGGTGTATATAAAGATAAACTTATTAAAAAAGCTCAAGAAAACGGAGTTACAAACATATCGTTCTGGCCAATGCAACCAGCAAAATTGGCACCGTATATTTATTCGTTTGCAGATTTAAATGTTATTCCTTTGATGAAGGATGTTTATAAAACTGCACTACCAAGTAAGACTGCGACATGTTTATTGTGTGGAAAGCCTATTGTATTTGCAATAGGAACAAACAGTGAATTTGGAAAGAAGATTAGTGATTATCATTATGTTATTGATAGTGATGACCCAGAACAATTAAAAACAATAATCAATGATCTAATAGAAGGAAATGCATCTAAAAAGGAAATGATTGTCTATTCAGAATTTTCAAAAACAAGAAACAGCAGACTATATGCAGATATTATTTGTAATATGAAAGGAGTTATATCATGAAGACATACTATTTGGCGAAAGCATTAAAGAAAACTAGACTAACTTCATATAAAAACTCTATTGTTGATACAACTGCTGCGGTTGATTCAGAAGGCGCTCTTTCAAATGTTAATATTGGCAGATATTCTTATGTAGGAAGTGGTACAAAAATATCAAATGCTGACATAGGAAACTTCTGTTCAATTGGACCAAAATGCGATATTGGTGGAGGAGAACATCCGATTTATATGGTTTCTACTTCTCCTGTATTTTTAAAAGGTAAAAATATTCTAAATAAACACTTTTCTGAAAATGAATTTCCATCTCCGAGAAAGGTAATAATTAAAAACGATGTCTGGATTGGTGAAGGAGTGCATATAAAACCAGGGATTAAAATTATGAATGGAGCAATAATTGGAGCGCATGCTGTGGTGACTCATGATGTAAATTCCTATGAAATTGTAGCAGGAGTTCCAGCAAAAGTAATAGGTAAAAGATTCAATGACATTATCATTAGGAAATTAGAAGAGATAAGTTGGTGGAATTGGGATGAATCCAAATTATCTGAAAATGGTGCTTTGTTTGCTTCAATAGAAGCCTTTATTGAGGAAATGGATAAGGAGTAAAAGTGAAAATTGTACATGTTTGTCTAGGTGCGTTTTATCCGGATAATTATTCATATCAGGAAAATATGTTGCCTAAGTTTCATAAAAAACGGGGTTATGATGTTGAGGTTATTGCATCTACACAGAGTTTTGACAGCAATGGAAAAGTCTGTTATCTGGATAAAACTGGAACATATCAGAACGAATATGACATCAAAGTAACAAGACTGCCATATAAAAGCTCTAGCAAAGTGTGGAAAAAACTGAAAAGATATGTAGGTACTGAAAAAGCCTTGGAAGAAGCAAACCCGGATATTTTGTTTATACATGGTTGTCAGTTTTTAGATATAGATAAAATTGTAAATTATCTAAAAAAACATAATGATGTTGTTACATATGTGGATAATCATGCTGATTTTTCTAATAGTGCAACAAATTGGATATCAAAAAATGTGCTTCATAAAATAATTTGGAAGAACTGTGCTCACCAAATAGAGCCATATGTTAGAAAGTTTTATGGTGTTTTACCTATTAGAGTTGAATTCTTGACAGATATTTATAAATTACCGGCGAATAAGTGTGAATTGCTGGTTATGGGTGCAGATGATGATTTGGTTGAAAAGGCAAAAAAGACTAATGCCAGACAATATATAAGGAAAAAATATGGAATAAAAGAAGATGATTTCCTTGTTTTGACAGGAGGAAAGATAGACAGGTGGAAAACACAGACCCTCCTGTTAATGAAAGCTGTTCAGAAAATAGATAAGGAAAAACTAAAGTTGATTGTTTTCGGCTCTGTAATACAGGAATTACGAGATCAAGTTATTAATTTAGTAGATGGTGATAAAATCAAATATATTGGATGGGTCGATGCAAAAAATTCATATGATTATTTTGAAGCTGCAGATTTAGTTGTATTTCCTGGAAGACATTCTGTTATGTGGGAACAAGTTACTGGACAGGGAATCCCCATGATTGTAAAGAGCTGGCCTGGAACACATCATGTAGATCTGGGTGGAAACGTTAGATTTTTATATACAGATAGCGTTGAAGAGATTCAAAAAGAAATAGAATTACTTATTTCTAATGTAGATGATTACAGACACATGAAGACTGTTGCAGAACAAAACGGAATGAATGTCTTTTCATATAAGAAAATTGCTGAAAAAGCTATTAATTTGAGTGGTAAAGACAATGATAGGTAAAGCAAGTTATAAGAGTACACTATCAGTCAAAAATCTTTTATTGGAATTAGCAATTATATGCTCTGTTTTTTCACAGATTGAAAGTGTTGAAAGAGTATTTAGATTTGCTATGTATATTATGTGGATCCTAGTGTTGCTTTTTGGTTTAGCGAAGCAAAGAAGCTTGGTACATATTAATGATTTTTCCAAGACATTTATATTTGCATATTTATTATTTGTTTTATTCTGCTTATTAAGAGGGTTTATTGATAACAATTTTTTGACTACAAATTATCTTAGAGTGTTATTGGTTCCTCTAATGGTTACTATTTCAGGTGATATAGTTGCTGACGATAATATAAAAACAATAGATAAGCTGTGCAGAGTTTATTTGATATGTGCATTGATTTTTGCCGTATGGGTTCAACGGACGTATTTTACTTCGTACTCTTCTTGGTTAGTGTCAAGAAGATATATATTCTCAGAAAAAAACTCTGCAGGACAAATTTGGAGTGCAGCCATTTTTATCTCTATATTTCTTTTACATTATAAGAGTAGATTAGAGAAAACATTAATATACATGGCGTGTATGTATTTGCTTATTATGATTGGTATATGTCAATGTAGAACGTCAATACTTGGAATTGGAGTTGCAATAACAGCATATATTTTCGTAAGATCAAAAAAGAAATTAAAGCTCACAATTCTAATTGCGCTAGTTGTTTTATCTTTGTATTATATACCTTTTACTAGAAATTTCATTAATCAGGCTCTTTTCCTAACGAAATATGCAGGAACAGATTTAAATACGTTTTCGAGCGGTAGAATAGTCAAATATATAAAAGCATTACAGTTATTTAAGTCTTCACCATATATAGGCGTAGGGCAGTATTATGTAGACTGTTCATATTTGCTGATTTTGGTCGAATCAGGAATCATTGGCTTTTTAATTATTGAATGGATATGGATAAATAAACTGATATTGAGTTATCGTTACAAGGCTAACGACAAATATAGAGTTTTCTTGTTTATGATGACCACATTCTATATTATTGAATCTATTCTTGAAGGGTATCCACCGTTTGGTCCTGGGGTAAGTTCATTTATGTATTGGTTTTTAAGTAGTGTTATCATTAATAGTCTTAGTAATCAGAATAACCATCAGGTAAATGCATTGAATAAAGAGGAATTATGAAAAAAGGCAATTTAAAGACGAATATAATTTTGCAATCGCTATATGAAGTGCTTAATGTGTGTTTGCCACTAATAACAGCTCCATATGTTTCTAGAGTTTTGGGTGTGGAAAACTTAGGAATATTCTCATTTGCTCTATCAACAACCGTTTATTTTACCAGATTTGCACATTTGGGAACTATTAATCACGGAACACGCAGTATAGCAGCAGTCAGACACGATAAAGATAAACTAAACGAAACTTTTTGGAGTATTTTTTGGTTTAAGTTTATAACGTCATCTATCAGTGTTTTGATTTATATACTTTATTGTTTACTGTTTTGTAAAGATAACAAAATGGTAGCCCTTTTATTAACGTTTGAAGTATTGGCAGCTGCTTTTAGTATAAATTGGTTTTTTACAGGTATAGAAGAAATAAAAGTAACTGTTGCTAGAAATGTTATTGTTCGTTCATTGACAATCGTCTCAGTTTTTCTTTTTGTAAAAACAAGAGAAGACTTATACAAATATGTAATTTTAATGTCTTTAAGTACTTTTGTAATGTCTATCTCCTTGTGGACATATATTCATAAGTATATTTTCATACAGAAAGTTAGCTTTTCAGACATTATTTCCCATTTAAAACCAAGTTTGATGTTATTTGTACCAATTTTAGCTATGACAGTATATCACACAATGGATAAAACTATGCTTGGTATTCTCAGTAATAATACACAAAGCGGATTATATTACAATGCAGATAAAATTATAAATATACCAAGCGGAATTCTTTCAGGTGTTGTTATGATTCTTCTTCCTCGTGTCACTTCACTAATATCTCAAGGAAAAAAAGATGAAGCAGATGATTTATTTAGAAAGTCATTTGAATTAACAGTATTGGTTTCGATTGCTTTATCTTTTGGAATAGCATCAATTTCAAATGAATTTGTGCCAATGTATTTTGGCGAGGAATTTTCTGATAGTGCAATTTTGGTTATGCTGTTAGCTCCTGTATTAATTGCAAAGGCAATTTCTTTCACTGCCAGGTTCCAATTCTTAATTCCAAATCATATGGAAAATGAGTTTGCAATGTCTACAATTTTTGGAGCACTTGTTAATTTTACAATTAACATTTTACTTATTCCAAAACAAGGAGCTTTAGGTGCTGTAATTGGTACAATTGGTGCTGAATGGGGAGCTTGTCTCTACCAAATGTATTATGTCAGAAAACACATTGGATTAAGGCAAACCATTATTAATTGTTTGATATATACTGCAATTGGAATAATAATGTTTATTGCTGTTCGTATAGTTTCAACAATAAAGCTGAAGATTATATATCTTTTAATGCTGGAAGTAATAGCTGGAGCACGGATATTCATTTTGTTGAGTCTTGTGTTTTGGAAAATTACAAACAGTCACATATATGAAATAATGAAACTTTCAATAAAAAAGGATAGAATATGAATAATTTAATGTCAAAAATAGCCGGATCATTTAGAAGAGGATTGACGATCATTTCCCCTATGTTGAATACAAAAGTATGTTATTTTGTGAAATTCAAGAAAAAGCTTGATCTAAAACATCCAAGAACCCTTAATGAAAAAATACTATGGCTTAAATTCAATACATATTGGAATAACCAACTGATAAAACAATGTGCTGATAAATACAGAGTAAGAGAATATATTAAGAGTGTTGGTTGTGAGGAGATCCTGAATGATTTAATAGCGATTTACGAAAATGTCGAAGATATTAACTGGGATATTTTACCAGATGAATTCGTTATAAAACTAAATGTTGGATGTGGCTATAATTTAATTGTTCCAGACAAATCGAAACTGGACATTCAAAGAGCAAAAGAACAGTTAAAACAATGGACAAAAGAAAAATACTATCTTAATTACTCAGAAATGCAGTATAAAGATGTAAAGCCTGTTATTTTGGTAGAAAAATATCTTAAACCGAAAGCTGGAATACTTCCTGAAGATTATAAATTCTATTGTTTCAAAGGAACTGCCCCTTTTGTTATGGTGTGTACTGATAGACAAGCAGGCGGTAAAAAGCCTCGCTTCTGGTACTACAACGAAAACTGGGAAATGCAAATGTTATCGGAAGATGCGATACAGTATGGAATTAAAGCCTCTATTCCAAAACCGGAAGGTATTGATAAAGCTTTTGAATATGCAAAAATACTTTCAAAGGGCTTTCCGTTCGTAAGAGTTGATTTATATATTGTTGATGGTCAGGTGTTTTTTGGAGAGTTAACGTTTACTCCAAGCGCTGGATTGGATAATGGAAGACTTCCTGTAGCGGATGAGTTGTTAGGCACGTATGTTAACATACCATAATATGAAGAAAGAGAGGAAAACGCAATGAAGTATAAAACAGTAGGATTTCCAATAAGTCCTAAAGAGAACGAAAAACGAAGAGCGATAATACCTGAAGACATAACTAAACTAACACATCCCGAACTTGTTTATATTGAGGAAAGCTTTGGAGTTGATTTGGGTTATTCAGATGAAGATTATATTGCTGTTGGTTGTCATATATGCAATCACGAAGAAGTAATCCAAAAAGACATTGTTTGTGATCCCAAAATTGGTGATGCAGATTATTTGGACAATATGCATGAAGATCAAAGTATTTTCGGATGGGTTCATGCTACACAAAACAGGGATATTACGGATAAGATTATAAAGCACCGTTTAACAGCATACGCATGGGAAAAAATGTTTGAAAATGGAAGACATGTGTTCTGGTTTAATAATGAACTTGCTGGAGAGGCAGCTGTTATTAATGGTTTTCAATGCTACGGGAAATTGCCATATGGCTTGGATGTGGCTGTAATAGGCAACGGAAATACAGCTAGAGGTGCATGCAAAGTTTTGAATATGCTTGGTGCTCATGTAATGCAATATAACAGACGACAGGAGAGTTTATTAAGACAGGAAATTGGAAACTACGATGTAATTGTTAATTGTATATTGTGGGATGTAATGCGAACGGATCACATCATTTATCGTGATGACTTAAAAAGAATGAAAAAGAATGCGATGATTATAGATGTGAGTTGCGATAAAAATGGCGGGATTGAAACATGCATTCCAACATCAATAAATAATCCAACTTATATTGTTGATGGTATATTACATTATGCAGTAGATCATACCCCTTCATTTTTTTACAAAACTTTTTCAATAAATAATTCAAAGGTGATTGCTCCATATATAGAAGAATTAATGAGCAATAATCCAGGAGAAGTATTAAAGGATTGTATGATTATACAAAACGGAACCATTATAGACAGGGAAATAATTGAAAAACAAAAACGATAGTTAGGAGATAGAAATGAACGGATCAGAACTCGGTAGAAGAATATATTATTTCAGGACGTTATTTTCATTTAAAACATATGTTGTTGGTTTGAAAAAAATTCTTAATGATCCGTCAATATATCCTGAAATGGATAGAAAGAGTAAATTTCAGAGATTTATTGATAATATTGTCTGGCTTATTAAAAATCATGAAATTAACAGATACTATAATACATATGGTTTAGATATAAAAAACTTTAGAAATCCGGAAACGTTTGTGCCGTATCGCAGATTCGCTATTCAAAGGGATAATCTGAATCTACACTTAGTTGGTGAGTATCCTAATGATTATAATCGAATTTGTATTTTACGAGATAAAAGTGTATTTGCCGCATTTGTAAGCGAGACCATTGGGAGTAAATATGTAGTTCCTGTTTTGGCAAGTACAGACAAAGATAATGTATATATATATCGTAACAAAGAGATCAAATTAAAAGATTATCTGGAAACAAGAAAAGATAAAGAAACCATTTTAAAAAAAATAGATGGAGAATGTGGTGAAGGAGTATATCTGCTAGCTTATAATAAAAATGAATGGGTAGTTAATCATAACAGTGTAGAACTAAATGATTTTGTAGCAGAGATAGAAAAATCAAAATATATTATTCAAGATAGATTGAAACAACATGAAGCTTTAAACAGAATTAATCCAGCATGTATTAATACTATAAGGTTTGTTACTATTCTTGATAATAATAAAAAAGCCCAAGAATTCGCCCATTTTTTACGCATTGGTGTTGGAGATTCTATTAAAGATAATCGTGCCACTGGTGGTTATGCAGTAAATATATCTTCTGAGGGTATACTTGGAACATTAGCTATTGGTCATCACGACAGTATAAAAAAACACCCAGATACAAACATCGTTTTCGAAGGAATTCAAATTCCTTATTGGAAAGAAGTTGTTGATCTTGTAAAAAAAACTCATGAACAATTACCTGACATCAAAAGTATAGGATGGGATGTCGCTATTACTCCTAGTGGTCCTGTTTTAATAGAAGGTAATGACAATTGGGAAATCGGAGGGCCACAAGATATGGAAGGTGGTCTGAAAGACCGTTGGAATAAAATGATATCCAGTTAAATATATAATGATTTTTTAGGAACAAAAATATGGTAAGTTTAAAAGGCATATGTTTATTAGTGTTAAGAAAAATAGCAGAGCATTCTAAAGAGAATGCTGTTTTTAGAAGAATGTATAATGGAGAAAGGCTGAAACACTATAGAGATTATTTAATGAGTGCTGAAGATATCAAACAGGCGCTTCTTATGTCTATAAATAAAAGAGAAAGCGTTATAAATAAATATAATCGCCAGTACATGAATATAATGGAGCAAGCAAAACAACAAACAAATAGTATTCTTCCGCATATTAGTTATTTAAAAGATGTAAATACTAATGACATATTAAATGATGTATGCTTTTGCAAATTAGCATATGGAATAGAGCCTGAGGAATACTTTAGCTACCATTTATTTTATAAAAACAACAAGGAAAGAGAACAATATATTTCTGATAGAGAGTTAATGTTTATGGTTTATCAGATGAATGATAGAGTCGATATTAAATTGTTTAATGATAAAGCAGAAACATATCATTTTTTTAAGAAATACTACAAAAGGGACTGTATAGTTATAAAGGATAATTCAGATTACCAATCATTTTGCAACTATGTTAAAAAGCATCCCACATTTGTTAAGAAAAAAGTAAATGAAGCAATGGGAAGGAGTGTAGAATTGATTTCAATAGGCCAGGAAGAAGATATTAAGAAAGTCTTTTTTAAAATAATACAAGATGGCAAGCATTTATTGGAAGAAAGAATTTTACAGGATAATGAATTGTCTTCATATAACATAAGTAGCGTAAACACTTTACGATTGATAACTTTTTATACAAATAATGGAGTAATCGTTCCTTTTGGTTTTATGAAATTTGGAAGAAAAGGATCTTTTGTAGATAACGGTGGCGCCGGTGGTCTTCTTGTAGGTATAGATATAAATACAGGGAAACTAATAACAAATGGTTTTGATGAATTTGGGAATATTTTTGAAAAACATCCTGATTCTAAAAAGGAGTTTATAGGTTATCAGCTTCCTGAGTATCAAAGTGCTGTTGATTTAGCAATTGAATTATCACACAAGGTGCCTTCTGTAAAATATATAGGATGGGATTTTGCATACTCTGATCGAGGATGGGTTATAGTAGAAGGAAACGGAATGAGCCAGATAATTGGACCTCAAACCGTTTTTGAACATGGTTTAAAAAATAATATAAATGAAATAAAAAAGGAAATGACGCTTTTTAATATATAAATCTTATTTTAGGGAGTAATTCATATGTCAACTTCAATAGTATTTACTGGTGATATTTGTTTTACACAATATTTCAAAGATATTAACAGTAATTGTATATCTGAAGATATAAAAGAATTTGTTTATAATACAGATTATTGTGTTGGTAATATCGAAGGGGCGGTATTTAGCTTAACAGAAGAAAAAGAGAAAAAAGAGTTCTTACATTATTCTGATGAAAGAGCAGCAAAGTATTTATCTGATATGGGAATTAATGTATGGAATTTGGCAAACAATCATATATTTGATTTTAATGAAACAGGAATATCTGAAACAATTAAGAACTGTTTAAAGTATAATTGTAATTATGTTGGAATAACTGAAAAACAAGAAGATAGCCATTTTATAATTCATAAAGAAGGGGGAATTGGTTTATTGTCAATCACATATTCTGAAAGAAACATGATTGAATACAATGGCAAATATTCTTATATAGATTGGAATAGTTGTGACATTATACAAAGAGAAATAAACAAAATAAAAGAAACAAACAGATGGTGCATTTTGATTGTTCATGGTGGAGAAGAATTTTCATGTGTTCCTATGCCTGAAACAAGAAAAAAATATATTAATTATTTAAATATGGGTGCAGATTTTATAATCGCACATCATCCTCATGTATTACAGGAATATGAAATAATAGGAAACAAAATTATATTTTATTCTTTAGGAAATTATATATTTGATACAGATTTTGAAAGAATACATAAACATACAGATAAAGGTGTAATTGTTAAACTAAATTTTGATCATGAAAATGTAAGTTGGGAATACAAACTAACAAAAATAGACCGAAAGACAAACAGATTAATATCTTCTGTTGAAGAATCACCTATATTTATAAACATTAACTATGATCAATACGAGAAAATATGGCCTTTTGCTGCTAGAGCTTTGGCGGAGGAAGAGAAATCAACCCTAATTTATCTTAAGCCAGAACAGTTTAAAAGAAGATATGGATTAAAATGGTATTTTCGAGACGTTAGGCTGTTTAGACACAAAAAATTAAGAAAACAAATTATTGGAAAATATAGGTCATTATTTATGAAACAATCAAATATGGAAATAATGGAATATCTGTTAAAATAGATAGAGTTACTATTTGGAAGTTTATGGTTTTGTAGATTTGTGGAGAACAAAAGAGTATGAAAAAAAGAATTGCAGTAGCGGGAACGGGATATGTAGGATTGTCTTTGTCTGTTTTAATGGCACAACATAATGAAGTTATAGCTGTTGATATTATTGAAGATAAAGTAAACAGGATAAACAACTATGAAAGTCCTATTCAGGATGAATACATTGAAATTTACTTAAAAGAAGCCAAAGAAGGAAAGAGAATATTAAATCTTAAAGCAACTTTAGACGCACAGGAAGCATATAGGGAGGCGGATTTTGTTGTTATTGCAGCACCTACAAACTACGATCCTCAGAAGAATTTCTTTAATACATCAGCAGTTGAAGATGTTATTGAAACTGTATTAAGTGTTAATGAAAATGCTGTTATGGTTATAAAATCTACTATTCCTGTTGGATATACTGAAAGCATTAGAAAGAAGTATAATACTACAAATATTCTATTCAGCCCTGAATTTTTAAGAGAAAGCAAAGCTTTATATGACAATCTTTATCCTTCAAGAATAATAGTTGGATGTGATGAAGAGTGTGAAGATAAGGCTAAAGAATTTGCTGAATTGTTAAAAGAAGGAGCAATAAAAGAAGATATCCCAACTTTATTTATGGGATTTACAGAAGCGGAAGCTGTAAAATTATTTGCAAATACTTATCTGGCATTAAGAGTATCATTTTTTAACGAATTGGATACTTATGCTGAAATGAAAGGTTTAAATACTAAAGACATTATCAATGGAATCGGACTAGACCCAAGAATAGGAACACATTATAATAATCCGTCATTCGGTTATGGAGGATATTGTTTGCCGAAAGACACAAAACAGTTGCTAGCAAATTATCAGGATGTTCCAGAAAACTTAATTGAAGCAATAGTTGAAAGCAACAGAACAAGAAAAGACTTCATTGCTGATAGAGTGCTGGCAAAAGCCGGATACTATAGTTATACCGATGATAACAACTATGATATAAACAAAGAAAAAGATGTTACTGTTGGTGTATATAGACTTACCATGAAGGCCAATTCAGACAATTTCAGACAGTCTTCAATTCAGGGGGTAATGAAAAGAATAAAGGCCAAAGGAGCAAAAGTTATTATTTATGAACCAACACTTGAAGATGGAAGCACATTTTTTGGAAGTCTGGTTGTAAACGATTTTAATAAATTTAAAAAAATGAGTAATTCAATTATTGCGAACAGATATGATAATAGTCTGGATGATGTAAAAGATAAAGTTTACACAAGAGACCTTTTCAGGAGAGATTAAACTTAATGAAAGAAAAAACAAGGAAAACGTTAAAAGTAATATCTATAATTGTAATGTTCATTACATTACGGATTTCTTGTTATACATATAAAACCGCAAAAGAATTGGTAATGTTACCGCAGAAATATATTAATTATATTATTTACATTATGGTTAGTATAAATGTTGTGTCTGCTTTACTTGTTTTTATAAAAAAAGCAGGAAATATTGGCAAAATAGTTCAAATACTATTATGTACAGTATTATCTGGGTTGATGGTTTATAGTTGTATTATTATTCCAGAATATAAGGGAAGATTGGGGAGAATGTTTACATCCATACCGGAAATCTCTGTCTTAAAAATGCATGTTTATACATTAAAGGATAGCACAGATGAAAAATTGAAGAATCTTATTGGAAAGACGATAGGAATTCAAACAAGATCCGATATTGAACATCAAGATATTGCCATGGAAGATATTCAGAACCAAGTCAAGAAAAAAGGCGTTATAAATGTAAAAGAGTATGAAGATATTTATTCTGTTGTCGAAGCTCTTTATAACAAAGAAGTTGATGCAATATTACTTACCGATGCATATGCTGAAATAATATCTGAAAATGCTGATTTTTATAATTTTCAGAATGACACAAAAACAATATATACAATAACGCAAGAAATAGTTGATGATAACATTAAAAAAGCAATTCCTACCATTGTAAATACACCTTTTGTCATCGCTATAGCAGGAAACGATTCATTTGAATATGATTTCATTAAGAATGATAAAGGAAGAACTGATGTCAGTATGGTTGTTGCGGTAAATCCACTGGTAAAAAAAATAGTTATTGTTACAATTACCAGAGATGCATATCTTCCAATAAACGGTGAAACTGATAAAATGGACAGACTGACAAATTCTTCTACTTTAGGTGTTCAGGCATGGGAAAAAGCAATTGAATATGGGTTAGGAATCAAAATTGATAAATACATGCGAATCAACTTTACATCATTTATTAATGCGATTCAGTACTTAGGGGGTCTGGATGTAGATAACCCTTATTATTTTCAGGCTAACAGGAGTTTAGGCGGTAAAGCAGGTGGAACAGGAAAAGTAGAATTTAAGCAAGGTATTATTCATATCAATGGATACGAAGCATTATCATACTCCAGAGAAAGAAAAAGTCTTCCATTAGGGGATTTTGATAGAAACATACATAATGCAATTCTTCTTAAAACAATTATAGAAAAAATACAAAATCAAGAAATTTTGTCTAATATAGATCAATTCTTAAATGCAGTAGAAGGAACATTTGAAACAGATGTTACTATTGACGAACTAAACATGCTTATTAAAATGCAACTAGAGGATAAGGCGAAGTGGCAATTTGAGATTCTAAGAGTATATGGCAACGAAACTATAGAGCATAGTTATACTCTGGGAGGAGGTCAAGGCGAAGAAAACATGTATGTGGCCCACTTGGATGAGAATATGGTTAAGGCTGCAAATGAAAGAATAACTGCATTACTTAATGAGGATATTGAAGAATAAAGATTATGAAAGAAGAAAAGAAAAATAATAAAACAATACACATTATATCAAGTATAATTGCTGCTATTACATTATTAGCATCTTTTTGTCTATATATTGCTTGTAAAAATCTAGGAATACTACCCGAAAATTATCTAAAATATATTCTTTACGGACTTGTTGTGATTAATGTGTTGTTTGGATTTATCGGTTTATATAGCAAAGTAAGTAATTTTAACAAGATATTACAGATTATTATCTGTGGATTATTATCTGTTTGCATGATTTTTGTCAGTATCGTAATACCTGATTATAAAGGCAGAATAGAACAGGCATTTACTCCTGTTCCTGAAACAACAACACTGTATATGAATGTTTATGTTCTTAAAGACAGTCCTTATGAAAAAATCAGAGATTTGATAAATAAAAACATGGGGATACAGTCTGTAGTCGATCTTGATCATCAAAAAGTTGCTTTGGAAGATATCAATAATCGGGTAAAAAAGAGGGGTGAGATTAATTACGTAGAGTATGATAATATCTATTCTTCGACTGAAGCTTTATATAATGGGGAATGTGATGCAATATTACTTACAAATGTCTATGCTGATATTGTTGCTGATAATACAGATTATGAAGATTTTTACGAAAAAACCAGAATTCTGTATACAGTAACACAGGAGATAGTTGAAGAACATATTCAAAAGGCCATTCCTACTATAACAAATACACCATTTGTAGTAGCTATAGCCGGTAACGACTCATATGATTATTCTCTTCTAAACAACAATAGAGGAAGAACAGACGTTAATATAGTTGCGATAGTTAATCCTTTGGTTAAGAAAATTTTGCTTGTAACAATAACCAGAGATGCGTATCTTCCTATAGATGGTGATATCAATAAAATGGACAGACTTACTAATGCTTCTATACTAGGAATAGATGCTTGGGAAAGAGCTATAGAATATGCATTGGGAATGGATATAAACTATTTTGTAAGAGTAAATTTTGCGTCATTAATAAATATTGTCGATGCAATAGGTGGTATAGATATTAATAATCCAGTAGCGTTTACCCGTATTTACTATTTTGATCAAGGGCTGATTCATTTGGATGGAGAAATGGCTTTAAGTTATGTTAGAGAGCGCAAGAGCTTACATATGGGTGACTTTGACAGAAACCGGAATCAGGCAAGAGTTCTTAATGCAATTATTAATAAAGTACTTAGTCCAGCTATAATCAATAATTTTGATAATCTTCTTAATGCAGTGAAAGGAACCTTTGTTACAGACTTCAAGACCGAAGACATGTATAAATTGGTGCAGATGCAATTGCAGGATAATGCTAAATGGCAGTTTGAGACCTATAGTGTGTATGGCAGTGAAACATTTGAACATAGTTATACATTAGGTGGTGGTCAGGGAAGTGCCATGATGCTAGTTGCTCATTTAGATAAAAACAGAGTTAAAACAGCAAAACAGAAAATATTCGCCTTATTGGATGAAGATGGTGAATAAATAATGTGAGAATTGTATTAGTTTTGTGTTAAGTAATGCCTCTTATGGAATTATTCCTTAAGAGGTTTTATTATATTAGATAGGCATTATTTCAATTTGACCAGGAGGAGGACTTATGGCAAAAAAGAATAAAAGCATGAATAAAACAGGACACACAATAGCGTATGTGTTTTCAATAATATGTATTACAGTGTTTGTCATAGTATCATATTTAACATATAAAACTGTATTAGGAATGAATATTATCCCTGTAAAATATACAAACATTTTTCTTTATGTTCTGATTGGTATCAGTATCTTGTTCGGATTAATTGCGATATTACCTAAAGTAAGTACATTTAATAAAGTACTGCAGATACTTATATGCTTTATATTATCCGTAGGACTTATGGTTGTTAATACAAGGATACCTGATTATTTGGGCAGACTGGAAAGAATGTTTAACAGAGTTCCTGATGAGGGAACACTGTTTATGAATATTTATGTACCTGTAGACTCAGAAATAAGTGACGTAAAAGATCTTGAAAACAGAAAAATTGGTGTTTTGTCAGATAAAGATAGTGAGTACCTTGAATATTCATATAAGGTTATTTCCAGAGAATTAAATGGCGCCACTATTGAACCTGTATCTTATACAGATGTATATAAGCTTGCGGAAGATTTTCAGAATGATGTTGTAGAAGGTATACTGATTAATCAGACTTACGCACAGTTTATATCTGAAAACAATGATTTTTCAGAGTATAATAATGATAATAAAATCATCTATACAATTGAACATAAAATAAAACTGAATTATGAAACAAACGAGGTTGGCAATATTACAAAAGAACCGTTTGTTGTTGCAGTGAGCGGAAACGATACATGGGATTATTCAGAAATGGATCCAAGTCAGAACATTGCCAGAAGTGATGTTAACATGCTTGTAGTGGTAAATCCGTTAACAAAAAAGATCCTGATAGTTAATATACCAAGAGATACATATGTACCTTTATTTGGTGACTATGATGCTATGGACAAACTGACTCATGCTACTATTTATGGAATCGATACCTGGGAAAAGGCAGTTAACGAGTTACTAGATATAGACATTAATTACTTTGTCCGAATTAATTTCCAGTCTTTTGTTAATGTTGTTGATGCTGTTGGAGGAATTGACATTGATAATCCTGATGAAATGACTATTGGATATGTTGAGTTTGACAAGAAAACCGGTATACCACATGGAGTTTTAAAGACTTATGAAAAAGGTTTGATTCACTTAACTGGTCCAGAAGCGTTAGGATATGTCAGAGAAAGAAAATCGCTCAGTGAGGGAGATATTGCCAGAACCAGTCATCAGGCCATAGCTATTAAAGGCTTAATTGATAAAGTTACTCAGGTATCAGTAATTACAAAGGTTTCTAATTTACTGGATGCTGTTAACGGAACTTTTATGACTGATATGAATATAAACAAACTGTATGCGCTTATACAGATGCAGCTGGATGATATGGCTAGCTGGGAAATATCATCGTTTGGCATTACAGGTTACGAAGACGAAAGAACATCTTATGCGATGGGTAACAGTGATGTTGAAATAGAGGAGGAAGTTGAAGTAGAAGTACTGATTGTTGATGAAGAAGGAAATCCGATTCTAGATGAAGACGGTAATGAACAGTATGAAATCAGAGTCGAAAAACAGAAAACAACACAAGAAGCACGGACATTCAGTGTACTTATACCGTATAATAATGATGTGAGCGAGGCAAAATCACTTATCCAGCAGATAATGAGTGAAAAGGCAGGAGAATAGATGGTTATATGAAGATACTGGTAGTTTGTCAGCATTATTGGCCAGAACCGTATCCTTTGACAGAAACGTGTGAAGAACTTGCAAGGAGAGGCCATGAAGTACATGTTGTGACAGATATTCCGAATTATCCCGCAGGGGATATTTATCCGGGATACATTTTAAAGGGTTATCAGACTGAAGAAAGAAACGGTGTTATAATACATCGTACTTTCACCATACCAAGAAAGACTAATCCTTTATTCCGTGTTATGAATTACTACAGTTATTCATTATCATCAACTAATTTTGTGAAGAGTCTGCCTGGAGATTTCGATGTGGTTTTTACTAATCAAACGTCTCCTATAATGATGGTTCGGGCTGCGATGGCTTACGGTAAGAAGTGGAATAAAAAAGTGTTATTATACTGCATGGATCTTTGGCCGGCTTCCTTATCTGCAGGCGGTGTCAGTGGCGGGTCTGTATATAATCATTACCTGAAAGTTTCAAGAAAACTATATGGACAGGCTGATGAAATCCTTATTACTTCAAAAGGATTCCAAGATTATCTTACAGACGTAATAGGAATAGAAAAAGAAAAGATTGACTACCTTCCTCAATATGCAGGGGACGAATTCACACAGATAAAGACTGATAAAAACAAGAAAACAGTGGATCTGATGTTTGCGGGTAATGTTGGCAGAGCTCAGAGCATTGATACGGTTCTGAAAGCTGCCAAAGTGTTACAGGATAAGGGAAATGATGTTATAAAATTCCACATTCTTGGTGACGGCAGTGAATTGGAAAACTTAAAAAACATGGCAAATGAATTGGAATTAAATAGTATTACCTTTTATGGCAGAAGGCCTAAGGAAGAAATGCCGGAATTCTATGGGAAAGCAGATGCCCTGCTGTTAATGCTGATGAAAGACGAGACCATATCAAGAACCTTACCTGGTAAGGCTCAATCGTATATGGCTGCCGGTAAACCCATAATTGCAGCAGCTAATGGTGAAATCAAGCGTGTTATGGAAGAGGCTGACTGTGGTTATTGTGTTCCTGCAGAAGATTATGAAGCTTTTGCGGATGCAATGGAGCAGTTTGCCAATAATCCTGATAAAGACAGATTGGGAAATAATTCATTACGGTACTGTAAAGAACATTTCAGTAAAAAGAAGATTATTGATCAGCTAGAAAAGAAACTCAAAGAATTAGCTAAATAGAATGCGTAGGTAGCTTAAGGCTGCCTTTGCTTTATTATATAAATAAGATATAATAATTAAGAAGTTAGTAAACGGAGGTTTTTAATATGTCTTCATTTAAGAACAGTACACTAATGATTACCGGAGGTACAGGATCTTTTGGTAATACTGTATTAAAGCATTTCCTTACGAGTGACATTGGTGAGATAAGGATTTTCTCAAGAGACGAAAAGAAGCAGGATGATATGCGTCATGAATTACAGGCAAAGCATCCTGATTTTGCAAATAAAGTAAAATTTTATATAGGGGACGTCAGAAATCCTCAGTCAATAAGAGATGCCATGCATGGTGTCGATTATGTTTTCCATGCTGCCGCCTTGAAACAGGTTCCTTCCTGTGAGTTTTTCCCTATGGAAGCAGTCAGGACAAATGTTGAAGGAACAGATAACATGCTTCATGCTGCCATTGCTGAAGGTGTAAAGAGAGTTGTCTGCTTAAGCACTGATAAAGCAGCGTATCCGATTAACGCCATGGGCATTTCAAAGGCCATGATGGAACATGTTATCTACGCAAATGCCAGAGTAGCTGCTGAAAGAGGAAATACAGTTATCTGCTGTACAAGATATGGTAATGTCATGTGTTCACGAGGAAGCGTAATCCCTCTGTTTATTGATCAGATCAAGGCTGGCGAGCCTATTACAATTACAAATCCTGAAATGACAAGATTTCTGATGAATCTTGATGAGGCGGTTGATCTTGTCAAGTTTGCTTTTGAGAATGCAAACCCTGGTGATTTATTTATACAGAAGGCTGATGCTTCTACTATTGGAGATTTGGCTAAGGCTGTACAGGCTATATTCGGTGATACAGGAACCAGAATCATAGGAACCCGTCATGGCGAAAAACTTTATGAAACACTGATGACAAGAGAAGAAAGATTAAGAGCTGAAGACATGGGCAACTATTTCCGTGTTTATGCTGACAGCAGAGATCTTAACTATGATAAGTTCTTTGTAGAGGGACAGGTACAGACTCAGGCTGACGAGAGTTATACAAGCCATAATACCAGGAGACTGGATGTTGAAGGTACAATTGCTAAAATCAAGACAACTGATTATGTTCAGGAACAGATGAAATTATTGGGTATTGAATAAATGAAAATACTTGTTACCGGAGCTAAAGGCTTTGTAGGGAAAAACCTTGTAGAAAACCTGAAAAACATAAAAGATGGTAAGAATCGTACCAGGAGTATTTATGTTGAAGAAATATATGAATATGATATTGATTCAACCGTTGAACAGTTGGAAGAATACTGCTCTGACTGTAATTTTGTTTTTAATCTTGCAGGTGTAAACAGGCCGAAAAAAACAGAAGAATTTAAAGAGGGAAATTATGGATTTGCCTCTTTATTGTTGGATACACTAAAAAAGCATGACAATAAATGTCCGGTTATGCTTTCATCTTCAATTCAGGCTACACTAATTGGAAGATATGGTGAGAGTGAATATGGCAAAAGCAAGTTAATGGGAGAAGAGCTCTTCTTTGGTTATGGTAAAAACAATGGGGTTAAGGTCTTAGTATACAGATTCCCGAATCTTTTCGGAAAATGGTGCAGACCAAATTATAACAGCGCTGTTGCTACTTTCTGCAATAATATCGCTAACGATTTACCTGTACAAGTCAATGACAGAAACACACAGCTTGAACTGCTGTATATTGATGATCTGATTGAAGAAATGTTTGATGCTCTTGAAGGTAAGGAACACCATTGTGAATATGAAGGCTTAGAACCTGTTAATACAATTAGTGGTAAATATTGTTATGTGCCAATTACTCATAAGGTGACGTTAGGTGAAATAGTTGATTTCCTGTATGAATTTGAAAAACAGAGAGAAACGCTGATAATGCCTTCCATACCTGATGGTTCATTTGTAAAAAAGCTGTATTCTACATATCTGTCATATCTGCCGGCTGACAAGACGGTTTTGAATTTCAAATCAAATGTTGATGATAGAGGAAGCTTTACAGAAGTAGTTAAAACGCTGAATTGCGGACAGTTTTCTGTCAACGTATCAAAACCGGGAATAACAAAAGGACAGCATTGGCATAACAGTAAATGGGAAATGTTCATGGTAGTCAGCGGTAAGGCGCTGATACAGGAAAGAAAAATAGGAACTGATGAAATAAGAGAATTTACTGTAGATGGGGATCATTTACAGGCAGTATATATGTTACCGGGATATACTCATAACATCATAAATTTAAGTGAAACAGATATTCTGATTACTTTGATGTGGGCTAATGAGTTGTTCGATAAGAATCATCCGGATACATTCTTTGAAAAGGTGGAGGACTGATTATGAAGAAAAAAGGATTTACAGATAACGGTAAACTGAAGCTGATGATTGTTGTAGGCACCAGACCGGAAATCATCAGATTGTCAGCTGTAATTAAAAAGTGCAGACAGTATTTTGATACCTTACTTGTTCATACCGGTCAGAATTATGACTATAACCTTAACGGTGTTTTCTTCAGGGATCTGGAGCTGGATGAACCTGATTACTATCTGGATGCAGTAGGAAAAGATCTGGGAGAAACTGTTGGTAACATTATTGCCAGAAGCTATGAGCTGATGGTTGAATTAAAGCCGGAAGCTGTATTGGTATTAGGCGATACCAACAGCTGCTTAAGTGTCATTGGAGCCAAGAGACTGCACATTCCAGTTTTCCACATGGAGGCAGGAAACAGATGTAAGGATGAATGTCTTCCGGAAGAAACCAACAGAAGAATTGTCGATATTATTGCGGATGTCAATCTGCCATACTCTGAACATGCCAGAAGATATCTGATTGAATGCGGATTCCCTAAGGAAAGAACCTTTGTCACTGGTTCACCAATGGCAGAAGTGCTGCATGCTTATTTAGACAGAATTGAAGCATCAGACATACACGAGAAACTTGGATTACAGAAGGGAAGATACATTCTGTTGAGTGCTCACAGAGAAGAAAACATTGACACTGACGAAAACTTTAATTCCCTGTTTACTGCCATTAATAAAATGGCTGAAAAATATGATATGCCTGTTTTGTACAGCTGCCATCCAAGAAGTAGAAAGAAACTGGAAAACAGCGGATTCAAACTTGATCCGAGAGTAATTCAGCATGAACCTTTAGGATTTATTGATTATAACTGTCTGCAGATGAATGCGTTTGCTGTGGTCAGTGATTCAGGTACTTTACCGGAAGAATCAAGCTTCTTTACCTCAGTAGGAAAACCGTTCCCGGCAATATGTATCAGAACAAGTACCGAAAGACCTGAAGCTTTGGATAAAGCATGTTTTATCATAGCCGGAATAAGAACAGAAAGTCTGTTACAGGCAGTGGATACAGCTGTTGAGATGAACAGAAACGGTGATTACGGTACTCCTGTTCCGGATTACATAGACGAAAATGTATCAACAAAAGTAGTTAAGATAGTACAGTCTTATACTGAAATAGTTAACAGGATGGTTTGGAGAAAGAAATAAAATGCGGAAATCAGTAAGTGTCTGTATGGCTGCATATAACGGTGAGAAGTATATTGAGGAACAAATTTATTCCATACTTCCGCAGTTAACTGAAAATGATGAGATCATTATCAGTGATGACGGTTCTACAGACAGAACATTAGAGATTATAGAAAACATTAACGACAAAAGAATTACAGTAGTTAAAGGGCAGAAAAAGGGATTTGCCTGTAATTTCTTTAATGCTATTGCTCATGCCAATAATGAGATTATTTTCCTGTGCGATCAGGATGATATATGGGCAGATAATAAGATAGTAAAAGTACTTAGTGTTTTTGACAGTAATCCGAAATGTACTACTGTAACACATGAGATGTATACGTTCCATAATGATATAAATGAAAAAGGAAATGAATTCCCTAGGAAGTACAGAAAAGGCTTTAATTATAATGTCCTGTTCAGTTCTTACTGGGGCTGCTGCATGGCATTTAAAAAGGAGTTTATCGATAAATTCCTGCCGGTAAATGAACCTAGACTTGCTCATGATCAGCTTATTGGACTGGCTTCAGAAAGAAACGGAAAAACAGTTGCGATTCCTGATAAGCTTTTATATCATCGTATGCATGATGATAACAGAACCAGTACAAAGAATTCCTTAATTGACATGATTAAGTTCAGATTTCAGATATTCAGTGAATATGAGGAATTTGAAGATACATATTATAAGAATACAGAAGAAAAGTGTCCTGAGTTTATCAATAAACTTGCAACACCTGCAATGGAGAAAATATCACAGATTCTCATATTGATATTCATAGCTGACTGCTGCATATTTGGAGGCGGCAGATTGCTTGACTTCGGTTATCTCAGTTTCAGAATTCTTGTTTTTGGGCTGGCGTTCATCTGCAGTTTACCGTTTGTATTAAAGAACCTGAAAAGAATGTTGAGAAATCCGTTTGTTTATCTGACTATGATGTATGGCGTTGCAGTGGTAATATGGTCGGTAATAGGTTATCTATATGCTAATCCGTTAAGCTTTATCAGAAGCGATATTACCAGATATCTGTCTTTTGCCTTACTTCCTGGAATGTTGATCATATTTAATACTAAAAAGAAATTCATGAGTTTGATTGACGTGGTTTTCTATTCGTCAGTATTACTTGCTTTTGCAGCGTTGTTCATTCAGATGCTGCTGCCTAATCAGCCTGTGCAGACATTTTATAAAATACACAATTTTGTAAATGTTTATCAGCTAGGCGGATTAACAAAACTTCAGTCCGGCAGCTATCGTGTTTACTTCAGATCAGGAATATATACACAGGTAGCCATAATGCTGGGAATATGGAAAATGTGGAGTGCTGATAATCTGAAGAAAAAGGTCTTCATAAGTGTCTGTATGGGAATACTCGTCTTTGCCTGGATCATTTCGTATACAAGAGGTTACTGGTTTGGTTTGGCAGTATCAGTATTATTTGTCTTGGTCTGGCAGCCAAATATATTCGGAAAATGTTTCCAGGTGGCAATGTGTGCATTATTGGCATGCGCTGTTTTAATAGGTGTTTCTGCCATTAATGAAGGACAGCCGACCGTGGCAATGGAGCTGTATAACAGAGTGGCATTAACAGCTCAGCAAGCTGGCGGAAATTCATCTGAAAGTGATTATATTGATTATGACTATGAAGCAATGGTCATGAGAATAAAAACCAAGCAGATGCATTGGGAATACATAAAGCTAAGCCCTGTATTTGGCAGAGGTTTAGGTGCTTATCTGGTTGGTTTAAGAGACGCTTCTACAACTGAATATTCTTATCTTGATGCTTTCATGAAATTTGGATTGGTTGGTTTCCCTTTCTTCCTGATGGCATATTTTGTGTTTGTCCCAAGGTTTGTTGTTCATAGGATTTATCAGCCAAAGGAAAATGTTACAAAGAGCTTTTACTCATTGGTAACTCTTATTGTTGCTGCATATATGGGCATCATTGCTACAAGCTATTCCAATCCGTTTATTGTATCACCGCTAGGTATTTCATATCTTTTAATTGTAGATGTAGCTGTTTTCTACAGCAGGAAATTCGAAAAGGAAAACTAAATGAGCTGTAAAGTATATTTTGCTGTTGTTCTTTACAATGGATATATAAGTGACATAGCATCTCTTGATGTATTTATGTCTTTTTGTGATGAGGACAAGGCAAAACTTATAATACTGGATAATTCGAGCAAGGAATACACTGATGAAAACACAGAATTACTAAATAAGAATAAATATAAAAATGTAATCTATGTTAATAATGGCGGCAATATCGGTTTAAGTAAAAGCTACAATAAAGCAATAGAAATCATTAAAGATGCAGATTGTTGGTTAATGCTGTGCGATGATGATACTCATTTTTCATATGACTACATAAATAATGTATATGAATATATAAATGGAGATTATGATTGCGATTTGATTACAGGGCTTATAACTGCTAACGGAAAAATAACATCTCCAGTCAGAAGAAATGGTGTTTTCAAAAAAGAATCAGATGTGATAAATGATTATGGTATCCATGAGAATATCTATCCGATAAACAGCGGAGTTGTAATTCATAATGTAATATTTAATAAAGTAAGATTTAATGAGACTCTGTTTCTGGACATGATAGATTATTGTTTCATGGATGATCTGATTAAGAATAAACTAAACAGATTTATTATTTTAGAAGGTGAAATCAGTCAGAATTTCTCTTTTTCTGATACTTCTGATATAGTTGCTGTGAAAAACAGGTTCAGTATTTTTAAAAAGGATTTCAGTAATTACTGCAGAATACAGAAAAAAGATTTTATATATAAGACAACCATACTGGGAAAAAGATATTTAAGAATCAAACTTCAGGAAGTGAAGAGTAAACACTGAATAATTACAACTACTATGATGGTAGTGTAACTGATATAATGTATATGCAAAAAGGAGACATAGTATATGAAAGGCATTATCTTAGCAGGAGGAAGCGGTACAAGGCTTTACCCATTAACAAAAGTCACAAGTAAACAATTATTACCTATTTACGACAAACCAATGATCTATTATCCGTTGAGTATTCTTATGATGGCAGGTATCAGAGAGATATTGATCATTTCTACTCCTCAGGACTTGCCTAGATTTGAAGAACTGCTTGGCGACGGCCATCAGTTTGGCGTTGAATTCAGTTATAAGGTTCAGCCTTCACCAGATGGACTGGCGCAGGCATTCATTCTGGGTGAAGAGTTCATAGGTGATGACAGCGTTGCCATGGTTTTGGGTGACAACATCTTCCATGGTCATGGCTTAAAGAAGAGACTGATTAAGGCAGCAAATAAGAAAGATGGTGCTACAGTATTTGGATACTATGTTGATGACCCTTGGAGATTTGGTGTAGTTGAATTTGACCGGAACGGTAAAGCAATTTCACTGGAAGAAAAACCAAAGGAACCTAAGAGCAATTATGCTGTTACAGGTTTATACTTCTATGATAACAGCGTTGTTGAATATGCTAAGAACCTGAAGCCAAGTGCACGCGGTGAGCTTGAAATCACAGACTTAAACAGAATTTACCTGGAAAAGGGCAATCTGGAAGTTGAATTGTTAGGTCAGGGATTTACCTGGCTGGACACCGGTACACATGAGTCACTTGTCGATGCCACAAACTTTGTGTATACAATTGAAAAACACAGTAACAGAAAAGTCTCCTGTCCTGAAGAAATTGCATATCAGAATGGCTGGATCAACCTTGAGCAGTTGAAAGACAGATATGAAGAATTTAAGAAAAACCAGTATGGTGATTATCTGAAGGCAATCATTGACGGAAAGTATTTGGATTAATATGAAAATAATTGAAACTGAAATAAAGGTCGTTAAAATTATTGAACCTGACTGTTATGGCGATCACAGAGGCTGGTTCATGGAAACTTACAATACTGAGAGTTTTCATAAACGGGGTATTGATAATGTGTTTGTACAGGATAATATGAGTTATTCGGCACAGAAAGGAACTTTAAGAGGACTGCATTATCAATGTGATCCTTATTCACAGGCCAAACTCGTCAGATGTACCAGAGGAACAGTCATAGATGTAGCTGTTGATATCAGAAAAGGGTCTCCTACATATGGTAAATGGGTAAGCTGCGAATTAAGTGCAGAGAATAAGAGAATGTTCTTTATCCCAAGAGGTTTTGCCCATGGATTCCTGACAGTAACCGATGATGTTGAATTTCAATATAAGTGCGACAACTTGTATAATAAGGCATCTGAAGGTGGCATAAGATATGATGATCCTACCATTAATGTTAATTGGAGAGGATTATTAAATGGTATTGAACCGGTTTTATCTGAAAAAGATAAAAATGCACCGGCATTGGAAAAATGTAACGCAAACTTTGTATATAAGGAAGAGGAATAGACATTATGAAAATTTTAGTAACTGGCGGAGCCGGATTTATCGGTGCTAACTTTGTTTATTATGAACTGGAACATCATCATGAGGATGAAATTGTATGTCTGGATAACCTTACTTATGCAGGTAATCTGGAAACTTTAAAAGAAGCTTTTGACAATCCAAAATTCAGATTTGTCAAAGGTGACATAGCAGACAGAGAATTTGTCTTTGATCTGTTTGAGAAAGAAAAGTTTGATATCGTTGTCAACTTTGCCGCTGAATCTCATGTTGACAGAAGTATTGAAGATCCGGAAATCTTTGTTAAGACTAATGTCATGGGTACTACTACTTTACTTGATGCAGCAAAGAAATACGGAGTTAAGAGATATCATCAAGTTTCTACCGATGAAGTATACGGTGATTTACCATTAGACAGAACTGATCTGTTCTTTACAGAAGAAACACCAATTCATACAAGTTCACCATATTCCAGTGCTAAGGCTGCTGCTGACTTATTTGTGCTGGCTTATCATAGAACTTATGGTTTACCTGTTACCATTTCTAGATGTTCAAATAACTATGGCCCATACCATTTCCCAGAAAAACTCATTCCACTGATCATATCAAGAGCTCTGAATGATGAAACAATTCCTGTATACGGTACAGGTGAAAATGTCCGTGACTGGTTATATGTTGAAGATCACTGTTCAGCCATTGACTTAATTATCCGCAATGGCAGAGTAGGTGAAGTTTATAACATAGGCGGACACAACGAAAGAACCAACCTTGAAGTAGTAAAAACCATCTTAAGAGCATTAGGCAAGCCTGAAACTCTTATAACATTTGTTACTGACAGAAAAGGTCATGACTTGAGATATGCGATTGATCCTACAAAGATAGAGACAGAATTAGGCTGGAAGCCTAAATATACATTTGATACTGGAATTCCTGTTACAATCGACTGGTATTTAAACCACAGAGAATGGTGGGAAAATATCATCAACGGTGAATATCAGAATTATTACGAAAAGATGTACGGAAACAGATAAATATATGAGAGTATTTGTTACAGGAGTAGGCGGACAACTGGGTCATGATGTCGTTAATGAATTGTTGAAAAGAGGACATCAGCCGGTTGGCTCCGACATATTGGAATCTGTGGATCTTGGTGTTGAGTATCATCAACTGGATATAACGGATAAGGAAAGCGTTAATAGAGTAATGGCATCAGTGGAAGCTGATGCAGTTATTCATTGTGCTGCTTGGACAGCTGTTGATCTGGCTGAGGATGTAGATAAAAAAGACAAGGTTTACGCCATTAATGTCATGGGAACGCAGAATATTGCTGAATACTGCGGAAAGAACAACATAAAAATGATGTATATTTCTACAGACTACGTCTTTAATGGTGAAGGAACTGAACCATGGAAACCTGACTGCAGAGAGTATGCACCTTTGAATTATTACGGTGAAACCAAGCTGCATGGTGAATTGGCAGTTAAGAATAATGTTGATAAATTCTTTATTGTCCGTATTGCCTGGGTCTTTGGTATTAATGGAAATAACTTCATTAAGACAATGCTGAAGGTTGGAAAGAAATATCCTGAGGTCAGAGTTGTCAATGACCAGATTGGAACTCCTACATATACATATGATCTGGCCAGATTATTAGTTGATATGATAGAAACAGAAAAATACGGTTATTATCATGCTACTAATGAAGGCGGATATATTTCCTGGTATGATTTTACCTGCGAGATATACAGACAGGCCGGATATACAACTAAAGTCACCCCTGTTACTACCGAAGAATATGGATTAAGCAAGGCAAAAAGGCCACATAATTCCAGACTGGATAAATCAAAGCTGATCGAAAATGGGTTTGAACCTCTGCCTGACTGGAAGGATGCCCTGGGCAGATATTTAAATCAACTGGAGTATTAAATGACTAATGAACCGTTAATTTCAGTTGTTGTACCAGTATATAATTGTGAAAAGTACCTCTCACATAGTGTAGAGGCTCTTTTAAATCAGTCATATAAGAATCTGGAAATAGTGATTGTAAATGACGGTTCAAAGGATAATACCTTAAAGATATGCCATGAATACCGGAAAATCGACAGCAGAATAATCGTAGTAGACAAAAAGCATGGTGGAACAGCTGATACCAGAAACGTGGGAATTAATGCCATTAACGGACAGTACATTGGCTTTGTTGATGCTGATGACTATATTGAAGAAAACATGTATGAGCTGTTAATGAATGATTGTTTATCC
This sequence comes from Lachnospiraceae bacterium, assembly GCA_017542245.1. GTDB lineage: Bacteria > Bacillota > Clostridia > Lachnospirales > Lachnospiraceae > RUG11977. The sequence goes on from JAFXXN010000074.1 coordinate 34,317, forward strand.
TCCGGTAAAGACATAGCCTGCTGTAATAGAATTAATCTCTATAATGATAAGCAGAATCTGTTTACCATTGTATCGGAAAGCATGATTATGGATTCCAAAGATGCCGTTAAAACTCTTTTGGTGGCAAACGATTTTTCTCTGTGCAATAAACTGTTTAATAAAAAACTGTTTGATAATCTGAAATTTGTTGAAAATGTCACATATGAGGATATGATTCCTGCTGTTCAAACAGTTATGTGTTCCAATGGAGTATATTTTGACAGCAGTTATTTATATTATTATGTTCAGAACATGGACAGCATGACCCACAGACCATTTGAACCAACAAAACTGGATTATGTGCTGAATATGAATAAAATGGCGGATCTTGTTAAGGAAACATATAACGATATGGGAGAACAGTGTGACGCCTGCTGCATAAATGCAATCACAGGTCTTATTCCGGATGTTTATGTAGTAAGAAAACAGTATCCTGAAGAATACAGAACATTACTTAAAGAACTAGATAAATATAAGAGTAGTTATAAAGACAATCCATTCGTTAACAGAAATAACAGAATCAAAACTTTTTTGAATATTCATAGAATGACTGGTTTAGCATGTTTCCTTGGAAATCTGTATGCATCAATAAAGGGTTAGAACTATGAACGGGTTAGTAAGTATTATTGTTCCTGTTTATAAAACAGAAAAATACCTCAGAAAATGCATTGATTCAATTCTTAAGCAGGATTATCAGAACATCGAAATCATTATAATAGATGACGGATCTCCTGATAACAGTGGACGGATATGTGATGAATATGAAAAAAAAGATAACAGAATAAAGGTGATTCATCAGAAGAATACAGGTTTGTCAGGAACCAGAAATCTGGGAATTGATGTCAGTAAAGGTGATTACATGATGTTCATTGATTCAGATGATTACATTGATGAAAGCATGGTCAGCTATCTCATGGAAAGGTTAACTGAAACTGATGCTGATATTGCCATGTGTGATTACTATGACGTTATTGACGAAAAACTGTTTAAGAATAATTATCCAGTAAATGAATTTATTGTTAATGACAACAGTAAGTATGATTATCTGTTTAATCAGTATGCTGTTGTTACTGTAATAGCATGTAATAAACTGTACAGGAGATATGTATTTGATAATGTCAGATATCCTGTCGGTAAAACACATGAAGATGAATATGTCATTGCCGAAATATTAAACAATGCGAAGAATGTTTGCTACAGTCTGAAACCTCTTTACTATTATGTAAGAGAAAGAACTGAAAGCATTATGAATTCCTTCAGTGTAAAGAAGTTTGATTTTGAATTTGCGTATAATCACAGAAAAGAGTTTTTTGAGACTCTGGGTTTGTTTCAGTATGCTGATCTTACTGAGTATACTTCTGTTCTTCTGATGATAAAGAGAATCAAAGAATACATTAATCTGAACAGTGAACCAGACAGGAATATTGTGAGAAGTAAACTGAATTATGTGGATACAGAAATTAATAAACTTCTTAAAAGTAAGTATTTAAATCTAAAAAGAAGAATAAAACTATGGGTGTATTCAATCATTCCTGGTTTATACAGACATGAAATTGACAGATGGATGAAGAAAAAGCAATGAGTGAAAATGCAAGATTAAAAAGCAAGACCATAGCTGGTATGTTCTGGAAAATAATGGAAAGAGTTTGCGCTCAGCTTGTTTCTTTTGCCGTTTCGATGTTACTAGCCAGAAGGCTGAGTCTCGATGAATATGGCCTAATTTCAATTGTCATGATTTTTCTGGCTATAGCGGATGTATTTGTAACAAGCGGGTTTTCAGCTGCACTGGTACAGAAAAAAGACGCAGATGATCTGGATTATTCTACCCTATTCTATTGCAGTCTGGTTATCAGCATAATAATTTATATATTACTTTACATATGTGCTCCATTGATTGCTGAATACTATCATAATGATATCCTTATTGCAATTGTAAGAATACTGTCTTTACGTCTGCCATTAAGCGTGTTTAATTCAGTTCAACACGCGTATGTTTCCAGTAATCTGCTGTTTAAAAAGTTTTTTCTGTCAACATTGTTTGGAGTCAGTATTTCAGGTATTGTCGGGTTAGTAATGGCATATAAAGGCTTTGGAGTATGGTCTTTGGTTGCGCAGTATCTGATTAATATTATTATTGACAGTATTGTTTTGTTTATAACAATCCCCTGGAGACCAAAGCTCATGTTTTCGTGGGATAGAGCTAAAACTCTTATGTCGTTTGGTTCTAAGGTATTGTTATCAACATTGAGCGGTACAGTGTTTTACCATCTCAGAGGCATGGTGATTGGCAAAAAATACACAACTGCAGATCTTGCAGCTTATAACCGCGGGCAGCAGTTTTCTGATCTGTTTACTGCCAATATCAGTACCTCTATTTTAACTGTTATGTTTCCTTCGTTATCTAAAGTGGGAGATGACAGAGAAAAAGTTAAAAACATGACCAGAAAAGCTTTTCAGGTTTTAGCCTTTGTCATGTTCCCGATTCTGATTGGATTGTGTGTCTGTGCAGAACCTATAGTAATGGTATTGCTGACGGATAAATGGATTCCATGTATTCCCTATGTACAGATACTTTCCATTTTCTCAGCCATTAATGTCATAGCTGCATTACCTTTGGAAACTTTCAAAGCTATGGGCAGAAGTGATATAAATCTGAAACTTGAATTTATTAAAAAGCCTGTTTTTCTGGTTCTATTATTTATAGGTGTAAAGTATGGCGTTTTATGGATTGCCATTACTTTAGCAATATATGCCTTGTTTGAATACATAATCAACATGATATACCTCAGAGGCCTTATTGATTATTCACCAACAGAACATGTGTATGATATAGCAGGAGCAATTATATGCACTTTGGTTATGAGTGTAGTGTATTTTCTGAATATCAGCGATGTTATGATAATTAAACTGTTTACGAAAGTAATCGCAGGAGTATTGCTGTATGTAATATCAGCAATGGTGATTAAACCTGCAGGTTATCAGTATTTAAAACAGTTATTATCAGAAAAAATGAAAGGTTTAGGAAAATAAAGATTAACCTATGAACAAAGAAATCTCCGTAAGTGTTGTTGTCTGTACTTACAATCCAGATCAGACAAAACTGTTTAAAACACTTTATTCCGTATTTACTCAAAAAAACACTGACTTTGAGGTTATTTTGACTGACGATGGCAGCAGTAAATTAGATAAGGAAACTATCAGAGATTATTTTGTAAAAAATCAATTTGAAAACTACAAACTGGTATTTAGCGATAAAAACAGAGGTACAGTTCTAAACTATTTTGCAGGATTGAAACAAGCCAAAGGTAAATATGTTAAAGTAATATCCCCTGGTGATTATCTATATGACGAGAATACACTGAGACAGTTTTATGATTTCTGTGAAGAAGGTAATATTGATATCTGTTTTGGAAAAGCAGCAACTTACTATGAAAAAAACGGGAAAGTTAAATTATATCCGTTCATGGCTCCTTCCAGTGTAGAATGTTATAAAAAGAAGGACTTGAAGGCAATAAAGTACAACTACTTTATGTATAAGGATTTTATCATTGGTGCTAATTTCTTCTGTAAGACTGAGCTAAATATGAAATACCTTGAACAAATATTGAACAAAGTAACATATGATGAAGGAATGGCATATGTACTCATGGTTCGGGATGGAATCAGAATAGCTTATTGTGATGAATACATAGTATGGTATGAATTTGGATACGGCATTTCTTCAAGCTTTACAAGTGAGAGACAAAAGACACTTGATAAAGATGTTAAAACAGCGTTTGATCTGGCTGCCAGTAATAGTAATTGCAGAATGGCAAAGGTAGCCTCAAAACTTTGGTTTGGCAATAAGATGTCTGCTAATACTCAGAGAATCATAACAGGTATAAGACGCAGACTGGTCAAGGCGACAACAAAAGCATATAATAACTATGCTGATGTGGAGATCAGTAAATATAACAGAATAGTTTCTGAATATGATAAATAGTGAGGGTAATACCATGGAAATAAAAACATTTGATTTTAAGATTCACGGAGATTCCAGAGGAAAACTGGTAGCAATTGAAACATTAAGGGATATTCCTTTTGAAGTAAAACGCTGCTATTATATGTGGGAAACAACCGAAGGTGTAACCAGAGGAAAACACGCACATAAAAAACTCGAACAGGTTTTAATATGTGTTCATGGAAAATGTAAGATTTTAATGGATGACGGTCACGAAAAAGCGGTTGTTGAATTAAATGATCCAAGCGTTGGCCTGCATATAAAAGGTTTAATCTGGAGAGAAATGTTTGATTTTTCCAATGATGCAGTATTGATGGTGTTAGCCAGTGATTATTATAATGAAGAAGATTATATCAGAAACTATGAAGATTTTATGAAATGTGTAGAAAGCGGTGAATAAAAATGAAAGTGCCATTTGTCAGTTTAAAACCACTTGAAAAAACTATTGATAAAGAGTTAAGAAACGCTTTTGACCGTGTATATGGCAGAAGCTGGTATATTGAAGGGGAAGAAGATACTGCTTTTGAAAAAGCCTTTGCAGAATACTGTGACTGTAAATATGCAGTTGGTGTTGGCAACGGCCTTGATGCATTAATGCTGGCTTTAAAAGCTTTAAATATCGGGCCTGGTGATGAGGTAATAGTACCAAGTAATACATATATAGCTACAGCGTTAGCTGTTACATATGTTGGAGCAGATGTAGTATTTGTAGAACCGGATATCAGAACTTTTAATATTAATCCTGCTTTGATAGAAGAGAAAATAACAGATAAGACAAAAGCAATCATGCCTGTTCACTTATATGGTCAGGCCTGTGATATGGATCCAATTGTAGAAATTGCCAGAAAACATGGACTTTATATAATTGAAGACTGTGCACAGGCACATGGATCAACATATAAAGGAAAAAGAATTGGATCTTTCAGCGATATTGCCGGTTTCAGTTTTTATCCAGGGAAGAATTTAGGTGCTTTTGGGGATGCAGGTGCGGTTACTACCAATAACAAAGAATATGCAGACAAAGTCAGAGCTTTAGGTAATTACGGATCTGACTATAAATATCACCATATTTATAAAGGTCATAATTCACGTCTTGATGAATTCCAGGCTGCTATTCTTTCAGCAAAATTGCCTTCACTTGATGAAGTAAATAAAAACAGAAGAGCAGCAGCCAGAAAGTATCTTGAAGGCATAAGCAATCCAAAAGTCATATTACCGTATGTACTGGAGGATGTTGAACCGGTATGGCATATATTCGGTATCAGATGTAAGGAAAGAGCAGCTTTGGAAAAACATCTGAACGACAGAGGTATTGGTACAAATAAACATTATCCTATTCCTATGCATCTTCAGGAATGCTACAAGGATCTGGGATTTAAAAAAGGCGATTTCCCAATTGCAGAAGAAATCAGTGAGACAGAGTTAAGCATACCAATGTATTATGGAATGACAGATGAAGAAATCAATTATGTCATTGATGCAATTAACTCATTTGAATAGAAATGACAGAAGCAAAAACAAGAAAATCAAACATTGAAGTATTAAGATTACTCGCTGCCATAGGAGTAATCCTTTTACATTACAATAACCATGATATTGGAGGCCGGTTTAAATACGTTACAAAAGGGACTATAAATGAGCAGTTTCTGATTTTTATAGAATCTCTGTTTATATGTTCGGTTAATGTTTTCGTGCTTATTACCGGTTATTTTCTGTGTAGAAAAAGCAGAGTCAGCTTATGGAAACCAATTGAACTTCTGGCTGAAGTAAGTGTGATAAACGCGGGAATTTATGTGGCAAAAGCCATTTTGCTACACTCACATTTTTCATTAAAAGAACTATTTATTAAGCTTTTGCCGATGAATTATTTTGCAATTTTCTATTCTGTGATCTATGCATTTGCACCATTTACCAATCAGCTTTTGAATAAGAATAAAAAAGAATCCCGCGATGCATTAATGTGGTTAATTATAATTCTATTCAGCTTTATTCCAACATTATTAACATATATTGAGCACTTTCTGGAAATAAACCTTGGAGGCATGAGTACAGTAGGTGTTAACAATATCCAGACCGGTTATACTGTAGTACATTTTCTGCAGATGTACTGTATAGGTGCATATCTGAAAATTAACAAGGAGAAAACTGATAAGATTAATACAGGAGTAATACTGTTTTTATTCCTGTTATCTGTGTTAATGATCCATATTACAACCGGGATATATTCAACAGCAGCCAGATCTTACTGCAACCCTCTGGTTATTATGGAAGCGGCAACAGCATTTCTGCTGTTTGACAGGATGAATATAAAATACAGTAAATTGTTAAACAGTGTAGCTAAAACATCATTTACAGTATATCTTCTGCATCTCAATTTTCTGCCGCACATGAAAGTCAGCCGGTTTGTTAACAAACCTTTATATATACTGATTGCACATATGATTGGGTGTGTCTTTATATGTCTGGCAATAAGCTATATTTGTCATTACATATATTCATATTTTGCTGAGATCGTATTCAAAGTTTTAAGAGAAAGAATTACATTAGATGTTTATGCAGAGGAATAGCATGTTAAGAGAATTAAATCAAAAAGATGCTCCATTAATGCTGGAATGGATGCACGATAAAAATGTAATCGAAAAAATGAAAACGGATTTCATGTCTTTTAGCTTGGAAAACTGTATCGGTTTTATAGAAAAAGCACAGAATGATGAAAAGAATATTCATTTGGCAATAGTTGATGAAAACGATGAATATCAGGGAACAGTATCATTGAAGCATATTTATAATGATATGGCTGAATTTGCGATTACAATAAGATCATGTGCAATGGGGAAAGGCATCAGTGGCTCAGCTATGCATGAAATAATTGAGCTTGGTTTTAATAAATATAATTTGAAAAAAATATACTGGTGCGTTAATCCAGATAATAAAAGAGCTGTCAGGTTCTATGATAAAAACGGTTATAACAGAATAAATATAAAGGAACTTGGCATATATGATTTTTTAGTAGGAAATGACATTTACTCAGACGATGAAATAAACGATTTTATCTGGTATCTGGTGGAGAATAAATAATGGTATTAAAAGAAAAGAAGGAACAGGTAGTATCACAACAGGTTAAGGCATCTGTGGCATACACGGTTTGCAGTGTATTGCAGAGATCACTTAGCTTTATTACCATGCCTATTTTTTCTAATCTTCTTGCACCTGAGGAATATGGATTATCTAATGCTTATCAGAGTGTAATGGCCATTCTTATAACTTTTACATCCTTACAGCTTCCGTATGGGTCTTTTGCAAAAGCAATGATCAAATATGAAGATGACAGAGATGGATATGTATCGGCAATCAATGGATTATGTACTGTACTTACTCTGATTTTCTTTGCGGTTTATTTCCCGTTCAGGAAGATATTCAATGGGTTCATGGATCTTACCACTCTGTTAATGACAGTTATGGGATTTGAAATGCTGATGAATACCTCAATGAATCTGTGGATGGGAAAAGAGCGTTTTGAATACAGCTATAAAAAAGTTGTATTTGTTACATTCCTTATGTCAGTATTAACAGCTATTGTTGGAATTGTTGCAGTGAAATACTCAACTGATAAAGCTTTAGCCAAAGTCCTTTCGGCGTCTTTGATTGTGATTTTCCTGGGAGGAATAATATATATCTATTCAATTATAAAAGGACATAAGTTCTATGATAAGGAATACTGGCAATATGCGTTGAATTTCAATATTCCACTTATACCTTATTATCTTTCACAGATTATTTTTAATCAGTCTGATAAGCTAATGATTGACAGAATGTGCAGCCGCCGGGAAGGTGCATTATATGGTGTAGCATATAGCGTAGCTATTATTTTCTCTTTTGTGCTGAACGCTATTAACAGTTCATATCAGCCATGGCTGTACAATAAGATAAAAGATCAGGATTTTGAAGATAATAAAAAGGTGTCTATGGCCATAGCAGCAGTAATGGGAATACTTCTGCTTGGACTCATATCCATAGCACCTGAATTTATGAGAATACTTCATAAAGATTATTACGATGGATTATGGGTAATACCTCCTGTTGCCATGAGTCTGTTGCTATTGTTCTACACCCAGTTATTTGTAAATGTTGAATTCTTCTATGAAGCAAAGAAGTATCTTGTTATGGGATCAATTCTTTCTGCAATCATCAATGTTGTCCTCAACTATTTCCTGATTCCTGTTTTCGGCTATCATATTGCAGGATATACGACTTTAATCAGTTATATTTTGTTCGCAATAGGTAATTATTACTGTGCTATGATTGTCTGTGATAAGAACAACGCAAAAAAAGACATGTATGATTACAAGGGTTTAATAATCATCATGTTATTATTCCTGTTCTGTGGTATAGTGCTGACACTTCTATATAAACATATGATAATCAGATATATATTAATTGTTGTTGTCTTAACTGCAGGAGCTGTAACATATAAGATCTGGCTTCCGCTGTTATTGGAATGCATCAGACTATTCAGATAAAAAGTTGAATTGCTTCAACTTTTTTTGTAGGTAAGTGTGATAATTTTTCGTGCAACTTTATAATAATAGAACAAAACATAAGACAGCATGATAGTAATAAGAGTATTTGCTTTCTCTATTACACTAGCATCATCATATGTCCTCAATGTATTAATAATGTCATAATCATATTTCGCTGCAGCATCAATATATTTTTTATATTTGTTGCCATCTAACTCTTTTCTTTCCCTAAAACACAGGACAAGTGGCTTATGGAATCTGGCTAGGGAACTTGCAATGAGCTTGTTTTTATGTTTTATATCCTGCAACATTAACAATTCAAGCAAAGCTAATTCTGTTTTGTCAGAAGAATCCATGATACTGCTGCTTCTTTGTCTGTATGAAAAAGTTATTTTATTTAAACAATTCCATTTACCTGCAAGTATTATGGAGTATTGAAGGCCGGTATCATCGCAAAATCTATTCAGGAAGTATCCATCGTCATAAATACTTTTTCTGAACATGAAACATGATATGTGTGTATACGCACCTGACCAGTATAAAGATTCGTTCATTGGTTTAAATATGCAGTCTTCACTTCTGTCAGACCAGAACTTACGAAGTCCTGAAACACATGAGTAGTATTCTTTATTTGAATCTAGTATTTCGATTTGCTTTTCAAAAACAGTAGAATCGTTGTAATAATCGTCTCCGGATAAGATCACAATATACTCACCTTTAGCCATGGATATTCCACGTTTAATTACATTTGATACTCTATAGGATGGTATTATAGTTTCTTTTGATATAATATCAGACCTATCCATAACAAAATGACTGATATTATCATATTGTTTTTCATATTCTTTTATTATTTCAATACTGTTATCTGAAGAGCCATCATCGCCAATGATGATTTCCATATCTTTATAGGTCTGGTTAAGACAACTGTTGATGGCTTCTGGTAAATATTGAGCTTCGTTATATGAAATTATTATTACTGAAAGCATGCTTTTTCCTCACGTCGATAATTCTAACACAATGCATAAATGTTGTAAAACGAATGGAAGCTGCTTTATATTCAAAATAAAGTAAGTGTGTTAAGATAAATTGTACAAGGAAATAATAAACATGCTCTTAAGAAGAATAAAGAATAAGCTGTATAGAGTTAAAAGTGATGTTTTGGCAGATTACTATTTAAGAAAGCTGAAAAATAGGAAATACTCTGGAAACAGTATCAAAGTAGGGTTTCTGGTTCAGATGCCTGAGCTTTGGGACAAACAAAACAGGATTTATGAGGAAATGTTGAAGAGACCTGATTTCAAACCGGTTTTGATAGTAATTCCAGGTTTTGACCTTGAAAAAAACCAACTCAGGCAGTATGGGGTTGAATATGAGTTTTTCAGAAAGAAGTATCCTGAGTCGTTGCTGTATAAATATGATGATCCGAAATTAAATATTCAGGAAATGGATTATTTGTTTATGCAGAGACCATATGATATGTATATGCCGAATGGTTTGAAATCATACGATATAGTTAAATTTGCGAAACTGTGTTATCTGCCATATGGCATGATTTGCTCAGATGTATTTGTTGGGCTCAACTCAAACAGGGAATTCTTCAGGAATGTTTATGCATACTTCGCAGACAGTGAAGACATGCTGAATGCTGTTAAGAATAAATATAAAAACAGTGTAAAAGCCGGGATCAGGCATCATGTGTTTTTAGGCTATCCTGAATTGGAAAACTACTTTAATCTTCCTCATACAAGCAAGGCAATAACTGTTACATGGACACCAAGATGGACAACTGATAAAACATATGGCGGAAGTAATTTCCTAAAGTATAAAGATAAAATGCTTACTATCCCGGAAAAATACGACGTTAAAATGATTTTCAGACCACATCCGTTGATGTTTGAAAACTTTATCAAAACCGGTATTTTCAGTGCTGAACAGGTGGATGAGTACAAAAAGGAACTGAAGGACAAGGGAATTATTCTTGATATCGGTACTGATATATATGATACTTTCTGTCAGACGGATATCCTTATAACTGATATATCTACTATTATAGGACCGTTCTTTGTAAGTGGAAGGCCAATCATTTATTGCAACGGGAACATTGAATTAAACAGGCTGTACAGTAAAATGATTGATAATTCATATAGAACTGATACATTTGAGGATATAGAAAAAGCGCTTTTTAGTATTTTGAATAATCAGGATATCAAAAAAGAAAACAGACAGAATTACATTGGTGAATTGAAAAAGATTCATGACAATGCATCTGTTCGAATTACAGATTATATAAAAAAGGATTCAAATAAACAGTAGCTCTTATTTGAATTCGGGAGGAATACATGGAAAAGGAAATTATTGGATATACGGCTGGAGTTTATGATTTGTTTCACATCGGACACTTAAATCTTTTAAAAAATGCCAAAGGTCTTTGTGACAGATTGATAGTTGGTGTTACTGTAGATGAACTTGTTCAGTATAAAGGCAAAAACGCTATGATACCGTATGAGGACAGAGCTGAGATAGTCAGAGCAATTAAGTACGTTGATGCAGTTGTCCCGCAAAAGGACATGGATAAACTGGCAATGTGTAAAAAGCTTGGAGCATCGTATATGTTTGTTGGTGATGACTGGTATGACACTGAAAAATGGAATAAATACGAAGAAGAGTTTGCCAAGGAAGGAATCAAAATTATATATTTTCCATACACAGAAGGAATATCTTCGACAAAAATAACTGAAGCCCTGAAGCACGTAAGAGGATGGGTTCAGGAACCAACAAAAATAACAAAACTTAATATTGATGAGGAGGACGACAATGTTAAATAAAGATTTCTGCTTAAGTTCTTACATAGCTTACAGATTTATTTATAAGGATGAGTATGAGTTTTATCCTGGAATGAAACATAAACTGTATGAAGCAATACCTGATAAAGACAGAATTCCTGTTACAACTTCAAAAGAAATTGGAACAGAAATTCAGAAACAGTTTGACGAATTATATAGCAAATATAAAAAGATAGGTATACTGCTTTCTGGTGGTGTTGATTCTGCCATTCTGGCATCTTATCTGAAACCAGGCAGTAATGCTTATACATTTACTACTACTCTCTCAAGCAGTTTCAATAAAGATGTTGAAAGAGCTGACTATTATTGTAAAAAACTGGGTTTGAATCATATTTTAATTAATATAAATTTTGAAGATTATAAGCTTTTTACGCCTGTTGTTATGGAAACAAAATGTGCTCCAGTACATTCTATAGAACCGCAGATTTATAAAGCAGCCTTAATGGCTAAATACATGGGTGATGAACTGATGATTGTTGGAGAGAGTTCTGATCTTATTTTTGGAGGAATGGATCAGTTGCTGTCTAAAGACTGGGGTTTTGAAGAATTCAAAAAAAGATATACTTTCCTTGAGCCTGAAAAGGTATTGGAAAATCCTGTTGATGTATCAGATCTTTTTGAAAAATACAGACAGAAAGGGGACAAAATTGATTTCTTAACCTTCATGGATGAGGTTTTCGCTATTGAGTCTTCAAGTTCGTATCTTAATGCTTTCGGAACAGCAAATCTTTCATATTATGATCCGTATGCAAAATTGGTTATGAAAGAACCATTGGATTTATACAAGGTCAGAAATGGGGAGCCTAAGTATCTGATAAGAGAATTGTTCCATAGCATTTATCCTGAAATAGAAATCCCATTTAAGATACCTATGCCAAGACCAGTAGACAAGATTTTTGAAAACTGGTCTGGCCCAACAAGAGAAGAATTCAGAAAAGACATTAAGATGAACGAGTTGACAGGAAACCAGAAATGGCAGCTTTGGTGTGCTGAACTGTTTCTGAATCTGAACGAATAAGCACATCATTAGAATATATAACTTAAATATATTTAACATAAAACGTTTATAAATTACGAAATATTTCATAACAAAACTCTTGATTATTCAGTCAAGAGTTTTATATAATTCATATTATTATTTTTAAACCTATAAATTGAATATAACTGATTGACTAAAACTTTATATATAAATATAATTAAAGAGTCTCGCATTCAAAAATGCGTATAAAGTCAACAAAAATGAATGGAAGTGAAATAATGAAAAAAGCGTTGATAATTATGTTAAGTGTATTAATGACACTTGTAATGTTTACCGGATGCACTCCAAAAGAAAAAGAAAGAGAAACAATAGTTATTTACAGTGCTGCTAACACGAAAAGATTGGAAAACATGCAGACTATGTTAAGTGAAAAATTCCCTGACTATGATTTTGTTGTTGAATATCTGGGAACAAGTAAATTAGCTGCCAAGTTAATGGCTGAGGGTACAGATACTGATATTGATATCATTCACGACCTGTCATTTACAAATATGAATAAGTTATCTGAGATGGGTTATCTTACAAAACTTGATTGGGTTGATTACTCAAGGTATTACGAGGATGGTAATCCAGCCAGCAAAGATTATGTTATTGAATGTAAGGTTTGCGGTGCAGTTGCAGTAAATACCAAGGTGCTAGAAGAAAAAGGCCTGCCTGAACCTACATGTTGGGAAGATTTGTTGAAGCCTGAATACAAAGGATTAGTTTCAATGAGCGATCCAAAAAGTTCTTCTGCTGGTTATATGTTTGTTAAGATGCTTGCTAACACCTGGGGTGAAGAAAAGTGCTTGGAATATTTTGATAAGTTAATGGACAATGTAGCACAGTTACAGTCTGGTGGTAATGGCCCTGCAAACGCTTTGGTTTCAGAAGAAGCAGCTATAGCACTGGTTATGGCATCAAATGTATCAGAAGCTATAACAGCTGGTGATCCATTGAAATTATTATTCTTTGATGAAGGTGCTCCAGTAGCTTATTATGGACAAACAATTGTGAAAGGAAAAGATTCCAGACCAATTGTTAAAGAAGTGTTTGATTACCTGATATATGATTTCAGAATCAAGGAAATGGAGATTTATCCTGGTGAGCCTGTAATCGTTGGTGTTAAGCAGAATATTGAAAATTATCCAGATGATATCAAGTTAGGTGATATGTCAAATGATACTCTGGAAGCTAAAGAGGCTCTGCTTGCCAAGTGGACACATTCATAAATATTTATAAACAATAGCGTACTGTGGTTGTCAATCACAGTACTTTTACCTTTGGAGGAGAATGATATGTTTGATAAAGACCTTTTGATTGCTACAGATCTTACAAAAGAATTTGATGATGAATCAATAGCCCTTAATCATGTCAATTTTACTGTAAAGGAAGGAGAGTTTCTTTCTATTTTAGGACCATCAGGATGTGGAAAGACTACTATTTTGAGGATACTTGTTGGATTGTTGGAACCGACTTCTGGAAAAGTAACAATGGATGGCAGAGATATTACATATGCGTTGCCTTCACAGCGCAATATGGGTATAGTTTTCCAGAGTTATGCTCTTTTTGAGAATATGACTGTATTAGGCAATGTTGAATATGCTTTGAAAATTCAAAAGGATAAAAGAGCAAATGCCAGTAGAATTGCTACAGAAATGATTGAAAGAATGGGAATAATTGAGCATATTAACAAGAAACCGGCTGAATTGTCAGGAGGGCAGCAACAGCGAGTTGCTATAGCAAGAACACTTGTATTAAATCCTAAGATTATACTTTTTGATGAACCTATGTCTGCACTAGATGTTGCTACAAGATTACAGTTACGACAGGAATTAAAAAACATACAGAAAGAATATGGAACAACAATGATATATGTTACTCATGATCAGGAAGAAGCCTTCTCTATGTCTGATAGAATAATGGTTATGGAAAAGTCAAAGTTAGTTCAGTTGGATACACCAGTTAATATAATTAAGAATCCTGCCAGTAAGTATGTTGAAGATTTTGTCATAGAAAATCTTAGAATCAAAATCAATTCTCTGACTAAGTATATCAAGGAGCTAGACAATGAATAAACATCTTAAAGAAACTGGTCTATCTGCATCAAAGATACTTGTTTCTGTAGCGCTTTTTAGTTTCATTGTATTACCATTTATAAATATGGTTTTCAAGATAAAGCCATCAGATATACAGTTTATTTTACAGTCAAACATGTTTGTGAAAGCGTGTCTTAACTCATTGAAAACCTGCCTGGTAACAACTGCTATTTCTGTTTCTTTAGCCTTATCATTGGCTATGATTATTCAGAGAAGTAATATAAGGTTTAAGCCATTTTTCACTGTATTCGTAACATTGCCAATGCTTATACCATCTCTTTCAATTGGTACAAGCATGATTGTATTGTTTGGTACAAATGGTGTTATAACAAACTTGTTACATCTCAACGGTTCTATATATGGTTATTGGGGAATAGTTATGGGTGCTGTATTGTATTCCTATCCGGTAGCTTTTATCATGCTGAATGATGTGTTGAAATATGAAGATGCATCACCTTATGAAGCAGCAGAAGTTTTAGGGTTGAACAAATTTAATAGATTCAGGGCTATCACAGCTCCATATCTTAAAAAGCCTTTAATAGGAGCGGTTTTTTCGGTTTTTTCAATGACAGTAACTGACTACGGTATTCCTTTAATGATTGGTGGCAAAACAACAACGTTAGCTGTTATGATGTATCAGCAAGTAATCGGACAGCTCGAATTTAACAAAGGTAGTGTCATAGGTCTATTTCTTTTAATTCCGGCATTTATAGCGTTTATTTATAACGCAATCACTAGCAGTCAGCCAAAGATGAACTTTGTTTCAAAGGAATTTGAAATTAAGAAAGGAGTTCTCAGAGATATCGTTTCATATATAATTATAGGTGTTGTTTCACTATTTATAGCGACCTTACTCATAACATTTGTCATGTATGGATTTGTTACAAGATATCCTAGAGACTTGACTCCTACTTTAGCAAATGTTCAATTTTTCATAAAAATAAAAGGATTACAATACTTAAGAACTACTTTATTTATTTCAGTTTGTGTAGCATTGATTGGAATAGTATTATCGTTTACAACAGCTTATCTAACTGCCCGCACTTCTTCCAAGAGCTCTCAATTGTTACACTTAATGTCAATGACATCATTGGCTATCCCAGGACTAGTACTTGGCCTTGCGTATGTATTCATGTTCAAAGGAACGTTCATCTATGGAACACTGGTTATCATAATATTGGCTAATCTGATGCACTTCTTTGCTTCACCATACCTTATGATGTATAATTCACTGGGAAAAATGAACCAGAATCTGGAAGCTGTTGGTTTTACATTGGGAATATCCAGATTAATGATAATAAAGGATGTAATAATTCCTCAGATAAAGACTACATTCCTAGAAATATTTTCATATTTTTTTGTTAACAGTATGATGACTATATCAGCAGTTTCTTTCCTTTTTAATTATAGAACCAAACCAATTTCATTAATGATAGGTCAGTTTGAAGCACAGATGAATCTAGAATGTGCATCTATTGTTTCGTTAGTTATCCTAGGTGTTAATCTAACAATGAAATTTATTATCTATTTGTTGAAAAAATATGTCAGCAAAACAAGTATAAAGAGAATTAATGTAGTAGAGGGGTAATATTAATATGCTTAATGAAAAAGAGTTTAAAATTCTTACTTATTTACTTGATAATAAACAAGGTGTAACTCAGAATAAAATTGCTAAAGGAACTGGACTGTCAGTTGGTTCTGTTAATAAAACTGTTAACTATCTGATCGAATCAAATTGCATTAGCAACTATAATGTTACAGATAAAGGTTTAGAAGCTTTGGAACCATACAGAGTACAGAACGCCTGTTTTATGGCGGCCGGATTTGGAAGCAGACTGGTTCCAATTACCCTGAACACTCCAAAACCTTTAGTCAGGGTAAGAGGAAAAAGAATAATTGATAGTCTACTTGATGCTTGTGTCGAAGCAGAAATTCCTAACATATATATTGTTAGGGGGTATTTGAAAGAACAGTTTGATCAGCTTCTTGAGAAATATCCAATGATTCACTTTATTGATAATCCTTTGTACAATGAGACAAACAATATATCCAGTGCTTTATTGTTAGGCGATAAAATCTCTAATTCATATATGTTTGAAGCTGATCTCTTGTTAAGCAATTCTAAACTCATAACTAAGTATCAGTATGTTTCAAACTATCTTGGTATTTATAAAGAAAGAACAGATGACTATATTTTCAAAATGAAGAACGAACGCATTGTTGGTGGGGGAATTGGTGGATTTAATTGTTATCAAGTAGTAGGTATTTCATATTGGAACAGACAGGACGGGTTAAATTTACGGAATAATATTGAAAACGTGTTTTATAATGTGCCAGGTGGTAAAGAAAAATTCTTTGGATCTTGTGTAGACTACACAAAGACATATTTAACTGTTCGCCCATGTACAGATGCTGACGTTGTTGAAATAGATACATTTAGAGAACTTCAGCGGCTTGATCCTGCATATAGAGTGGAATTGTAAATACTCATATTAAAGATTTCTTATTGACATTTTAAAATGATAAGATTGCTTTAGTGATGATTCTTTAACAATGTCAAGCAATCACCAAATATAGTTATAACTAAACATTAAATACATCAAATTATTAGAATTAATTCTAAAAGGTTAATGTAATATAACATAGAAGAGAATTCAAAAAAAGCTTTTTTTGTTTTAGGTAATACATTATACTTATTACCCTTACTTATCTTATGGATTATTTAACGAAGGTAAATTGGATAAAGAATTAGCAGGATTCATTAACAATATAAGAAAGTACAAAAACACATAAGTGAGCTATAGATATAGATGAATAAATAATCTGTGAAAATTGTTGTGAAAATTGATGCTTATTGCATCAATAATAAATACTGATATAAAAGAAAGCCTCAATAACAAAGAAATCAAAAGGCTTTTTTATGTGCAGATACTAATGATAATGATATAATCTAATTGCTAGATTACAAGGAGTTTTGTTTATGAAAAGGATATTAACGGTTTTAATTACTATATTGATATGTATCTCCAATTTTTCTTTTTTCAGAGCAGAAGAAACCGATTTTGAAATAGTCAATAATACCATTGATTATAAGGCAAATGAAGGATCCGCAAAAATTCAGGTAAAGTTAAATATTGATGAAGATTGTATTAAAAACATTTATATCAATGATGAGTTACTTGAAAGTGGTTTCTATTATATCAGTGATGGTAACTTTTACTTATCTGAACCTAATCAGTGTAAAGACAGAGTTATTCAGAACATTGTATCTAGAGAAAACACTTTAACATTTGAGTATAGAGACAACGAGGAGATTAAAACAAATACGTTTAGTTTTTTTGTTGATAATTATGATTTTTGTCCTGATTTAATAACAACATATGGAACAGATCCAATTGAATCAGAAATAAAGAAAGTTGATTTAAAAGATATTACTATTTCATTAAACACATCTCTTGAGAATTTTCATTTTGAATTTGGTTGTAAAACTGAAGAAAATAATGGTGCCGAAAAAATACTAGCAACCAATAGCGATAATAGTGATGTTATTACGTTTGATAACGATAAAGGGATCATTATTATTCCAAAAGAATATCTGGAAACATTAGAAGTTGGTACTTATTACTTTAGTGGAGCGTGGTTTGGCTACAAGTTTACAAAAGAATTCGTAATTGAACATGGAAATGTTGATATCAGTTCATTAAAACTTAATGAAGAACAATTGAATCTTCATGTTGGACAGTCATTTGAACTATATGCGGAAGTACTTTCTGGTAATGCTGAAAATTATGCGATTGAGTGGAATAGTAGTGATACAAATATTGTTACTGTAAATGAAAACGGATTATTGACAGCAGTTTCTCAGGGAACAGCAGTAATAACTGCAATTGTATTAGGTGAAGATAACCTTAATGCATCTTGCAATGTTACCGTAGTTAAAAACACGCTAGATACATCAAATGCTACAGCTTATGCAGTATTATCGCCAGACGGTCACTTAATATTCTTAAAGAGTAATAATAGTTATTTAAATAACAGTACAGCTACAGTAACAGATATAAACGGATACGATTATACTGGAATAGTGTATGCCGATATTGAAAATATATTAGCAGTAAGTGAAGAAGATATTCCATGGTATGGTGACAGAGAAAACATTAATAAAGCATATGTAGCCGACAATAACATAATACAGCCTACTTCATTAGGCTACTGGTTTTATGGATGTGATAATCTTGAAGATTTTGACTCAACAGGATTCAATACCAGTAATGTTACGGATATGGGCGATATGTTTTATTCCTGCAGTTCTTTAACAAGTCTTGATTTGAGTCATTTTGATACCAGCAATGTTGAATATATGTGGGATATGTTTTCTGATTGTGGTTCTTTAACAAGTCTTGATTTAAGCAGTTTTAACACAAGTAATGTTGTAGATATGACATATATGTTCTATGGTTGCGATTCCTTAACAAGTCTTGATTTAAGCAGTTTTAATACCGGTAATGTCAATTATATGCAGGACATGTTTGAAAACTGCAGTTCTTTGACAAGTATTAATTTAAATAGTTTTGATGTCAGAAATGTAACAAATATGGGATACATGTTTACTGGTTGTAGTTCTTTAACAAGTCTTGATTTAAGCAGTTTTAGTACAAGCAATGTAACAGTAATGGATAGTATGTTTGATGGTTGCAATGTATTAACAAGTCTAGATTTAAGCAATTTTGATACAAATAAGGTAACATCTATGGATTATCTGTTCTATGAATGTACTTCACTAGCAGAGGTTAAATTAGGAACAGGATTTACAACATGGCAAAATGAATCATATCTTCCTACAGGAAATTGGACAAATGGAGAATTTATAAAGACAGAAACAGAACTTCAGGAAGAATATCCATTGCACGCGTCAGAATGGGCAGGCACATGGGTAAGAATAACACATTATGTTTCTTCTGTGGAATTAAATAGAACTGTATTAGAATTAAATAAGGGACAGACAGAAACTTTAACTGCTACAGTTTTACCAGAAAACGCAACAGTAAAGAAATTAAACTGGAGCAGCAGTGATGAAAGTATAGCCACAGTAGATGAAAATGGTGTTGTAACAGGAGTAAGTGAAGGAACCGCAACAATAACAGTAACGACAACAGACGGAACAGGACTGAGTGACAGCTGTACAGTAACAGTAGTAGAAGAAACAACATCACCAGTAGTGATCCAATCCTCAGCATTAGTACTTGAAGGAGTGATCCAGATCCAGTTCAAGGTGATAGTACCTGAAGCAGAAGAGAAGAACATATTAGTAAAGTTTGAAGGCGGAAACGCATCGAACAGCTATGAGGAAAGCTATAATGCAGCAGAGAAACGGGTCAAGAGCGAAGAGACAGCAGAAGGAATGGTGTATTACTACAGAGTACCAGTATATGCGAAGCAGATGAATGATAAAGTAACGATCTGGTTTACAGACCTGGAGGGAAACAAAGTAAGCTTCTACAGGGCAAGCGGAACAGATGTAACAGAGAGCGGATTCGAGTATTCAGTAGCTACATACATCAATAACAAGTGGGACAGCAGTACCACGAAGACGAGGAATCTGGTAAGAGCTATGAAGTACTATGGGTTATATGCACAGAAGGCCTTCACATATGAAGTATCACTGGCAGATGAGATCTTAAGTACACTTGAACCGATGAGTGATGTGGATATAAGCTTACTGGAACCATATGTATATGTAAAAGAAGGTACAGCACCGGCAGGATTAAAAGTAGCCTCATTCAGCCTGACGTTGGAAGAAGACATCAGGATCAATTACAAGTTAGATGTAGGAGAAGGAGTGAATCCTGAGGATTACGATATAAGACTTGATGGAAAGAAGGTAAAGGCAGAAAAGAGCGGAAGTGACTGGTATGTATACAAGGCGAACATCGCGGCCAAGGACTTAGACACGATGCACGAATTAAGCATAAGTGACGGTACGAATACGATGGTATACAAATATGGTGTTTTGACATACTGTTATAACAAGTTAAGCAACAGCAATACTGATACGAAGACAAAGAATCTGTGCAAGGCGATATACTGGTACAGTAAAGCCGCTGATGCATATTGGGGAAACTAAAGAGAACAGTTATTCCGACAAGACAAAAAAGAAGCCTGAGAATAGGACAAATCTCAGGCTATTTATGTTATTATAAGTATTATTAAATTATCATAACGGAGATCTAAATGGATAATAGTATATTTTTAAGTATTGTATATTTATTAAATTGCTTTTTACATAATAAAAAAGCAGATTTAAATCAAGTAAATAATTTTGACATTGAAACAGTGAAAAAAATCTGTCGATTGCATAAAATAAGTGCTATTGTTGCATGTGTTCTTGAAGATTTTGAAAAGGATGATTATTGGATAAAACAAAAAAATAATGCAATTAGAAAAACAATACTATATGAAAATGAGAGAGCAGAATTGTTTGATTTTCTTGAGAAAAAGAAAATATGGTATCTTCCTTTAAAAGGCATAATTATTTCAAAATATTATCCTCAATATGGTGTCAGAGAGTTTTCTGATAATGATATTTTATTTGACAGTAAATATCAAGAAATAGTTAGAAACTATTTCATTGAACATGGATATGAAGTGAAGTCGTTTAATAAAAGTTATCACGATAGATATACAAAAAGTCCTGTGTTTTGTTTTGAAATGCATACCAGCTTGTTTAATATGTATTCAGGAAGAGTACAGAATAAATATTATATAAATATAATGGATATTTTGATTAAACATGATGGCAAGTATGAATTATCTTTTACTGACAATGATTTGTATGTTTATTTTATGGCACATGCTGTTAAACATTATTTAGAAAGTGGAACCGGGTTGAGAACACTTGTTGATACATATATTCTTATTAATCATTTATCATTAGATTGGGATTATGTAAACGGGGAATTGGAAAAGCTTAACATATTAGGCATAGCATCTGAGTTCAAAAATCTAGTAGTTTCTTTATTTGATGAAATACCTCTTACTTATGATCAAACGGTTGTTTTCAATAAAATATGCAGTATGGGAGCATATGGGAATTTAGAAAATAAGGTTGATAACGATTTATCTACTACGAAAAAGGGGAAATTATTGTTGAAAAGACGGTTCCCTCCACTAAAAACTCTTGAGTATTCTCATCCAATCGTATTTAAGTATCCAATACTTTTGCCTGCATTTTATATTAAGCGCCTTATCAAAGGATTTACAAAAAAAGAAAAAGAAACAACTAAGGAAATAAAATATATAATAAAACATAAGTAGCATCGAAATGGAAAGCACTTACAGAATAGCAGCTATAAATGTTAAATCTGTTCCTTATATCCTTACATACATGAATTATGTAAAGGATATTTTTTTAATGATGAACCATAATTATAAAATGATTTTTTCTGAAGAAGATATAGAATATGAGTTCAAGATGGCGTTTTGAGTGGATGTTGTTGAATGTGGAAAAAAGATCTCATAAAAAACAGCATTTAGAAATCTTAACGGTAAATAGAACAATAGCTGAAAAAAGTTGAACATGTTTTTACATGGATTAGCAGTGTGTATAGATAATGCGGCTTATATTTGCAGCTAAAAGCGGCATGGGAAAACCTACTAATGAAAGATTAAGAAGTTACCTTTTTGGTGACAAATTATTATGATAAATGATGCTACACCATTAATTTAAAATAATGGATGATAATGCCATTGTTTGTACTACTCCGTAAGATAACAAGTGCTGTTTGTTTTTGACTTAAAAATGAAACATTTTTCATAAATAAAAAAACTTTTCACAATTACTGAAAATCATTGATATTATTTTTTTGTATATAGTAAAATAATAAATAAGTGAGGACTTTTTTCTTTTTTATATTACTTAATAAAAGAAAAGTGATCAGAGGGGAGTATTTTTATGAAAGGTAGTTTCAAACATCTTTTGACGCTTCTTTTGGCTTTCACACTTGTATTCACTCATGCCGTAACACCGGTATATGCTGAAGCAGGAGAAGAACCAAATGAGGCTGATTCTGGCAATTCCACTCAGTTGGAAATGGAGGATCTGGATCCAAGTACTCTGAATGTTAAAAAACAGGGTACTGATCTTGTAAAGGAAGATCCGGAAGAGAATGATGCACTGTCATTAGATCAGAATGCAATAGTACGTGTATCAATTATTCTGGATGGAGATTCCGTTATTGATGCCGGATATTCTGCCAAGGGTATTGCCGATAACAGTTCTGCAGTTTCTTACAGAAACAAGCTGAAGAAGCAGCAGGCCAGTGTAACAAAGACTATTGAAAAACAGCTGAAAAAGGAACTGAATGTAAAGTGGAACCTGACATTGACAATCAATGCCATCTCCGCTGAAGTTAAAGTTTCAGACATTAATAAAATTAAGATGGTTTCCGGTGTTAAGAATGTAATTCTGGAAAACCGTTATGATGCTCCAATAACCAGTAAGTCAGATCCTCAGACAGCCAACACTTCAGCAGGAATGGTTGGTGCTCAGGAGACCTGGAGTGCAGGTTATACAGGCGCTGGAAGCCGCATTGCAATTATTGATACAGGTCTGGATATCTTCCATGATTCATTCAATCCAGATGCTTTTGATTATGCTATAAGTCAGCTGGATTATGAACCTGTTCTGTTAACTGAAGATGATGTTAACAGTCTTGCTTCACAGTTGAATGTTCCTGGCGCATATGTTGATTCAAAAGTTCCATTTGCATTTAACTATGTAGACATGAACTATGACATCACTCACAGCAACGACAGACAGGGAGAACACGGTTCACACGTTGCAGGTATTGCTGCTGCCAACAGCTATATCGAAACTGAAAATGGTTTTGAGAAGGCAATTGATACAGTTATGGCAGTTGGTATGGCACCGGATGCACAGCTGATTGTGATGAAGGTATTTGGCACAGGTGGTGGCGCTTACGATTCAGATTATTTTACAGCACTTGAAGATGCTATGGTTTTAGGCTGCGATGTAGCTAACCTGTCATTAGGCTCAGGTTCTCCTGGCTTTACATTCAGTGATTATTATCAGGATGAATTGAACAGACTGAACAGTGACGCTAACAGTAACATGGTTGTTGCCATTTCTGCAGGTAACGTTGGCGCTTTTGCTGATAATACTGCTATGGGAGTTTTATATGCTGAAGATGTAAGCATGCATTCAGGCGGTTCACCAGGATCATTCATCAACAGCTTATGCGTTGCTTCTGCTGACAATATCGGTACAACCGGTAAGCCTCTGCAGTTCGGTGATCTTAATGTTTACTATAATGAAAGTGTTTCAGAAGCACGTGCTCCAATGGCTTCTTTAGCAGGCACTCAGGAATTTGTATATATTGATGCTTTGGGTTCTGTTGAGGACTACGCAACAGTAAATGACGCCGTTTCTCTGGAAGGCAAGATCGTTATCATCAACCGTGGTGGTTTGACATTTGTTGAAAAGGGAAATAATGCGGTAGAATTTAATCCTGCTGCCTTAATAGTTGCCAATAATCAGCCAGGTTCAATTGGCATGTTATTGGATGACTGTGTTGCAACATTCCCAATGATAACAATTTCATTTAGTGATGCAAACGCAATTAAGGCTGCTTATACGGCAGCAGAAGCTGGCGGCATTAAATATTATACAGGTTCTGTTAATGTAACAGATGCTGTCACTTCTGATATTACAGGTACCCGTGAAGATGCTACAGTTTCATCATTCAGTTCATGGGGCATTCCGGGTTCATTGATTATGAAGCCTGAAATTACTGCACCTGGTGGAAACATCTATTCAGTATTTGGTACAAGCAATGATACAAATGGTAATCCTCAGGGCGGTGTAAGCGAATATGAAATGATGAGCGGTACTTCAATGGCTGCTCCTCATATTGCCGGTTTAACTGCAGTTGTAGCAGAATATCTGCGTCAGAATGATCTGTCAGAAATGAACAGTGAACTTGCTGAGAATTATTCAGTACGTGCAGTTGTCCAGAGCTTACTGATGTCAACAGCTACTCCTATGAAGAATGACGGCCAGTTTGTTTCAATTTTACAGCAGGGTGCTGGTCTGGCTGAGGTTTCAAAAGCAGTCAGTGCTCCTTCAGTTGTAATGGTAGGTGCTGATGACGATACCTTAACTGCATACACAGGTGCAGCTGCCGATGGCAAGGTAAAAGTTGAGTTCGGTGATGATTTGCTGACAGACAGAAAATATATATATTCATTCACAATTTATAACCTTTCTGATACAGATCTTGAATATAAATTAAATACTGAAATGTTCACTCAGGATATTGCTTATGATGGACAGAACTTATATATGCTTCCTGAAACATGGCCAATAAATGCCAATGTTGAATATGAATGGTCACCGGTTGACATTGCAATTGAACATGACGTAGACAAAGATGGTGATACTGATAAAGATGATGCTCAGGCACTTCTGGACTATATCACAGGTGTTGTTGATGGAACAGAACTTGATCTTGATGCCGGTGAAATGGATAAAGACGGTAAGATCACATCTCATGATGCTTACTTATTACTGATCTGGACTGGTGAAAGTGAAGAACTTAATGTTGTTCCTGCTCATGACAGCAGAACAGTAACAGTAACCATCACTATTGATGACGAGATGATGGAATACTTTGAAAGAGGTGCATATATTGAAGGTTTCACTACTGCTGAATCCAGCTCATACAGTGAAGAAGGCGTAGATTTATCTCACAAGCATTCAATCCCATTATTAGGTTTCTATGGTAACTGGGGCGATCCTTCAATGTTTGATAACAACAGCATTGTTGATTTTTACTACGGAAACACTAAGTATCCATACAGCTTTATGCAGTATAATACTAACTATTATAATGCTACAGGTAAGGAGTTAAGTTTAGGCGAATTCCTGAGCTATTTCCCAACTAATTGCATGGTAATTAAGTATAATGGTGTAAACTCAATAATGTACGGAAACCCATACTATATTGAAGATGAATTCCCTGCTGATAAACTCGCAGTCAATGGAAACGATGTTTTGAATTCTATTAACTATACATTACTGCGTTCAGCTGGAGCCACAGGATATGTAGCAGCATTATTAGATGATTATAACGGTAATGTTAAAGGCATACTTGATTTATCAATTGATAAAGAAAGAGCAGTTGGTATGTGGTACAGCGAAAAAGACGCTGAAATGAAGAACATAGCCAATCAGACTTATCCAATTGGTGTTAAACCAAGTGAATATGGACTTGAAGAAGGAGATGTTTTCCGTGTTGGTTATTATGCTGTTCCAGAATATCTCGCCATGTTATTATACGGTGATTTTGATTCACAATATGGCGGTATAACAGACGGAAATGGATTACAGTTTGCTTTACGGTATGATCTTTTAGGTAAGGGCTCATACATTGGCTATGATTTTAAGGTTGATAATACAGCACCTAAGATCACGAAAGCTACTTTAAGCGAAGATAACAGCACAATTACTATTGAAGCTGAAGATAATTTCAATCTGGCATATGTAGCAATTATGTCTGTTGATGGAGAAGAATACTTCTATGAAGCTGCTCCAGGTGAAGATAAGTTTACTGTAGAAATCCCTGCAGAAAACATCGTAACTGATGCTAAAGGATATGTAGCAGTATTTGCAGCTGACTATGCAGCTAATGAAACGGCTGTTGCCTTAAAGGTTAATGATGAAGAAGGTATGGATCCATATACTGTTGCTTCAGTAACAGTTTCACCAAAGACCTTACATCTCTATGTTGGTAATGAAGAAGATCTACTTGCCAAGGTAAGTCCTATCACTGCCGATAAGACAGTTGTCTGGGAAAGCGATGATCCGACTGTTGCCACAGTAGATGACACAGGACGTGTTGTTGGTGTCAGCAAGGGACAGACTGTTGTCAGAGTATCTGCTGCAAGTGATGAAACAGTATATGATGAATGTGTTGTATACGTAGAACAGATAGATGCTGATTTCAACGCAATAGTCTGGGATGTTGATGCTTCACAGTTCATTTCCTCATTTAATATGAAGAGCCTGCCAACATGGAACAAACTGCATTCAAATGGTTACCATATGAATCTTGCATCAACGCTGGCAATATCAGATACAGATGTTTATGTAGGATCACTTGATACAAGTACAGCAGAAGGAAATCTGTATTTTGCAGACTTAACAGAAGCTGAACCTGAACTTGAACTTGTTGCTCCATGCGCTTATTGGTCAAATGACATGGCACTTGTTTCAGAAACATACGCAGCATATTTCCCTTACTATTTCTATACAGAAGGCACATATGCAATCTTAAGTTCATTTGAACCAGAGGCGATGGATGAAAGTGGTATTGAATATGTAAATGTTCCATATGCAGCAATTCAGATTACAAACGGTGCATATTTATCAGGTATTGCCTTAAAATCTGAACTGGATATGTCTACTGGTCAGGTAAGCTACTATGTACTGGATGAAGGCGGTGTAATCTAT
This sequence comes from Lachnospiraceae bacterium, assembly GCA_017542245.1. Classification (GTDB taxonomy): domain Bacteria; phylum Bacillota; class Clostridia; order Lachnospirales; family Lachnospiraceae; genus RUG11977. Next base: position 61,368 of record JAFXXN010000074.1, read on the forward strand.
GAATTTACATATGACTTGTTTAACAATGCATTAGTAAGCGGTGGAATAGTAGTTCAGACTGGTATTACAACGTCATTCCTGTATCAGTCACTCTACGCTGATGAGGATTTCATCTACTGGAGTTGTTACGAAGAAGGCGATACAACATCTCATATGGTCGTTTATGATATAAACAACAAAGTATTATATACAGACGCTGGTAACTTTGGTGAAGGTGTATGGCCAGTTCAGGGATTATACAGAACAAGCCAGACAACCGCAGATCAGGGTGGAAGTGTTCCAACAATTACATTGGAGCCTTTGAAATCAAGTATTCTTGATGAAAAACGTGCTGAATTTGATGCACGCTTAACAGCGGAACTGAATAAGTTCAGCAAGCTCAATAAGGTTGCACCTAAGCCAGTTGAAGAAGCTCCTGTTACTGAAGAAGAATCAGTTAATGAAGAAGTAGTTGAAACAGTCGAAGGTGCTGTAACTGCTGCTGGCGATATGATTGAGAACAAGTTCATGACTGTTAAGTTCCCAGTCAGAATGGCTATTAAGGGTGCTTCAACAACAGATGACGAAGGTACAGCCACAATCGTTTTAACTGAAGTTGAAGATGCTACTAACGGTTTCTGTGAAATCACTTATGATGCTAAGAACCTGAAGAATCCAACAGTTACTCCTGAAGAAGGAATTACTCTGACTTCATACACAGTGGATGAAGAAAATGGCGTAATCAAGTTCGCTTATGCAACTGAAGAAGCTGTAAAGGCTGGCGACAAGGTTGCTACCGTTACCTTCGATGCACCATGTGAAAACAGCGACGTTACAATCAAGACAACTGAACGCAATGACGAAACAGATCTTGAAGAAGAAACAACTGTTACTGTTGAAGGTGTTGGTCATCAGTGGAGTGAACCAGAATGGACATGGAGCAAGGATCATAAGGAAGCTACAGCTAAGTTCGTCTGCGAAAACAACGAAGAACATGTCGTTGAAATAACAGAAAAGGCTGTAATTGAAGAAACTCCTGCAACTGAAGAAAAAGAAGGCAAGAGAGTATATACCGTAACTGTAACTGGGCCTGATGGTGAAAAGTACACTACAACATATACCGAAGTCATTCCTGCAGGTGTAGATACCGGAGATGCTTCAAATATCGTATTATGGTCATCTGTATTTGGTGGAAGCGTTGTTGTCATTGCTGCTATCTTACTGGCAATGAAGAAAAAAGGTTATTTCACTAAATAACAGATTTTGTAAAAAAACACATAAAGACCGGATTGCTTGAATAATCCGGTCTTTTGTTTGATAATGTTTCTATGAAAAAGCTGATTACATTAATGGTCTTCTGTATCCTTTTAACGGGATGTACTGTGAAAAAACCAGTTGTTACTAATGAGAAGCTGAGTGTTGAAGAAATTCCTTCAGAGGTTTTTAGTTTTGCCTTGTCAAAACTTCCTGATGACAGTTTTTATTACATAGGGTCAGGCATCACTGTTACCGATGTATCAAATGACGGGAAAGTTATTAGAAATGATTTGGCTCTATATCCCATATATGAAAATGAAAAAATGCGTGCAATGGTATTAAAGGGATCAGAAATGGTTTACATAGATGATCTGAATGTAGACGAAGAAAAAATAAAAAACTGTCTGGTGATTGTAAATAATGAAAATGTATTTCTGATTAATGATGGTGGGGAGGCTATTGCGGTGAGAGTTAAATCCGATAAGTTTAACAAAAAGGTTTTAGAAAAGTTTGAACTGCGAATTAATAAGAATAATGAATTTGGTAATGACAGAAGACTTTTAAAAGGCAGTAATACTGTAACTGATCCGGATACAGGCAGAAAATACAGCAGTTCACGCCTGGTTGTGAAATTCACTGAAGGTGATACGGATAAAAAGATAGCTGACTTTGAAGAGTTCTGTCAGGGTAAATTAAAATCAACAATTAAGTCAATTGGATTATATGTGTTTGAAATTGAAGCTTCAAACATAAAAAGACTGAAGTATCTTGTTGATCAGGCATTACAGCTTGATTATATAGAAGACGCTCATCTTGATGAACAGAGGGAAGCGTATTCAACAACTGATGTAAAACCATCAGACAGATAGTTTAAAGATATAAAAAAGCACTAAACTGAATAATCTCAATTTAGTGCTTTATTGTTTCTGGAACTTTGATCCATGATATATTTCTGACAGCAGTGGCCAGCATAAAATGACGGCTACGATTACTGTCAGATAATCTGATATTGGCTGAGCCAGATAGATACCGAGCTGACCAAGCATGTTTGGAAGAATCAGTATGATTGGCAGATAGATGATTCCCTGTCTGGCCATTGATAAGATCATGGATTCTTTGCCTTTACCGGCTGCCTGCAGGCTTACGGTAAATACATAATATGCTGCATATACAGGCAGGGAAGTTACACTGAATAACAGGAACTTACTGCCATATTCAATAACAACCGGATCTGTGGCAAACAGACCAACATATGGGGTACGTATCAGCCGTATCAGTAAGGCAGCTGATATAGAGTAAATAGTTAATACGCTTAAGCACCACTTCATGGTGTCAAACAGACGCTTGTAGTTACGGGCACCATAATGATATGAAGCCAATGGCAGATAGCCATTAACTGCTCCCTGTATGAAGTAGTTGAGCAGATAAGCGGCACGGCGTCCTACGGAACATCCGGCCATGAATTCTGTTCCATAACGGAATACCTGCTTGCTGTAGACAGCGGAGGTTACGGCCGGAAGGCAGTTTCTGACATAGCAGGAAACTCCAACTCTTAAAATTTCTTTTGTTATTGGTTTATCAATGTGAAGATCCGTAACCTGCCAGCTTATGGAGGTCTTGTCACTCCGTAATCTGAGGTAGCATAATACACAGGTTAACAGATTACAGATGGATGTAGCTAAGGCAGCCCCGATAACTCCGAGATTGAGTCCCCAGGAAAACATGAAGATCGGGTCAAGAATAATGTTTAATACCACACTGGCACTGATGACTGTTGTAGAATATTTGACATCACCGATTGCCCTGAGCATGTGTACTATGGTTGTACGTAATACCAGGAATACAATGGTGAAGATACTTATCAGGCCATACTGTGTGGCGTATTTTATGACGACCTGATCGTCTGTCTGCCATGAAATAAATGGTTTAAGGAATACGAATCCCAATACCATGTGAATGGCAGATAATAACAGGCATAAGGTCATGGCAGTACGAACTGTTTCTTTAACTTTTTCCTCTTTTTTGGCACCAAGATATCTTCCCAGACAGGAAGCACCGCCAATACCAACGCAGGCCCCGACGGATTCAATGAACATGACAATTGAAGAAGATGGATCCATGGCGGCTATCATGGCGCTGTTGTTAAGTTGACCAACAAAGTAGGCATTTATGGTACTGTATATCAGGTCAACAATGGAAACCAGTATGGAAGGAAGAGCCAGTGACATCATGGCTTTGCTGATCTTTTCTTTTTCAAACAGATAGGCGGTATCTTTTTCCATGATCTCACTTCCTTTCCCTGACAGTTATATTTTATTTTATTTGTATATATAATTCCATTAAGTACGGGAGTTTTGCTAAAACAACACTGAAAAGTGTTATTACAGAATAATAATGTTATTTTGCTGCAGAAAACTCAGCTGTAAAAAAGAATAATATGAAAAGTTTTTTTTATTGTAGAAGAAAAAACAGTAGTTTAAAATTATTATGTCGGAGGTAATACTATGTTCAAGATTTTAGTCAGAGATAATTACGATGAAGTTTCAAAAGAAGCGTTCAAAATAATGAAGAAAGTTCTGAATACCGGTTCACCAGTATTAGGCTTAGCTACAGGATCTTCTCCTGTAGGATTATATAAGGAAATGATCAGGGATCATCAGGAAAACGGTACAAGCTACCAGGATATTCTGACGTTCAACCTTGATGAATATGTAGGTCTGCCAAGAGATCACAGAGAATCATACTGGACATTCATGCATGTTAATCTGTTTGATCACATTGACATTCCTGAAGAAAACATCCATGTTCCATTAGGAAACGGTGATATCAAGAAAAACTGCAAGGCTTATGAAAAGGAATTAAAGAAGCATACAGTAGACATTCAGGTATTAGGTATCGGTTCAGATGGCCACATTGCGTTCAACGAACCAGGCTGCCCATTTGACAGTGAAACCCATGAAATGGAACTGACAGAACAGACCAGAACTGATAATGCCAGATTCTTTGACGGCGATATCAATCAGGTACCAAAGAGTGCAGTAACCATGGGCCTGGCTTCAATCATGAGAGCCAAGAAGATCATCCTGATCGCAACCGGTGAAAATAAAGCCCAGGCTGTTAAGGATATGATTGAAGGGCCTAAGTCTGTAGACTGCCCAGCCAGTATCTTACAGGATCATCCTGATGTAACAGTATTACTGGATAAGCCAGCTGCTTCCAAGTTAACTCTCTTCAAATAAGGTGAAATTAATGTATACAATCAAAGACATGTATGATCTTGATCACACCATGGCTAAGGAATACCTGGAAGGATTTACCTATCCATGGGAAGCCTTAAAGGGGATCAAGGAGCTGATTATCGAACTGGGAAAACAGCTTGATAAGGAAGAATACGATGAAGTAAGTGAAAATGTCTGGGTACATAAGACTGCCAAGGTCTTCCCGACTGCTTATCTGGGAGCACCTTGCATCATCGGTCCAAACACTGAAGTAAGACACTGTGCCTTCATCAGAGGTAGTGCTCTGGTAGGTGCTGACTGTGTTGTCGGCAACAGCGTTGAATTAAAGAACGTCATCCTGTTTGATCATGTACAGACTCCTCATTACAACTATGTTGGTGACTCTATCTTAGGTTACTATTCACACATGGGTGCCGGTTCCATTACTTCTAATGTAAAGAGTGATAAGAAACTGGTCGTTGTTCATAACGGCACTGAAAAGATCGAAACTGGCCTGAAGAAATTCGGTGCCATGGTTGGTGACTATGTGGAAGTTGGCTGTAACAGTGTTCTTAATCCGGGCTCTGTAATTGGCCGTCACAGCAATGTTTATCCAACCAGCTGTGTCAGAGGCGTTGTTCCTGAAAACAGCATCTGGAAAAACAGCGGTGAGATCATCAGCAAAAAGGAATTTTAGAAATAAGGCAATTAAGTTGCCTTTTTCTTTATGGTAAAATGCAGGTATAGGAAACATATTTATGAAGAAGATTAAGATGGTGGTTTTCGACATGGACGGTACGGTTTTTCCAATGCAGAGCAGTACCTGCAGTGCGGAAACAATCAAGGCTCTGGAAGCCTGTAAGGAAGCAGGAGTAATTACTTCGCCATGTTCCGGTCGAAGCATTTTCATGATTCCTGAGGAAATAAAAAAGGCCATCAATACGAAATATGTAATCTACTGTAATGGGGCTTATATTGCCAATCCAGTTACTGAGGAAATAGCTGACAGTAATCCCGTTGATAAGAATAAGATCATAGAACTGTTCAGAAAAGCGCAGATGGATGGTGTTTACCACAAACTTTCAACTTTCCATCAGTTCATTGATGACAATACCAGCGGCAAGACTTTTGGAACCATTCCGGCCATATTTGTGGATGACATCTATGAAACACTGGAAAACCTGAATGAACCGCTGTATAAGGCTGAGTATTTCTTCTATGAAGACTTAAGTCTCAGAGAGAAAATCATGGATATCATAAAGGATGAAAAGGAGTTCTTCTTTTCAAGTGCCTTGCCGGTAAACATCGAAATAAACAATCCTAAGGCAACCAAAGGCCAGGCTATAAAGAGACTGGCTGAACTGTACGGCTTTTCACTGGATGAAGTCATGGCCATCGGTGACGGGGATAACGACATGACCATGCTGGAAGCGGCAGGCTTCTTTGTCGCCATGGGTAACGGCTCGGATATCCTGAAGCGGAAAGCTGATGCGGTTACCGATACCGTTGATAATGAAGGTTTTGCCAAGGCAATTTACAAATATGTCTTAAACAAATAAGGAAGAATAAAGTATACTGATAAAGGTGAGGTGTTATCATGTTAACAATATCAATCGCAATGGATGAGAAAAAGGGCATCGGTTATAAAGGCCGGCTGCCATGGCATTTAAAGGAAGAACTGCAGCTGTTCAAGTCCAATACCATGGGCAAGAACATCTTAATGGGACAGACTACTTATGACGGTTTACCGCGTAAGCTGAAAGGCAGACATACCATCGTCTGCTCAATTGATCCTGAATATAAAGTGAATGATCCTGATGCTGAAGTAACATATGATCTGAAGAAGTTCCTGGATGAACACGAATTCAGTGATGATGAAGTAATCGTCTGCGGTGGAGCTTCCATTTACAGACAGGCCTATCCGTTCTGCTCAAAAGCTCTTATCTCTTTTGTAAAAGGTGAGTATGAAACAGATACCCGTTTTGACATCTTTGATCTCAATGACTGGAATATTGATAAGGAAGTTGAATACGAAGACTTCATTTACAGAGAACTAAGCCGAAAGAGAAATGACAAGGCCATCTTCGTAACAGGCTGCTGCGGTTACATAGGTTCTCATACCGTTGTGGAACTGCTGAACGATAACTATGATGTTGTGGGACTTGATAACTTCAGCAACTCCAAACCGGAAGTACTGAACAAGATCACGGAACTGACCGGTAAGAAGGTAAAATTCTATGAAGGCAACATGCTGGACAGAGAATTACTGGAAAAGATCTTTGATGAAAACAATATCGGTGCAGTCATTGACTTTGCTGCTTATAAGGCAGTAGGCGACAGCGTTAAGAAACCTGTTGAATACTATACCAACAATGTCAGCAGTGTTCTGACACTTCTGGCTGTCATGAAGGAAAAGAACGTCAAGTCAATCGTCTTCTCTTCTTCAGCTACTGTCTACGGTTCTGAAAACCCGGTTCCGTTTAAGGAAGACATGCCAATCGGCGGCACGACCAATCCATATGGAACAAGTAAGGTTTTCGTAGAACAGATTCTGAAGGATCTCTGCTTCGCTGACAACACTTTCAATGCCTGTGTCTTAAGATATTTCAACCCTATCGGCGCACATGAAAGCGGACTGATCGGTGAGAATCCTAACGGCGTACCGGCAAACTTACTGCCATTCATTGACAAGGTAGCCATGGGCAAACTGGAAAAGCTGAACATCTTCGGCGATGACTATCCGACACCAGATGGCACCGGCGTCAGAGATTACATTCATGTAGTTGACCTGGCTAAGGTTCACATCAAGGGTTTGGAAAAGATCGCTCATAAAAACGGCAGTTATTATGTATACAATATTGGTACCGGCGTAGGCTACAGTGTACTGGATATCGTAAAGGCCTACGAAAAGGTAAATGACATTAAGATTCCTTATGTTATTGCTCCAAGAAGACCAGGCGACATCGCAACCTGCTACGCTGATTCCAGCAAGGCTAACAGAGAACTTAACTGGCACACTACCAAGGATCTGGAAGACATGTGCCGCGACTGCTACAGATTCGTTGTAAACTGCAGCAAGGAACAGTAAGAAGATATGACCGGATATGATTGTATCCGGTTTTATTATCGGCTGCACATATGATATATTGATAGTATCAGGAGGACAGAATAATGGATAATATTGAAAAGCTGGTTTTACTGCACTCAAATGACATGCACGGTGACTTTCTGGCGGAAGCCAAGGACGGCAGTGAGGTAGGCGGTGTCTCTCTTTTATCCGGTTACATCAAGCAGCAGCGTGAAGAGAATCCTAATGTCTTATATGCCATTGCGGGAGACATGTTCAGAGGCTCGGTAATCGACAGTGAGTACCGCGGTTTCTCAACCATAGAACTAATGAACTTTCTCAATCCTGATATCGTGACCTTGGGTAACCATGAAGTTGACTACGGACTGACACATCTGCTGTTTCTGGAGAAGTGTGCCAAGTTCCCGATCGTTAATGCCAACATGTACATCAAGACCAATCACACCAGACTGTTTACGCCATACAAGATCATTGATGTAAACGGACTGCATATCATGTTCATCGGTATCATTACCGAAGAAGTACTGGCCTCTACAAAAAGTGAGTCAATTGTCGGAACTTTCGTTGATGTCTGGGAAGCTGCTAAGCAGGTTGGTGTCATCATTGATAACTACAAGACAACCAGAGTAGACCTGACGGTATTGCTGACACATATAGGTTATGAAAATGACATTGAACTGGCTAAGGTCCTTGACCCTGAATGGCGTGTTGACATGATCATCGGAGGTCATTCCCACACCTTATTAACAAGACCTAAGGTCATAAATAACGTTCCTATCGTACAGGTCGGTGTCGGTACCGATCAGATCGGACGTTTTGAAATCAACATCAATACTGAACAACATAAGATGATCGATTATAAGTGGGAAGTAGTTCCAATTACTTCAAAGAACTGTCCGACTGATCCGATTCTGGAAGAAGTACTGCAGAACTATAAGAAGGAAACAGACCGCAAGTTCGGCCGTGTCTTAACCGTATTCAAGAGAGAACTGACACATCCTTCCCGTGCTCAGGAAACGGAACTGGGTAATCTGTTCGCTGACCTGCTGCAGGTTGACTCCAGCTTTGATGTCATGTTCTACGGTTCCGGTTCAATCAGAAAGAAAAAAGTCGGACCAATCGTCCGCTACCAGGATCTGCTGGAGACCGTACCGTTCCAGAACCGGGTCTACATGCTGGAAGTAACAGGACGGCAGTTCAGACACATGTGCCGGCATTATCTGAAACAGAGTGTTGTTACCAAGGGTGAATCGGAATTCTACCAGCTTTCAGCCGGCATGAAGGTTGTCTATAACTACGCCACTGATACCCTGGAAGAGTGCTCATTAAACGGTAATGAGATCACTGATGACCAGTGGCTCAAGATAGCCTTACAGAGTTTCCATTACCTTAACTTCACCGAATTCTTCGATGTGGACATTAAGGAAGTAGAGGCACATAAGAAAGCCAGAATGGTCATTACCAATGACTTCTCAATCTTTGAAGAACTGCTGTCATCAGCCAACAATACCGATGCAGAAGTGGAAGGCAGAATAGTTATTAAACAGTAAAAGTTGTTGTTAAAAATATTGAAAAGACAGGGTGTTAAAATCCTGTTTTTTGTTACCGGAAAACTTTTTTATAATGTAAGCCTTTACACTTTCAAACGGATATTTTCAGATAAAAAACATATGTTATAATATTGGGCTGAAGGGAGGGGAAAAATATGAAAAAACGCAGAAAAAAGGTCAACATGCTTGAAGGAAATCTGCTGGAAAACGTCATATTATTTGCCCTGCCTGTAATTGCTTCCGGCATCATGCAGCTGCTGTTCAACGCCATTGACATGGTTGTTGTCGGTAAGTATTCCGGTAATGCTTCAATGGCAGCCGTCAGCTCAACCGGTGCATTGATCAATCTGGTGACCAACATGTTTATCGGACTGTCGATCGGTACCAGTGTTACGGTAGCCAAGAGGATCGGAGCCGGGGACAATAAAAAGGTAACACTGGCTGTTCATACTTCCATTACGGTAGCCCTTGTTGCCGGTGTAGTATTAACAGTATTCGGTGTCTTATTCAGTCGTCCTTTACTGGTAATGATGAAGTCACCTGATGATGTCATTGATCTCAGTTCGCTTTATCTGAAAGTGTACTTTACCGGTATGCTGGCCACGATGGTCTATAACTTCGGCAGTGCCGTCTTAAGAGCTAAGGGTGATACCAAAAAGCCATTATATGCCTTAACGGTTGCCGGTATATTGAACGCCTTACTGAATCTGTTCTTTGTCATAACACTTAAGATGGATGTTGCCGGTGTCGGTCTGGCCAGTTCCATTTCTTCATATGTATCAGCCGGTATGATCATTTATGCCTTAGTGCATGAAACTGATCCAGTCAAACTGAATCTCAGGAAGCTTAGCATTGATAAGGAATCTCTGATTGATATTGCCAAGGTTGGTATACCATCAGGTATTCAGGGTACGGTATTTTCCCTAAGTAACGTAGTCATTCAGTCATCAGTAAATGAATTCGGAAAGATAACGATGGCCGGTAATGGGGCTGCTGCCTCAATTGAAGGCTTTGTCTATAATGCCATGAATGCCTTCTATCAGACCTGCATGACCTTTACCAGTCAGAACCTGGGAGCCGGGAAGGTAAAGCGTATAAAGAAAATACTGGCAACCTGTCAGTTATGTGTGATCGTTACAGGCCTGATCGCGGGATTAGGTGCATACGCTGCCGGTGATTTCCTGTTAGGATTGTATTCAGATGATCCTGCCGTTATCGCAGCCGGATTTGACCGCATGTATTATGTAGGACGTATTTACTTCATCTGCGGTATCATGGATGTCTTTGTAGGAGCCTTAAGAGGAATGGGTGCTTCCGTAGGACCGATGATCGTAGCCTTATTAGGAGCCTGTGCCTTCCGTCTGGTATGGATCGCTACCTATTTCCAGGCACACCACACCATCAACAATCTTTACATATCATACCCGTTAAGCTGGATCATAACAGGCTTTGTTCATTTCCTGACATTCCTGTTTGTATACAGAAGGGCATGTAAAAGAGTTAATAATGAAAGTTTATAGAAAAGGTCTTTTTGAAAAAGGCCTTTTTCTGTGCGAAAGCTGTACCTATGAAAAAAAGATTCCGGTCTGTTATAATTTAAATAAATAAAGGAGATCATAATAATGGAAGAAGTAACACTGAAGTGCCTTAACACTCTGCCGTGCCTGTGCAAGAATGTTAACTGTCCGAGACATGGAAGATGCTGTGAATGCGTTGCTCATCACCGAGCAATGGGAAAAGCTCCTAACTGCTATAAGGAATCAGGAATTATCCTGGTCCCAGAAGAGCCGAAAGAGTAGAAAGAAAGGCAGTAAATGCCTTTTTCTTTAGATTGGCATGATTGTATAATTATATTAATGAGGAAATAGTTATGAAAAATATAGTCGATAGGTTTATCAGCTACACGCTGATCGATACAACATCAGCTGAAGACAGTGAGAAGTGCCCAAGCAATCCCAATGAATTCATTCTGGCCAGACAGCTGGAAACAGAATTAAAGGAACTGGGATTACAGGATGTCAAAGTTGATGACAACTGCTTTGTTTACGGTTATCTGCCGGCCAACACAGATAAAAAGTGCGATACCGTCGGATTTTTGGCTCACATGGACACTTCCAATGCTACAAGCGGCAAAGACATCAAAGCCAGAATTATTGAAAACTATGACGGTAAGGACATTGAGTTAAGTGAGGGCATCTGGACCAAGGTTGAAGATTACCCGCAGATCGCCGAATTAAAGGGTAAGGATATCATCGTTACTGACGGTACAACTTTATTAGGCGCCGATGATAAGGCCGGTGTGGCCATCATCATGGATGTCTTAACTGAACTGGTCAGCCATCCTGAGATAGAACACGGCAACATCAGGGTCAGCTTTACACCAGATGAAGAGATAGGTTCCGGCATCAGCCACATTGACCTTAATGAGTTCAAGGTTGATTATGCCTATACCCTGGATGGCGGCAATATCAACGCAATAGACTATGAAACATTCAACGCTGCCAGTGCCCATGTTGTGGTTCATGGCAACAGCATTCATCCGGGCGACGCCAAGGGAAGAATGATCAATGCCTGTCAGGTACTGATGGATTTCCATGCCATGCTGCCGGTATTTGAAAGACCTGAATTCACCGAGAAAAGAGAAGGCTTCAATCACATGGTTGGCATGTCAGGAACCGTTGAAAAGGCTGAAGCTTATTATATAATCAGAAATCACGATTCCGCTTTGCTGGAAAAGCAGAAGAAGGAATTTGAAAATATCAGAGATCACGTCAATAAAATGTATGGTAAGCAGATCGTTGAAGTTGGTTTGAGAAATGCTTACCGTAACATGAAGGAAGCCTTTGCGGATAAGATGCACATCATTGAACTGGCCAATAAAGCCATCGAAGCTGCCGGTCATAAACCGGTAAGCGAGCCGGTCAGAGGCGGTACTGACGGCTCACAGCTGACCTTCATGGGCATACCGACTCCTAACCTGGGAACAGGCGGTATGTTCTACCATGGCAATCATGAGCTGCTGTGCATTGATGACATGAAGGAAATGGTAAAAATAGTAATTAACCTTGTAGGCAACATAGTGGAAAGAGGGCAGTAAGATGATAATTCAGAGTAAAAGAGTCTGGATCTCAGACAGATTTATAGAATCTCAGTTGGAGATTGAAAACGGAAAAATCGAAAGAGTACTGGCATATGGAGAAAAGCCTGCTGACAGAGACTATGGCAATAATCGCATCATACCGGGAATGATCGATGTTCACACCCATGGTGCCTACGGTTTCGATACCAACGACGGTGAACCGGAAGGTTTGAGAAACTGGGCAAAAAGACTACCCGTGGACGAAGGTGTTACGGCTTTCCAGCCAACTACCATTACTCAGAGCGTTGAGGTATTAGACAATGCACTGAAGAACGTTGTCAATGTCGTTGAAGAAGGATATCAGGGGGCTGAGATTCTGGGCATTCATTTTGAAGGCCCATATCTCGATGTCACAAAAAAAGGCGCCCAGCCTGAAGAATTCATACTGGATGCCGATGTTGAACAGTTTAAGCATTATCAGGAAACAGCCAAGGGTCTGATTCATTACATAGCCCTGGCTCCTGAACATGATAAGGATTATGCCTTAACCAGATGGTGTGCAGCCAACGGTGTAGTTGTTTCAATGGGACATACCAACGGTACCTTTAATGATGCCCGGATGGGTATCGCCAACGGGGCTAAGACCATGACCCATGTTTATAACGGCATGAGTGCCTATGGACACCGTGAGTTAGGCATGATCGGGGCAGCCTTAAGATTCAGAGACGTATACGGTGAAATCATTACCGATGGCATCCATGTTAATGTTGAAGCCGTTAAGGTTTTCTATGAGGCCAAGCATCCGGGATATGCCGTCATGATTTCCGACAGCTTAAGACCAAAGGGACTGCCGGTTGGTGAATATACCAGCGGCGGCATGAAGATCAGAGTCTGTGAAGACGGCAGTGCCAGACTGGTACCGCAGGGCAATCTGGCAGGCTCTACTGTCAGAATGAATAAGGCGTTACAGGTTCTGATTGAAAAGGCCAACGTGCCGGTTGATCTGGCGATTAATTCCGCTACGGCTAACCCGGCCAGACTGTTAGGCGTTGATGAGCGAAAAGGTTCATTAACGGCTGGTCATGATGCCGATATCGCTGTACTGGATGATAACTATGAAGTTGTACAGACTTATGTCAGAGGAGAGGAATATAAGATATAAATGGCTTTAAGCAAGGGCAGAAAGGCACAGATACGTAACATAATTGCGGCCGTACTGGTTGTTTTTCTGCTGGGCTATAAGATCTATACGGACCTTAACCCAACTTCTCCGGTACTGGATATCTTCAGTTATACCGATGATGAAGTGGTACTGCAGGCAGCGGCCTATAAGCGTACAGTCGATGGGGATACGATCGTTGTTACCATGAATGCCCAGGATGTCACGATCCGTCTGATTGGTGTTGATGCTCCGGAATCAACCAGCTGCAGCATACAGGAGTGTACGGACGCCGGTAAGGCAGCCTATGAGTACACTAACGGATACTTTAAACTGGGCCAGACCATTTATCTGGAATTTGACCGCGGTCAGAATGACAAGTACGGACGTACTTTGGCTTATGTCTGGTTAAGCAACAGCTGCAAGTTCAATGACTTCAATGATTTCAAGAAGTATAACTTCAATGCATTGCTGCTGCAGAATACCGAAACAAGGGCGAAGTACTATTCTCCTAATGGCAAGTACCGCAAGTGGTTTAACCGCATCGACAGACTAAAGAACATTTATTAGGAAACTGGCATATCTCTTAATCGTTATTACTGTTTTCTGCAGTATTCTTACATCTCTGGTCTCATTATACAGATTGACGTAGTAATTGAAGGTCTGAGTCTGATTGGTAAAGGACGTTGTATCAATGATATGGGTAAGTTCCCTGGTTGTATAATTAGTCATGATTATCACCTCACACTTTCAATATAAGATATTTGAGAATATTTCCAAGCAAGCGTTTCTTGCCAGGGGTTTATGATGATAAAGAACATTATATTTGACATGGGCAGAGTTCTGGTTGAATTCTATCCCGAAGATTTCCTGACCAAAGAGGGAATCACTGATAAAGAGGAAAGAGAACTTCTGTTAAGGGAGATATTTCATCATGAAGACTGGACCAACATGGATGCCGGTATCATGAGTGAACAGGAAATGTATGATGAAGCGGTAAAAAGAATCCCTGAACATCTGCATCAGACAGCTCATAACCTGATCTTTGACTGGAATGACCCGATCATACCGGTAAAGGGGATGGAGGATTTTGTCAGGGAGTGTAAGGAAAAAGGATATGGAATATACCTGCTTTCCAATGCCTCCGTTGCCCAGCCTGTTTACTGGTTAAGAATACCGGGTCATCAGTACTTTGACGGCACGGTAGTATCAGCTCTTGAAAAGATCATGAAGCCTGATATCAGGATCTATCAGATCTTATTGGACAGATATGGCTTAAAGGCTGAAGAGTGCCTGTTCATAGATGATGTGGCAAGAAACATTAAAGGTGCCGAAAAAGCCGGCATCAGAGGATACCTGTTTGATGGGGATGTTGATAAATTAAGAAAATACATAAATGACTTATGATCAGATACATAGCTTTATTACGAGGAATAAACATCAGCGGTAAGAATAAGATACCGATGGCAGAGCTGAAGAAGGGATTTGAAGATCTTTGTTTTTGTGATGTCAGAACATATCTTAACAGCGGCAATGTCATGTTCTCAGGCAGTGAAGATGACATTACCGGTATTACAGAAAAGATAGAAGAAATGATCAGGGAAACATTTTCCCTGGATATTCCGGTCTTTGTCATAAAGACGGAAAAACTGAAGGATATCATACGGCATGCTCCAGAGTGGTGGGGAACGGATGACAAGAGCATTTACGACAATCTGATCTTCATCATGCCTCCAACAACTTTCGCTGAAGTTTATGAAGCAATCGGTGAACCTAAGGAAGAACTGGAGCAGATCATGGAATATGACAATGCGGTATTCTGGTCCTTTGATCTTAAGGATCACCGGAAGACTAACTGGTGGCCTAAAACTGCTGCTTTACCGATTGGATCAAGGCTGACCATCAGAACAGCCAATACCGTCAGAAAGCTTATTAACATGTAACTGCGGATACAAAAACTGAAATGAAGGTTATAATAGATACATGGGAAAAATACATACACTGGATGAACATCTGACCAATATGATTGCGGCTGGAGAGGTTGTTGAAAGACCTTCAGGCGTAGTCAAGGAACTGGTCGAAAACAGCATAGATGCCGAAGCTGACAGAATTGCGGTCAGAGTCTTTAATGGCGGCCGTGATTCCATTGAAGTAACCGATAACGGCTATGGCATGGATAAGCAGGATGCCGTATATGCCTTTAACAGACATGCCACCAGTAAGATCTCAACTACTGAGGATCTGTGGGATATTCAGACCATGGGTTTCAGAGGTGAAGCCCTGCCGTCAATCGCTTCCGTTGCGAAAGTATATCTTCTGACAGGAAATGGTGAAGAAAGTACGGAAGTAAACATCGAATACGGCAAGATCGTCAAGGCAGCCCCGGCCGCCCGCGGTAAGGGCACTACCATTAAAGTTGAAGGATTATTCTTTAAGACCCCGGCCCGTCTGAAACATCTGAAAAGCGGCAATGCTGAGCTCAACAGTATTCTTGATGTCATGCAGAAGTTTGCCCTGGCTCATCCGGAGATAGCCTTTGATTTATACAGTGAAGACAAACTGAAACTGCAGACTCCAGGTAACGGTTCCCTGGAAGAAACCATGATGCACATCTACGGTCTGGAAATAGCCCGCAACAGTCTGCCTGTGGAATTTGAAGACTATGATTTCAGGGTAAAGGGCATACTGGTTTTGCCGAGCATTAACAGATCAGTTAAGTCATATATGAACGTATTCATTAACGGCCGCATGATCAGAAGCTATCTGATTCAGAAAGCCGTAACCGAAGCCTATCGGGAATTCATGATGCCGGACAGATATCCGATCTGCGTTTTAAACGTGGAAGCGGATTTCAGACTGGTTGATGTCAACGTCCATCCTTCCAAGTGGGAAATCAGACTGTCCAAGGACAGACAGCTTTATAATCTGGTTAGAGACAACATTAACCGCATTCTGAAGGAACAGTTCCGTCCGGGTGAAATACATGTCAGCCGCAGTCAGACTAAGGTTGAGGAACAGCGTCTGTTTACCGAAACCTACCGTCCTGAACCGGTAAGGCAGACAGTTTTGATGGATGAAGCCGTAGAAGCATACAAACCTGATTTCAGGGAAGAATATAAGCCGGCAGAACCGGTGGTACTGGACAGATTCCAGTATCTGGCCCAGCTGCACGGCAATTACATTATCGCCTGCGATGATGAGAATCTGTATATCGTTGACCAGCACGCTGCGATGGAAAGATGTATGTATGAGGAAATACAAAACGAAATAGATAATGAAAATACCGTAATGCAGCCGTTACTGGTTCCTTTGGTTGTTGAACTGACGCCTGTTCAGTATGAACAGCTGGATAAGCTTAATGAAGTGTTTGAAACCATGGGCATGAAACTGGAACCGTTCTCCAAGACCAACTGTGTCATCAGAGAAGTACCGGTCTGGTTTGAAGACATAAATGAGAAGGAATTCGTTGATGATCTGATTGAAGAGATCCTGTCAGAAAAGAAGATGAATGTTCGGGAGATCCGCAAGGATAAGATCGCCACACTGGCCTGTCACAGTTCGATCCGCTTTAACCGTAAACTGGATGCTTTGGAAAGCCGTAATCTGTTACAGAGATTAGGAAGATGCGTACAGCCGTTTAACTGTCCGCATGGCCGTCCTACCATGATGGCCATCTCCGAAGCGCAGCTGATCAAGGAGTTCAAGCGTGGTTAAGGTCATCAGTGTTGTCGGCCCGACTGCTTCCGGTAAAAGCGCCATAGCCATTAAGCTGGCTAAGAAGTTTGACGGTGAAATAATCAACGGAGACAGCATCCGGGTATATAAGGAACTTGATATCGGCAGTGCCAAGGTAACACCTGAAGAAATGGATGGTGTGCCTCATCATCTGCTGGATTATATTGATATCGGTGAACCTTACAGCGTCAGGCATTTTCAGCTGGCAGCCAGGGAGAAGATCAGGGAAATCACGGAAAGAGGAAAAGTACCGATCATCTGCGGCGGTACCGGTTTATATATCAAGGCTTTGCTGTATGATTATGATTTTGTGGAAATGGAAGAAAATCATAATGAATATGAGGATGTCAGTACGGAAGAACTGTATAAAAGACTGCTGGAAACAGATCCGGAAGCGACTGAAAAGATACATCCCAATAACAGAAGACGCATTGTCAGGGCTTTGCAGCTCGCTGACAGCGGCAATCTGAAAAGCGAACAGGAAGCCAGACAGCAGCACATTCAGGTCTACGATACCTGTCTTGTCGGTCTGACGATGGACAGAGATTTACTGAAACAGCGCATTGATAAGAGAGTAGACATGATGATGCAGGCAGGCTTACTTGATGAAGTAACTTATCTTAACGGTAAGTACAGCTGGGATGAGAAGGCCCTGCAGGGCATAGGATATAAGGAATTCAGGGAATACTTTGAAGGCACCAGAAGCCTGGAAGAAACAGTAGACCTGATCAAGATACATACCCGTCAGTTTGCCAAGAGACAGTATACCTGGTGGAATCACCAGCTGCCTGTCAGATGGTATGACATTACGGAAGAAAACTCCTTTGAAAGAATCAGTGAAGACATAGGAAAGTGGCTTAATGAATAATCAGTTTGAAAGAGTTGTCAATGTATTGGGAGAAGAGAACCTGGCCAGATTACAGAACAGTCATGTGGCTGTTTTCGGCTTGGGTGGGGTTGGATCCTATGCTGTTGAAGCGTTAGGCAGAAGCGGCTTTGGAACTCTGACTCTGGTTGACTATGACCGCGTTGAAACCAGTAATCTCAACAGACAGCTGGAAGCTACCTGGAATACTTTGAAACAGGATAAGACGGAAGCCATAGCGGAAAGATTACTAAGTATCAATCCTGACATTAAAGTAATTAAGAAAAAGGTATTCGTTGATGATGATACCGTTGGCAAATGTCTTGGTGAGGATGTTGATTATGTCATTGATGCCATAGACAACATGAATGGGAAACTGGCCATCTGGAAGTACTGTAAAGATTATGACATTCCGTTTATTGCCTGTCTAGGAGCAGCCAGAAGACTTGATCCTACCAAGCTGGTTGTTACCACTTTGAACAAGACACAGAATGATCCGATGGCCCGCAAGCTAAGATATCTGGCCCGTAACAGAGGCATGGACCTGAAAGTTAAGGTTGTTTATTCAACGGAAGATCCTCTGAAGATGAATGAATCGGGAGTCTTAGGCTCAATGATTTTTGTACCGGCTACAGCCGGATTAATATGTGCAGAGATCTGCATAAAAGAAATGTTAAACATTGAATGATAATTGTGTATAATATCGGCGTATGAAATTAATAGTTGGTTTGGGAAATCCGGGAAAGGAATATGAAAACACCAGACATAATACCGGTTTCAAGTGTCTGGATCTGGTAAGCAGTAAGCTTGGGGTATCAGTTAACCGCAAGGCTTTTAATGCGCTTATCGGTAAAACCACCTATAAGGGTGAACAGGTTATTCTGATGAAGCCGCAGACCTACATGAACCTGTCAGGCGAAGCCGTAGGCAAAGCCGTCAGATATTATCATCTTGATGCGGAAAAGGATGTTCTGGTCGTTTATGATGATCTGGATCTGCCGGTAGGAACGGTACGCTTAAGAGAAAGCGGCAGTGCCGGGGGCCATAACGGCATCAAGAGCATCATCGCTCATCTGGGAACCAGACAGTTCTGCCGTATCAGGGTAGGCATCGGCAATGATAAAGCCAGAGATACCAAGGATTATGTCCTGTCAGGATTCTATGGCGAAGACAGTGAGAAATGGCAGCAGGCCATTGAAACAAGCAGTGATGCCTGTGTGGATTTCATTGCGGACAGATTCCAGAACGTAATGAACAAATATAACATTAAGAACAAGTAAAGCGGGTGTAAATACACACCGTTTTGTTATCGGAGAGAAGACTATGAAGAAGAGAGAATATGCATGCATTACAGCTACCAGAAAAGGCGAACGCTGGCTTAAGGGCGGTCATCCATGGCTGTATGAAAGTGACATTGACAGCGTCAGCGGTGAATATGAAAACGGTGATATCGTTGATGTTTTATCCGTGAAGGGAAACTATATCGGCTCCGGTCTTGTCTCAGATAACAGTAAGATCAGAGTCAGACTGATCAGCCGCGATTATTCCATTACCTATAACGAAGAGTTCTGGGAAAGAAGGATACGGTATGCCTGGAATTACCGCAAGACAGTACTGAAGGATCAGCTGGATTGCTGCCGCGTGATCTTCGGTGAATCTGATGGGTTCCCGGGATTAACGGTCGACAGATTCAATGACATCCTGGTAACTCAGGTTCTGACTTTCGGCATGGATAAGCTTAAGGAAACCATTTTTCCTTTACTGCTGAAAGTTCTGAAAGAAGATGGGCAGGATGTTAAGGGTATCTTCGAAAGAAATGACGTCAATATCCGCAAACTGGAAGGATTAACTGAATATAAGGGCTGGTTCTGTAAGGAAGAAGGCTTAGACACCGAAACCGTAATAACTGAAAACGGCATAAAATACTATGTTGATGTTGAAAACGGCCAGAAGACAGGATTCTTCCTGGATCAGAAGAGAAACCGTGAAAGAGTTGGAAAACTGGTTGAAGGAAAGAAAGTCCTGGACTGCTTTACCCATACGGGTTCATTTGCTCTGAACTGTGCGAAAGGTAAAGCAGCTAAAGTGACAGCAGTAGATATCTCGGAAACAGCCATTAAGCAGGCTCAGAGAAACGCTGATCTGAACGATCTTAAGGTTGATTTTGTGGTAGCTGATGTTTTTGATTATCTGGATAAGGTCAATAAGAAGGAATATGACTTCATAATTCTTGATCCGCCGGCTTTTACCAAGAGCCGTCAGACCGTCAGCAATGCCTATAACGGTTATCTGGATATCAACTCCAGAGCCATGAAGCTGCTGCCTAAGGGCGGTTATCTGGCAACCTGTTCATGTTCGCACTTCATGCCTCATGAACTGTTTGAAAAGATGTTAAGGGAAGCCAGTGAAAAAACAGGCATTCAGATGCGCATGGTATCAGTATCCCAGCAGGCGGAAGATCATCCGATAATGCTGAATGTTCCGGAAACCGATTATCTTAAGTTCTATATATTACAGATCGTTTAAATGTACATAATATTGAATATTATGTACATTTTATTTATAATAAAAGTACAAACAAAGAGGTGATAATATGCTGCAGGTAACAATTTCCGAATTCAGGAAAGACATAAAAAAATACTCTGAACTTGTTAAGGAACAGGACATTATAGTTGTCAGTAATGGAAAACCGGTCATGAGAGTATCTGATCCCATGAAGGAGAAGATCACAAAGATTAAGAGTCTGAAAGGAATCGCAAAAACCGAATTAAACTATGAGGACATCTTAAAGGAGAAACTGACTGAATTATGAAGATTATTTTTGATACCTGCATCATTCTGGACTATCTGTTGGACAGAGAGGAATATAGCAGTAATGCTGAAAAGCTGATCATTAAAGCTGCACAGAACAGATTACAGGGACTGATTACTGTAAAATCACTTATGGATGTACATTACATTCTTAAGCATACGATACATAATGAAGAAAAAATAAGAGAGATCATATCGACACTGCTGGATTCCTTTGCGTTAGTAGATTCTACGGGAGAAAACGCTGTACGCGCATTATCATCAGATGTTAATGATTATGAAGATGCGTTAATGATAGAAACAGCTGTTTCTTATGAAGCAGATGGTATAGTTACCAGAAATCTTAGGGATTACCGAAAGAGTTCGATCAGAATATACAACCCCGAGGAATTGCTGGCAGTATTGGCGACAGAAAACATGATGATTAATGATGGTGATGATATCTGAGTATTATCTGATGGCTTGCAAATAAGTATAAAATAAGCAGACAGGAGAAAAGTCAGGTGACTTGATCCGGAATCTGCTTTTTCTTTACTTTTTTACGCTAAATCTCGTAATATCTTTACATTTGTATGGTATAATTATAAAAATAGTAAAGATTATGGTAATTATATGTACGAATATAATAAATTACAAAATAAACTGAATGAGAAAGGTATTAATAAAAGTGATTTAACCAGATTACTTGGTTTATCTTCTCGCACTATAGCTAAAATATCTAAGGGAAAAAAACTGTCAAATAATACAATTATCAGAATTTCTGATTATCTTTTGTGTGAACCACAGGAGATTTACAGAGTTGTATCTGATAATCACATTCTTCAGATATTAAGGGATGAGAAGAATGCCGGAATCTCAGGCGGACTTTATCATGAACTGCAGGTCAGAATGACATATAACTCCAATCATATAGAAGGCAGTAAGTTGACAGAAGAACAGACAAGAATGATTTTTGAAACCAATACGATTGGTGCAGAAACCATTCCTGTTGATGATATTCTTGAAACTGTTCACCATTTCAGGGCGATAGATTATGTCATTGATAACGCAGAAGAAAATCTTACTGAGGAATTTATCAAACATCTTCATCTTATAATTAAAAGAGATACATTAGATTCTACTTTGCCATGGTTTATAGTAGGAGATTATAAGAGAAGAGTAAACGCTGTGGGCGGGAGAAAAACAGCAAATCCAGCTGAAGTTCCAAAAAAGATGAAGAAGTTGATGGAACAGTACAGCGAAACAAAAGAAAAGACGATTGAGAATATTATCGCATTTCACGCTGAGTTTGAAAGAATTCATCCATTTCAGGATGGTAACGGAAGAGTAGGCAGATTAATAACTCTTAAAGAATGTCTGCATTACAATATCATTCCATTCATAATTGAAGACAGCAAAAAGTATTTCTATTACAGAGGATTGGATAAATGGGGAACAGAAAACGGGTATCTGATTGACACCTGTCTGGATGGACAGGATACATTCAAAAGCCTGTTAGATATGTTTGAAATAAAATATTAGATTGGCATTTAAGAAATAATTGTTGTACAATGAGCATACATCTTTCAAGGAAGGATACTTAATGACTGATTTATGGAATCTGCTGAAAGATGATGCGGCTGTTAAGGCACTTAACGACCGAAAAAAAGGATTATCATCTTTACCAGCAAACACAGAAGCCTTGGTGGTTGCCGCTGCATTCAGGGAAGAACCCCGTAATCTGGTAATCGTCAAGAACAATTTATATACAGCACAGCAGCTTTACAGAAAGCTAACCCCCCTGTTGGGAGAGGATGTGCTGATTTTCAGCGTGGAAGAGTCCTTAAGAGTTGAAGCTATTGCTTCTACTCCTACCATGTACGCTTCCCAGATGGAAACAATGGCTGACATCTGTCTTAATGACAAGCCAAGAGTAATCGTTACCCATCCGACTGCCCTGATGAGATATGTGCCTTCCGTTGAGACTTTCAGAAGACATATTGTTCAGCTAAAGGTGAACCAGGTCATCCGCATGCAGGACTTAAAGAAGATCCTGATCGAAAGCGGCTACCGTTATGCCAACCGTGTTGACCAGCCTCTGACTTTCTCAATGCGTGGTGATGTTGTGGATGTCTTCTCCATTCAGGAAGACAATCCGGTAAGAATAGAGTTCTTTGATGATGAGATCGACAGCATCAGATTCTTTGACCTTTCCACTCAGAGAACGGTTAAGAACGTTAAGGAAGTTACGATCGTACCGGCCAGTACGCTGATATATGATGAAGACCTGGAACCGGTAAAGAAGAAAATATATGCCCAGTATGAACGCGATAAGCATAAGACGGATTTCCCGGATGAGCTGCTGGGTGAAATAGAAAGAGATATCGGTTATCTGGAGCATCATCTCTTTGAACATTACCTGTACAGATACAGATGTTTCTTTGAAGATACCGCCAGTATTCTGGATTACATCAGCTATCCTGATGTTGTTCTGTCAACCGAAGAAGAAATAAGAACCAATGTAACACAGATAATCAATGAAACCACGGATTTCATTGTGGAACTGTTTAAGACAGGCAGAAGTCTGTCCTATTTCAGCGTTTACATGGATTACTATCGTCTGATAGAACGTTATCATCCTTATCGCATCAGCGTATATCCTGACTTTGAGAAACAGGTCAGCAGTGACATTACTCAGGTATTCTTCCCGCAGCTGCCTTTGAACAGAGCTCTGAATGAAATAACCAAGCTGGTCGACCGTAAGAAGGTCATCCTGGCCTTAGGCAATGTCAACCGCAAGCTGATGGAAGAAGAACTGACTAAGAGAAAGCTTACCGTGGAGTTCATGGATGAGATCTTTGAAGAAGGCTTCAATTTCCGTGAATACACTGTCTTAACCGCTAAGGAACTCTTTGGTGTAACCATTAAGAAGGGACGTTATTCCCGTAAGTTCCTGGAAGCTGAACAGCTGGATGATTATCAGGATCTTAATGAAGGAGATTATGTAGTTCATAATCAGTACGGTATCGGTATCTATAAGGGTATCGTTACCAGAGAGATAAGAGGTAATCACAGGGACTATCTGCGTATTCTCTATAAGAATGATGATGAACTGCTGGTACCATTGGAACAGTTCCGTCTGGTCAGAAAGTTTGTCGGTTCGGAAGGTGTCGGTATCCGTGTCAGCAAGATCGGTTCCGATACCTGGAAGAAGACCAAGGAAAAGGTACAGAAGGATGTCAACGACATTGCGGCCAGACTGCTGCAGTTATACGCTGACCGTGAACAGAATATCGGTTATGCTTTCTTACCTGATGACGACAACATGAAGCAGTTTGAAAGCAACTTTGAATTTGAACTGACCAAAGACCAGAAGAAAGCCATAGCTGAAGTAAAGAAGGACATGGAACAGCCAAGACCGATGGACAGACTGCTGTGTGGGGATGTCGGTTTCGGTAAAACGGAAGTAGCCATGATTGCAGCCTTCAAAGCCGTAAACAATCTCAAGCAGGTTGCCTATCTGTGCCCGACCACGATCCTTTCCCGTCAGCACTTCAATACCTTCAGGGAAAGATTCAAGGGCTTTGGCGTCAATATTGAACTTATCAACCGTTTCGTCGTGGAAAGTGAACAGAAACGTATCATAAAGGAAGTCAAGGAAGGCAAGATCGACATTCTGATCGGTACTCACCGCATTCTCAGCAATGACGTGGAATTCTCTGATCTGGGCTTACTGATAGTGGATGAGGAGCAGCGTTTTGGCGTGGAAGCCAAGGAGAAGATCAAGGAAATTAAGAGAACCATAGATGTTCTGTCTCTTTCCGCTACCCCTATCCCAAGAACATTGCAGCTGTCATTAATAGGCATTATGTCCCTGTCACAGCTGGATACCCCGCCGGCTAACCGCATGCCGATTCAGACTTATGTGGTGGAAAAGAATCAGGGCTTCATCAAGGAAGTCATACAGAGAGAACTGGCCCGTCAGGGACAGGTCTTCTATCTCCACAACAATGTTTCCACCATCTATCAGGTAGCGGCCAAATTGGAAATTGATATTCCGGAAGCCCGTGTAGCGGTAGCCCATGGCAAGATGAGCAGGGATGAAATAGAGGACGTCATGTATCGTTTCGTCAACGGTGAGTATGACATTCTGGTATGCACGACCATCATTGAAACGGGAATTGATATTTCCAATGCCAATACCGTCATCATTGAAAAGGCTGATAACTTCGGCCTGTCACAGCTGTATCAGATCAGAGGACGCGTAGGAAGAAGCGACCGCATTGCCTATGCCTATCTGATGTACGATACGCAGAAGCAGTTATCGGAAATAGCGGCTAAGCGTCTGCAGGCCATCAAGGAATTTACGGAATTAGGTTCCGGTTACAAGATTGCCATGCGAGATCTGACCATCAGAGGCGCCGGTGATCTGCTGGGTGAAAAGCAGGCCGGATTCATCAATACCGTCGGTATGGATCTGTATCTGGACATGCTGCAGGAAGCCATTGAAATGCAGAAAGGAATTGTCAGAAAACCGGAAGAAACCAATGCTCAGCGCATCGGCAATGTGGACGGCTACATTCCGGAAAAGTTTGCGCCTGAGGATTATGAAAAGATTACGCTGTATCAGCGTATTGATAAGATAAAAAACCGTAAGGAATTAAACAGACTGCAGGATGAGATAGCGGACCGTTACGGTAAACTGCCTAACTCGGTAAAACTGCTGTTTGAGAAAAAGAGAGCGGAGATCATGCTGAATTCACGCATGTTTGATTCGCTGGATGAACTGGAAAAGGAATGCCGACTGACTTTATCGCAGTCCTATTCACAGAAGGTAGACGGTGTGAAGCTGTTTGAAAGGGTCATGAAATTATCGAGCGATATAAAATTAAGATATACTAATAACAGGATAACCTTCATGATACCTAAGAGAAAAAACTGGATCACAACGGTGAATGAGTTAATGAACATAGCTGAAAAGGCGGAAAGGAAGGCAGAATGAGACTTGATAAGTTTTTAAAGGTTGCCCGTATTCTGAAAAGAAGAACCGTTTCCAAGGAACTGGCAGCTAATCAGAGAGTAATGGTCAATGGCAGGATTGCCAAACCGGCCACCGATATCAAGGCCGGAGACATCATTGAAGTGGTTTTCGGACAGCGTTCTCTGACGGTCAGAGTGCTGGATGTCAGAGACAATGTCAGAAAGAATGAAGCCGCTGATTTATATGAAGTAGTAGAAGAGCGCTTTATTGAGGAAGAACTGGATACTTGAAATTTCACACTTTAATATGTATTATGTTTATTTGTAAAGAGGTGTCAGATGACGGAGAAAAAGAAAAAGAAGAATAAATCCTTCTTATCACGTTTGGTTTCATTTATCCTGACTGTGCGGATGATCGGTGCCACAGGTTATTTCCTATGGCAGATCTCACGTGAAGTCGAGACCACGTTTACACTGATCACCGACATTAACGATGCCAAGAAAGAGCTGGCTGAGCTGCAGGCTGAACAGGAACACCTGGTTCTGCAGAAGGAACAGCTGATGGATGAAAACTATGTCAAGATCTGGGCCAGAGGCGAATATCTGATCACCCAGGAAGGTGAAGAGATCTATAAGCTGCCGGCCATCAGTTCAGGAGAATAACATGTCTAATAAAGCCAGACAGCTGTTGAGCCTGATCTTCATCATGGTCATTCCTCTGGTCAGCAGAGATGTACTTATTTTTCTGGTAAAGCTGGACAGATGGCTGTCCACCGTAATTGCCCTGGTACTGGCTGCGGTTGGTGCTTTCATTTCAATAAGATACTTCAAAACGGAAAGGGAAACCCCTGATTCAGATGAATAATGAGAGACTGTTTCATAAAAGAAACAGTTTTTATTTTTGCCATAAGGGAAAATAACCTTTATAATACTCTTGCGTGAGGTATTTATTATGAGTGTTAAGATTATTGTTGATTCAGCATGTGATATTCCCCAGTCCCAGGGTAAGGAACTGGGCATCAGAATACTGCCTTTAAGATATCTGTTAGGTGAGGACGAATACCTCGACGGTGTTACCATTTCCAATACCGAATTCTATGAAAAACTGGAAAACAGCGATGTATTTCCTAAAACCAGTCAGATCACACCGTTCCAGTATGGCGAAGCCTTTAAGGAAGGCTTGCAGGAATGCGATGAAGTATTATGCATGACCATGTCATCAGGTGTTTCCGGATGCTTCCAGAGTGCCACCATTGCCCGGGATGATTTTGACGGCAAGGTTCTGGTATTTGACAGCCGACATTTCTGTTTCAGCTATACAGTCTTAGTTAAGTACGCTGTCATGTTAAGAGATCAGGGTCTGTCAGCTGCTGAAATATATGCCGGTCTTAAGGAAGCACTGAAGAAAGTCAGAATCATCGCCGCCTTTGATACATTGGAATATCTGAAGAAAGGCGGACGTATTTCCGGAACAGCCAGTGCCATCGGTACAGTCTTAGGCATCAAGCCTATCATCACGATTACTGACGGTAAGGTCGATGTCCTGAAACTGGTCAGAGGCACTAAGAAGAGTTATGTGGAAGTTAACCGGTACATGGCCAATGGCGGTGAGATTGATCTCGACATGCCGTTTGTCTGCGGATATACGGGTACTTCATCCGAACGGACTGACAACTTCATGAAGGAATACGGCAACAGGTATTTCAATAAGGAAGTCGAGGAACTGGTAGTTGGAACAACAGTTGGTTCCTATGCCGGACCTAAGGCGTTCTCCCTGGCTTACTTTGTAAAGTAAAGGAAATATCATAAAGAAAAAATGATCCATCCCTGAGGGTGGATTTTTTGTCCAGATGATTTGTCAAAACAAGCGCAACACCATGCTAAATATGTAGTGCTTCAGACGGTGTTAGGTAGTTAATGCATTTCCTTGGCCTGTTGTTCATCAAGACCAAGTTATATTCAAGTTCAGTTTCATCAACTTCCGAAAGA
>JAFXXN010000075.1 GCA_017542245.1 Lachnospiraceae bacterium
CCAAGGATCCGGACAGATACCTTCGTATGCATGAAACTCAGCTTATTCTATATGACGGTGCTGAACGAATGCTTCGAAAGATGGGACTTGACCCAAAATCTGTCGAGCCGTCAGAGATACGGGCCGACTATGAAGCCATGCAATCTCGAAAGACTATCCTCGAAAAAACTTATAAATCTGCTGAGAATGAAGTCCAATCACTTCAACAGAAAATGGACAACGTACAAAAGTATGTTGGAAGAGACAGTTCTCACGATTATGTTCAACAGCAAGTCACTACAGGGCACGATAAAAGTAGAACTTAAAACAGAGGGAGTGAATACCACTCCCTCAAATTCTCAACTAATCCTTTACGTCAATTTGAATAAATATCAAGCATCTTCTGCGAACACCTCGTGGTCACCTCAAGATAGTATTTGGCATCTTCAGTAGACATTTCCTTTGAATCATACTGATCTACCTTTTCCGCGAAATCTGAATATTTTCCCATGATCTCAGAATACTCACTCAGCATTGAAACGGCATTTGTTGGATCTGCCATATACTTCTTCATAAACACTACATACTCATCAACAAATTCCTCGTAACTATCAAGAAATGCCTTTAAATCCGGATCCACGCCAGATGTTTGATCAGTGGTTTCAGTGATATCCTCGTCCTTGCTCTCATCTGTCATATCGGAATCCGTTGCAGCCACAGCATCATCCTGATTGCCTGCAGGTTCATTATCCAATTTTTGATTAAACAGTTCTGTCTTAGTCCCATCATTCACGGACGGTGGTTCACTTGCTACCTGCTCGGTTGCTGTTGCTGTTGATGCCCGCTCCTCCGTTAAATCCTCGGCTATCTTATCATTACCGGGAATCTTAAACATGCCATATCTATTTGCCTGGTTTACTCCCGCTAAAAGACAAAATGCTGCAAGAACTATAGCTGCTATAGGGAAGCCCTTAAGCTTATACTTCTTTGTAAGGCAAAAGATCGCTCCTCCGATAATTGCCGTTGAAAGTATTATTGTAAGTATTGGCGGATCAGTGGCGAAATCAACCACTGCAAGGATTAAAAGACCTATACCTATGAACTTTCCATATTTTTCAAGGCCGCTTACATTATCTGTCTCCACCAGTCCTCTCTTACTGGTCTGCTGTTGATATACATCTTGTTCATATACGCTTTGATTATTTACGGCATATGCCGAAGATACAGACGAAGTTTCCGGCACACTATTTCCGCCAGCATTGGTCCCATCATTCTGAGCATTACCTACCGGCGCACCGCAATTAGCACAAAACTTTGTTCCTTCAGGAATCTCACTTCCACAATTCGTACAAAAAGCCATATTTTTCTCCCTTCTCCTACTTGCTATGGTAGGTAATCAGCACATTAGAATTTTTCGGAAAGATATCTCCTTCCTCAAACTCGTTATTTCCGTTGATAGTAACCTCTTCTACCTGCCCATTTTTCTTCTGATTAAACATATTAAGATCATTGAGCGGCACCGCAGTTACATTCAAAAAGCCGGCACCCTTAAACAGCATGACTACACTGTTATAATTTCTTTCCGTGCATTCTGTCATAGCTTCCGTTATAGCCACCTCGTTTGCACCTACAGCTATATGTGCCTTTTTCTTTTTGTTATCTCCCATAAACAGTCCAATGCCACCCCACATTCCTACGCACATGGCAAATAGCATACACATTCCCATGCCTTCATTATCTATGGTAAATCCAATTATTCCGATGAGGATAAGTATCGCCGTTGCCGCAAGCCATGCGACTATCAGCGTTTTCCTCGAAAAATTCGATTTCTCCTCCATATCGAGTTGTCTGAGCTTTACAATTCTGTCTGTTTCTGCCTGCTTTATACCAGCCTCGTCTATAGTCCGGTAGATATACTCATTTTCATTGTTCAGCATTACTTTTGTGCCGCAGTATTGACAGAAAGAGAACTCTCTTGTACTTTCCACTGACAGATCGGCTCCGCACTGGGGACACTTAATTGAAACCAGACTGATAGCCATAATCAACTCCCTCCTTTACCAGGTCATGGCAGAGCACTCAATAGTATCATGCTCCGGCCAGCTGTGATATCTTTGGAACTCAAATGCCTTAGTCTTTCCGGCCTTAAGACTATCCACAAAGGTATTTTCCATATATACAATCTTCCCATCTTTCCTCAGAACTATGGAAAGATTTACGGTATCAAGGTCAGTGGCGGAATTATTGGTTATCTCGCCTGTTATAAAGTTCTCGTCGTTGCTGCTTCTCTCTGATACATTTGAAAACGTGAAATCTGTTGTCTTTACCGCATCATAGAGTGAATTCCCGGAAGTGAAGTCGCTCCAATCCACATCAAATACAATCTGCGCATCGTCAGTTATATCAGCTATGGGCATAGAAAACATACCGCAAAGAGTGATTGTGTCACCCGGCATTATGATACTTCCTGTTTGTTCTTCTGTTGCCAGTATACTTCCATCTCCGTTCTTTACTGTGACGATTGCCTTGGGGAACTCTGCAATCAGGTTCTCATTCGGATTATGAATCATGGTACAGAAATCAATGTATGCACTATCATCGTAGGAAGAAACCTCGTTCATATACCAACCATAATCTGTGATCTCTAGAGGTAATTGCTCAGATGACGATCCACCTCCAACAGCAAATGATGATGAACTTCCCGAATTGTCACTTCCTGTGTCAGCGGATGTATCAGTTGTATTACCCTGCTCGTTATCTGTCTTCGTATCAGTCCCGGTTGATCCTCCTGCAGTTATCGTTGCATCAGTAACTTCTGCATTACCAACCTTTTCATATTTTATAAACCATGAACCAAGTGAACTTGTAATCTCCGTCGTTCTGACAACCACGGTGTCACCTGCCTTTATATCAGGATTTCTGCTTGAGATAAAGTTAAGGTGTTCTCTGATATGCTATGTATTGATAAATTTTGCTTCGTATGAGCAGATAGATAACTGCCCGAAAAAAGGACATAAAAAAATCCCTCCAAATTTAAAAACAAATTCAGAGGGTAATTTAGGGTATAACAAAATAACCCACC
>JAFXXN010000076.1 GCA_017542245.1 Lachnospiraceae bacterium
GTAACCGGTGCATTCATATTCATCTTCGATTCGGTATACGCTGATACGCCCATAGCGTTTTTTCAGTTCCTTATATTTGCAAAAAGTCTCTTTCAGTGAGTCAAACGATTTTGCATAGATGCGTATGGAATAATAGGACTAAATTCAAAAGGCTCGGCAAATAAAGGGTTTTTGAAGCTTAGTCCTATTTTGTTTAGCCCACAAATGAGACTAATGATCGATTTAAGGAGGAAACATGCGCAGAATGAAGATCTTTCTGCGAAGCGTAGTGCTGCCTGTAACTCTGGCAGTACTGTTAGCGATGTTGTTCCTTCCCGTCTATTACAAAGACAATCAGCTGAACATGCTCCTGATGTGGATCTGCATCGGAGTACCGTACGGTATTCGAAGGATGTTTCTTTGGCTTGTGCCGCATAAGTATGATCTTGCCGGCACGGTCGGAGTAGTTGCTTTGGATGTTGTGTTGGAAGGAATCATCGGAGGCTTCGCACTTATATTCCAAATTCTTAGAGGTGTAATCGAAACCGTAAAAGGGTAAAATGGAATTACATATTTGTTTCACACAGGTATGGGATAATCAATTACAGAAAGGCAGGGATCAGATATGGCTCAAGGCAGATTTCAGGTTGATCAGACAGTTTATCTGATCTCTTCTGTCAATTGGATCAAAGAAGCTAAGGTACTGAAGTACTCCGGAGGATTCTATACAATCAAATGGACAGATTCTGACGGAGGAACCAGAGTCAGGGAATCAAGGCTGTATGCTTCAAAAGAAGAAGCTGAATCAGCCAGAGATTCCGTAAAGAGAAACAGAGCGTAAAATCGAGATTTGTGGGGGAAGAATGAGAATCGGAGTTATTCAGGCAAGTTCACAAGCGACTAAAAATAAAATGCTTTATAATGCAGTAACAAAATATGCACCAAAAGATTCTGAAGTAATCAATTTTGGTTGCACGTTGGAAGAAAAAGAAAATTACTCTTATATAGAAATTTCTATTCTTGTAGGTGTGTTATTAGCGAATAGGACGGTGGACTTTATAGTTACGGGTTGTTCTTCTGGACAGGGAATGATGTTGGCTTGCAACAGTATGCCAGGCGTCATTTGCGGGTATGCACCGACACCGAAGGATGCTTATTTATTTGCACAGATAAATAATGGAAACGCGATATCTTTACCCCTAGGTGAAGAATATACTTGGTCTGGTATTGATAATCTAGAACGAACAGTTGAAGCTCTATTCTCAGAGCCTTTTGGGCAAGGATATCCTAAAAGTGAAGCTGATAGAAAAATAAAGGATTCTGAACAACTTAAGGAAATAAGAAAGTCTAGCCAAATTTCGATGCAGGAGCTTCTAAACAAATTAGATGCATCTCTGGTAAATAAGTTGAAGAATAAGATGGATTTTTAGGATAAATTCCAGTTCAATGTGTTTTGCAATGTCGCTGATATCATTGAAGGTAATGGAGCAACATCATATTTTCGATCAATTTCCGAATAGCATGTTCCTACCTTGACCAATTCCCAGACAGCATGAACCAGTATGATTATTTTTTCTACTGTCTCGGGGCACGTGGAAACCATTGTGTTTCTATCACGCACCAACTCGTAGAAATCGCTGAATTCAAGCACTTTTTCGAACATTTCACCTTCGACAAAACGGCTTGGCCTGACCGCGGAAAACGGGTGGAGAAGTACATCACAGTAGTGATAGCTTTAGACCCCGTTACAGTAGCAATGTAAAACCAGATTCAGAACAGACAAATATACATAGTCATTAGAGAACGTTAGTTTACTGGCATTTCCAGTAGATTGGCGTCCTTTTTCTTTGCAGAAATTCAGGAAAGGAGGGAAAGACGATGGCATTCGATTATTTGTAAGCGCACGATAATCCGTACCTATGATAAAACCATTCCCAGGTACACTTAACGGTGTCAAAGGGAATGGTTTTACATACCAAGCTTTTGATGGACTTCTTCTGACCAAGGCGGAAGTTTATCAGGCATTGTTGTGCAGCCTTCATTGATGATCTTTGGAAGTTCTTCCAGCAGGTAGGTGAAGTATGGTGTCGTGAATTGAGAAAAATAAAAGCCAATTATGCGTAGACAAAATTCAATTATCTGAGAAAAAAACTCAACTAACTTTAGCAAACATCAATTACAAGTAGGATAGGAAGTTGATTTTGCCAGTGCAGTTTTCAAGCAATACGCTGCTTTCAAAAAACCTCTTGACTGCTCCCTCAGGGGGTGGCTTATGGTTTAGCTGGAGGTGATGCTTATGTATATCAATGAAGCCGCAAAATTATCTGGAACAACGAAAAAAGCGATTGAATACTATTGTCAGAAAGGATTGCTTGATCCTGCAATATCAGAGAATGGGTACAAATCCTTCTCTGCGGAAGATGTTGAAAAACTGAAAAAGATTTCGCTTCTGCGAAGTCTTGGCGTATCTGTTGTTAATATCGCGGAACTGGTTAATAAAGGTGATAGTTTGGCTTTTTGGAAAATCATTGATACGCAGCGGCGTGACCTGCAGAGAAGAAAAGAACAGAACGATCTTCTGAAAGAGCTGGCATCATCTTTGGACTGGAATGCCGTGAAGCTTAAAGCAGCCGCGGCGGAATGCCGGGAATCTGTAATAGACCGCTTGATGATCGCCTTTCCCGGATTCTGGGGAAATTATTTATCGCTCCATTTCCGCGAATTTTTAATGAATCCGATCGAAATCGAAGAACAGGAGAATGCCTATCATGAAATCTGTGATTATCTTGATAGCGTACATATGGAAATCCCCGATGAATTAGAAGATTATCTGGATTCCCTGAATACTCTGGACAGTCAGGAAATCTTCTTGAATACAAGGAATGCTTTATCAGATGTCATAGATGATCCAGAAAACTGGCTTGTAAATCATAAAGAAATCATCGAGCGGTATCTTAAGTTTCAGAATACTGAAGAATACCGAAATTCAGATGGAGCTAAGCTTAAGGAAGTGTTAAAGAGGTTCAATCAAGAGCAGGGATATAACAGCGTTTTCATTCCTGCAATGAGAAAACTTAGTCATGCTTATGATGAATATGTTTTAAAGCTGCAGAAAGCGGATCAGGCCTTTTTACAACGCTATCAGCAATAAACAGGTTTATCATGCCACATACAGATGAATACCTGCTTTAGCCGGAGACACTTATTGCAGAGCTCTCCGGTTTCTTATTCCCCGGAAATATCGGGCTCATATCGATACCGCATCATCAGATGCGGAATACATGGCAGTCAGACGTCACCTGTGAAGGCATCTGTCTGCTTGTTTTGTTTTCAGGATCTGGGTGATCAGGAATGGTGCAGACGCACGAGAGGATAAAAATCCTTTGCATCACCAGAGACAGAAAACAGAGAATCACATCCATATGCATTGCCAAAAAGGCACAGATCAAAGGAGGAACTTATGGAATTTTTCAACTCAGCAGTAGGCGTACTTCAGACACTCGTGATTGCTCTTGGTGCAGGTCTTGGTATCTGGGGTGTCATTAATCTCATGGAAGGATACGGCAATGACAACCCCGGCGCAAATGCTCATGTACGGTAAGGAAGCAAGCAACCGAAAACAAGAGATAGACCGCCAGCACTACACTATTCCGAACCAAAGACCAAAAGATAAGCATTGTGGGAAAATCTAAACTTTTGGATTTTCCTACAATGCCAACTA
>JAFXXN010000077.1 GCA_017542245.1 Lachnospiraceae bacterium
CATGAAGATCTCGCCGACGTTTGTCTTCGTAAGGAGTTTATAGCCCGAGCGGGTGCCGTTTATATCGTAATTCTTCGGATCAAGCCTGCGGAGCGTAGTGATGGGACGCGCCTGCAAGATATAGACTTTGCGGTTTGCGATCGCCCATTCGATGTCCATCGGAACACCGTATAAAGACCTGATCGCAAGAGAGTATTTGCGGAGTGTCTTTGCGTAAGGCGCGATCTCAGGATTGCCTTCAAATGTTTTGTCTATCGCGCCGAGCTTAAACTCTTCGGCATTCTCGATGCCTGACACGAGCTTCTCGCCCTCACCTTTTACGTAGTTGCCGACGATCTTCTCGTCCCTGCCTGTTATGACATCCGAGGTGAATATTACGCCTGCAAAGTCAGGCTTTATGAATTCCTGTATGACGACGCCGATGCCTTCGCCGGCTGTGTCATTACGGTTCTTATATTCTTCAACCCGTGCGCTCTTAGCAGACTGTGCGACCTGTGCTACTGCGTCATTTATCTTATCGACGGCAACGTCTGTCAGTGTCTCATACTGACCCGCGAAAGAATTGCTCTCGCCGTCTTCTCCGATCGCAGAAGATCTTACCGCGTAAGTCTTATTCCTGTTAAGCTTGACGAGCAGTTCAGTGAG
The DNA here is from genome assembly GCA_017542245.1 of Lachnospiraceae bacterium. Taxonomy (GTDB): domain Bacteria; phylum Bacillota; class Clostridia; order Lachnospirales; family Lachnospiraceae; genus RUG11977. The sequence goes on from JAFXXN010000077.1 coordinate 646, forward strand.
TTCTTTCTGTGCGTCTTCTGTCAGATTCCCATCCCGAAAACCGTCCGCCAAGATGACATATCCCGATGGAATGTTCATCTTGAGATTTTTAATCATGAGAGATAAGGACGACGCCTTGCCGCCTGCCCGGGCCTGCTTCTCGATAGGTAAAGATCTTAAGTCAAAGATATATTTCATGATCAGTCACCCAGCAAAAGATCGACTCTCATGTCGATATATTTCTTAAGCTCTTTATCCTTATTAAGGTCGATGCCGAAGCTCTCCTTAATGTCGTCCTTGCGGCACACGATGAGCTGCATCATGGCAGAGAGCTCGTACGCGATCAGCCTGCACTCCTCATCGGTCCTGCGGCCGTTGTAATGTTTTTTAACATACGGGTAGCTGAATGATTCCTTCGACAGGTCTCTGTTGAAGAGTACGAAGCCTGTTATGGCCTTTGTGAATTTGGGGTTCTCCACCAGGCACTTTGCGACAGTAAAATGGAGCTTTTTGAGAAGCTCTTTGGGTGCGATGTCGGAGGCTATGAGCTTAGCGATCTTTTTCTCCTGAAGGAATCCCAGATACTGCTTCTGGTAAGTGTTGTAAATAAGATTCTCTCTTGAGCCGAAGCAATAGTTGATCATGGAGGGCTTAACGCCGGCCCTGTCTGCTATCTGCCTGGATGTGACTGCCAGAGGATCGTCAGCTTCCTCCATGAGAAGGAATGTTGCTTCGAGCAGCTTATCCTTTGTGATGTTAAGTTTCTCGTCTTTTTGCATGGTGTGCTCCAATTATTGAACGTGTTCAATAATAAAGATAGCACACTGCAGGCTGTTCTGCAATGGTGGTTGAGGGAAGTGACAGCAGTTACTTATAAAACATGCAAGCAACAGTTTGTACGTGTCACATGAAAAACAGGCCCCAAAGCCATGAAAACAATGGCTTTCTTCTCGTAGATTGTCTCATATGAGACAGGCAATGTGTCACTTGCCAAGTGGTAGTGGTTAACATAGACTTAAAATATAGGTAATTTGGGAGGATGATAGCGTGTCTGGTTTAAGGATAAAGCTATACAGAGAAAAGAATGGCTATTCTCAAGAGGATTTGGCCAGGATCCTTGATGTGACCAGAAGAACTGTTTCCCGGTGGGAACAGAACAGTTCAAAACCTAATGGAGACGAATTAAAACGTCTGGCAACTTTATTGGGTGTAACGGAAGATGAGATTTTAAGTGATGAAGACGATTTGATTAGTCCTTCAAAAGATGCCGGACAAAACATACTCGGTAGAATTTCTGATAGTGTTGATAATCTTGTTACAGGTCAAGACTCTATTAATGACTCAATTCTTGCTGAACGCGAAAAATCCCGTGCCAGACAAGATGAATTGATAAAAGAACTGAAAAAACAAAATGAGAAATTAATGAATAAACTTGAAGAGAATAGCAAGGAATATGATCTTCAAAAAGAAATACTACGGCAAAAACAGAGAAGGTTCATAGTTTTACTTATTTTTGCTTTGATAATTATAGCTTTATTATCCGTTTTTTTATGGTATCTAGTCAATTTTGGTACCAACTCAGACGAGATACGCGCAGATCAACCTGTTGCATATACATCAAGAAAAACATGAGACGCTTGTAGCAACGTGTCAAATTTTTAAATGCAATAATAAGAAAAGATAATTGGGTAGAGTTAATGGGGTAATGGGACGGAGATTACAAGATGAGTGAAGAGATAAGAACAACCGAACCAGAAAGGAAGCTTTCCGTTAAACCCAAGCAGAACGGATCAGATAAACCTGTTACTTCGACTGCAGCTTTGATATTAGTGATGCTGGTCGAGTTTATCATATTTGCCTTTTATCCGTTTGTTTTCCTTGTTATTATTCCGTATCGTAATTATGAACCCTATCCCGAGAATTATTGTGATTATCATAATGGAGAAAAGAAAGTTGTATTGACGGAAAATGTGCGTTTTTCCAGTTACGTGAATTGGGAAACTGAGGAGCGGGGCGACGGGAGTAATATATTACGGGTCCCTAAAGGTTCAACGATTGAAGTGGCTCAAGTACATATGCACGACTATCCGGAGGAAGAAGCATATATCAGCATTTCATATTATTATGATAAAGATGGTACCGGTTATACCCTGTGGGGCGGTATTGACTTGAAATGGATCGAGAATCCCGAGGAAATAATCCGTGATCTTGATGCCATAAGAGAAGCCGAGGCTAAAAACAACAGAGATGTAAAAACCAAAACACTTGTCGGATTTGTGATCACAATTGCTGTTGCTGCGTTTGCTGTTTTCTTGGTCTATATGATCTTTAAGAAAAATCTGGCGCGTCATGTTGTTTTTGCATCATTTCTCGTTATGGTCGTATTTGTCTTACTTTTCGTGCTGGGTCCGATCGGATCAAAGATTTACTATTCAAATTTCAGGTAGAAGGGCGTGGTGAATAAAATGGAAAACGATCTTATTTATTCTGACAACGCCAAAATCGAGCGTTCTCTTAAATCAAAACAAACGCGCCTTGCAATACATGGTGTCGGCATGGTTATTCTGAGTCTTCACATGTATATTCTGGGTTTCATTTTTAACCTTCACGACCTTGAATTCTGGTTTAACCTTGTATTTCTGAGCTATAACTGGGTCGAGTTACTTACCCTTCTTGGCGCGAATTTGTTTTTGCTTCCCAGATTGCTATTCCTTTACCGTTCATATAAAGCTAAGCTGTATGGAGACAAAAAGAAAGCAAGGCAGTACAGGCTATTATGGCTGATTGCTCTTGTCTGCAATATTATTTTGGCCATAGGATTAACAATTTTCGAGATTGAAATGTCCGCAAAAAAACCAGTCATCTATCTTTACCCGGAAGCACAGACCGAAGTTAATGTAAGACTGGAATTAAACGGCAAGGTGACGTATTCATATCCTGAATATTCCAGTTTAGCCGGATGGAACGTAACTGCAGAACCTGACGGACAACTGACTGATAAAGACGGCAACAGGTATCCTTACCTATTCTGGGAAGGAGATATTGCGATAAGGCCTGATTTAAGCAAAGGTTTCTGTGTCAAGGGTGAAGACACTGAGGAGTTCCTGAAGGACGCACTTCACCTATTGGGACTCACGGATGCAGAGACCGCAGATTTCATAGATTACTGGTGTCCCGAAATGGAGCAGAACAATTATAATGTTATTACCTTCCAGACAACCGCATATGAAGATGTTTCCAAACTTATTGTCTCACCGGAGCCTGATACAGTTATAAGAGTCAACATGCTGTGGTATACGTCAGATAAACCGATTGATATAGAACCGCAGGATCTGACATCACTTAACCCTTCCGAAAGAAAAGGATTCACTGTTGTTGAGTGGGGTGGCGAAGAATATAAAAAAGGCTGGCTCGGATTCTTTTCCTAAGGTAAATGAACAAGTATATAGCAATACATAGAAAATATAATCTGTTAGATATGACAAATTGCCTTAAGATGCGCATTTTCCGGGGTTGTTAAATGATAAGCAATATAAAGATTATTCTTAAAAGGATAGTGATTATTGCATTGATTATTTCGATGCAGTTTTCAATAGCATCCTGTAATAAGGGAAATAACGGAATAATTGACAAAACGGTCTCAGCAGATGCTCCTTGGTTCAATGGAGAGATCGTTGATGTGGAGCTCGGTCTTGATCCACAAAGAGCAATAGAAGATATGTTTCCAAGGTTAGCCGGTGCTGATGACAATAATATAGTTGTTTTCGCTGATGGAGACTATAAAGTAACGGATTGGAATAAGATAAAAACCAACTCGGACTTTGCCATCAAAAATATATGTGTAATAGATAGAGACACTAAACAATTAAAGAAAACGATTGATCTATACAGAATTCTGGAACCGACGGATTGGCCTGAAACAGCATCATATATTAACGGAAAACTGATCGTAAAGTGTGAATCGTGGGAATCCGAGACTAATACATACTATAAAAGAGATTATTATATTGATCTTGATTCAGAATCTATTATAGATACGCAAGTTTATGAGATTGATGATGATTTCCAATATAGTGGCTCATATACCGTTGGAGATTATAGAATTGAAACTTTGAATTACTATGGAAGAGAAAGAAAATATTGTCAGTTAAGAGTTTATTCACCTGATGGAAAAGTAACAGATATTGATGTTAAAGATTCAAAAACGGATATATATGAAATACCGGTTATTCTGACGTTGAATGACTCTACAGCGCTCGTTCCGGCAGCAGTGGACAGGAGTTATAAATACTACGAATTGGATCTTGGAAAATTCAAATTAACTGAGGCAAAAGCGAATAAATACGACTGGTTAGATGTTGACCAGCTGCTTCATTCGCGTAATGGGCATGATTCCAATGTTTTCTTTACATCACCCCAGGGTGTTTCAATGATTGATATGAATGAGAAAACTGTCGAAAAAGTATTTGATTATAGTTGGTGTGGTGTTAACAGAGCGTACTTAAGGAATTTGGAAATAGCAGATTGCTCAGAGGATAACTATCTTCTTTGTGGTCAATATAATTCATCAAACATGTTTACATCTCGATATGTAAATAGTTATACAATCGTTGAGCTCACAAAAGCGGAGATAAATCCACATGCCGGCAAGACCATAGTAGAATTATATACTCCGGATGGAAAAGTGGATGAAACAATATCTGATGCGATAATTAAGTTCAACAATAGTAATAGTAATTACTTTATTCAGCTTTCTGATAGATACAATAGAAAGGATTACTTAAACTTTGACAATGTAAGTAGTCATGACGATTATGAGGCTGCGCTGCTCAATGCAAATGCAGAACTGAGTAATGATCTTGCAATGGATCTTATGAATGGTGAAGGACCG